>NZ_SZVX01000002.1:0-354442 GCF_007210685.1 Dickeya sp. ws52
CCAAAGCGAGGGCCGTTCGGATCTCAAAAACCCAGTATCCCGTTCACTCAAAACACCTTAAGTGAACGGTGTTAGCCACTGCGCGGGTTATTTGCTTTATGAGGGCAGTATTCCTGATTCTGGCTTATGGGGAAAAACACTATGTATCAGCCATATAGCATGTTGCGGCGTAAAACTGGTGAACCTCAAACTCTCTTTTTTGTGATTTGAGTCACAAAAGTATTGCGTCAGGATTCAACAAAACGTACAATATTTTACCAGAAAGTTCACAAATCATTCATGAGTCAAGGTGATCGACGTGCGTAAATTCCTGAAAAAACTTCTGGTCGCTTATGTTAATGCTTACAAAGACATCCCGCCGGGTGCCATGCATTAATTGCCCAGAGCAAACCCGTATTAAACAAGAAGGCCGCTATGACAGCGGCCTTCTTGTTTTCGTCGGTTATGAACGACTCGTTTTGTGGGCATATTCTGGGGTATTGCGTTAGGGCCGGAGTAAGAGTTAACACGTGCAGAGTCAGTGACGGCAAACCGGTATTATCGCCTAAGTATTATCGCTTAAGTACCATCGCTTAAATGGCTGATAGGTACGCATGATGTTTGATATTATCAATTCCAACAACGTACAACCCACGAAAAAAATTACAATATTTTCATTGTGATAGCCAGAAGGCCGCTACGTCAGCGGCCTTTTTCATGTTTGCGGGCAGGTTATTACTGCACTCTGATGTATTTAGCGGTGCACGGCCAGCGCAATTGCTTTACCCAGCGCAGCCGTATTGCCGCTACCGCCAAGGTCTTTCGTCAACGGCGCATTCTCCGGCCCCTGTTCCAGTACGCGCTCAATCGCACTGAGCACCGCCGCGCCGGCATCGTAATGACCCAGGTGTTCCAGCATCATCGCTCCACACCAGATTTGGCCTATCGGGTTGGCGATACCTTTGCCGGCGATATCCGGTGCTGAGCCATGCACTGGCTCAAACAAGCTGGGGAACGTGCGGTCCGGATTGATGTTGGCCGACGGCGCAATGCCGATGGTGCCGGTACAGGCTGGGCCAAGGTCGGACAAAATATCGCCGAACAGGTTGCTGGCGACCACCACGTCGAACCAGTCCGGGTGCAGCACGAAGTTGGCGGTAAGAATATCAATGTGGTATTTGTCCACCTTCACTTGTGGATAGTGAGTCCCCATTTCGGCGACGCGGCTGTCCCAGTACGGCATGGTGATGGCGATGCCGTTGGATTTGGTGGCCGAGGTCAGGTGTTTTTTCGGGCGTCGCATCGCCAGTTCATAGGCGAATTTGAGGATACGATCGACGCCGACACGGGTCATCACCGTTTCCTGAATCACCACTTCGCGTTCGGTGCCGGCGAACATCTTGCCGCCGACGCTGGAATACTCGCCTTCGGTATTTTCACGCACGATGTAAAAGTCGATATCGCCGGGTTGGCGACCGGCCAGCGGCGCTTTCACTCCCGGCATCAGGCGGCAGGGGCGCAGATTGACGTACTGGTCGAATTCACGACGGAATAACAGCAGCGACTGCCACAGCGACACGTGGTCCGGCACCACGTCCGGCCAGCCCACCGCACCGAAGTAGAGGGCATCGAAGCCCTTGAGCAGCGCAAACCAGTTATCCGGCATCATTTTGCCGTGCTGGAGGTAGTAATCAGCGCTGGCGAAATCAAACCATTCCCACTCCAGCTTGATATTAAACAGCTCGGCAGTACGGCTCAGTACCCGTACCCCTTCCGGCATCACTTCCTTGCCGATGCCATCGCCGGGAATAACGGCGATACGGTAATGTGGTTGAGACATGACAACTCCTGAACGTTTTTTTGAACGATTGCACTCGGATAGCAGAGAGTGTATTTACTCTATTCGGTGTAAACAATTTCGCTTTCGGTAAAAGCATTGTTGAATAAAAGAGAAGAATAAATGCGTTCAATCGATGATTTGTTGTTCTTCAGCCGTATCGCCGCGCTCGGTAGCTTGACGGCGGTGGCGCGTGAAAGCGGACTGTCGCTGCCGGCCGTCAGCAAACGCCTGACGCAACTGGAGCAACGGCTGGGTGTTCAATTGATCAGGCGTACGACTCGCCGGCTGGATTTAACGCCGGAAGGGCAGTTATACGCCGAGGGCGCATTGCCGATTCTGCATGAAATTGAGGAACTGGAAAGTCAGGTACGCCGTAACCAGCTCACGCTGCGCGGACGGCTGAGCGTGAATGCGTCGTTCGGTTTCGGGCGACGCCACATCGCGCCGTTGATTTCCGCATTTGCCCGCCGGCACCGCGAGCTGGAAGTGCAATTGCAGCTCACCAGTCAGCCGCTCAACATGCTGGATGCCGGCGTGGATATCGATATTCGCTTCGGCGCACCGCCGGATTCCCGGCTGGTGGCTTACCAACTGATGAAAAATCCACGGGTGCTGTGCGCCGCGCCTGCGTATCTGACGCGTTACGGTACACCGCAAACGGTAGCGGATCTTGCCGGGCACAACTGTCTGGTGTTGCGTCAGTACGAGAGCGATTACGGCTTATGGCGTTTCTATCGCGACGGCCGCGAGTTTACCCATCGCGCTTTCGGCAATCTTTCCGCCAACGACGGCGAGGTGATCATGCGTTATGCGCTGGACGGGCACGGCATTATCCTGCGTTCGCTGTGGGATGTGCGCCCCTGGCTGGCGAGCGGTGAGCTGGTGGCGCTGTTGCCGGATTACACCATGCCGGAAGCGGATATTTACGCGGTTTACCAGCAGCGTCGGCATGTACCGGCGCGTATTTCGGCGTTTATCGCCTGGCTGAAACAGTATTTGCCGCAAGGTGAGGGGCTGCGCCTCCCCGACGACGGGGAGGCGCCAGGTCTTACTGACGAACCAGCCGGCCGGTAGCGGCTTCGGTTTCGAAGTCGCTGCGGAACGGGTTGATGTCCAGACCGCCGCGACGGGTATAACGGGCGAACACGGTCAATTTTTCCGGCTGGCAGTAATGCTTGAGGTCATTGAAGATGCGCTCGACGCACTGCTCGTGGAACTCATTGTGCTGGCGGAACGAGATCAGGTAACGCAGCAACGCTTCCCGGTCGATCTGCCGGCCTTCGTATTTGATGACCACGCTGCCCCAATCCGGCTGGTAAGTCACCAGACAGTTGGATTTCAGCAGGTTGGAGCACAGCGTTTCGGTGACAAGCGGCGCATTATCGCGCACGGCGTGCTGCAAATAATCGGGATTGAAGCCGTAATCGTTTACTTCGATGTCCAGCTCGTCGATGTTGATGCCGGGCAGGGTATCGATCTGCGACGGGTAACCGGTCAACCCCGGGTACAACGTGACCTTGACGTCACCGTTGGCGGCGGCGGACAAATCCTTGATAAGCGTAGCGTGTACTTCGCCGATATCCTGAAAACGGGTCTGGTTGAAGCTGTTAAGGTACAGTTTGAACGATTTGGATTCGATCAGGTTTTCCGAGCTGGCCGGGATGATGAATTCGGCGATCCCCACCAGTGGTTTTCCTTTGCGGTTAAGCCACGACAATTCGAAGGCGGTCCACAGATCGTAGCCGTCAAACGGCAGGGTTGAGCCGGTCAGGCCTACCAGATCGCGGCCACGGGCGCGCGGCAGCGCTTCCAGCAGCGTCGGGTCGTATTTGTCCGGGTAGCTGGAGCGCACCCCCAGATGGGTAATGCTATCGTTTTCTGTAATATGCATATCGCTCAGTTCCTTGCTGGTACGGCATGAATGTATTTTCTGAACAGCCTGCGGGTTCCGTAAATCGGGCCGACGCCCAACACCGCATACACGACTTTGATCAGAAATTGCGACAGGATCATCGTGCGGATCACGTCAAAGCTCAGCACATTATAAAACGCGATGGTGCAGAAAATCACACTGTCGACGGCGGAAGCGGTGACTGTACTGGTGATCACGCGGATGAACAAGTAGCGGGACTTGGTCATGATCTTGATCTTATGCAGTACCCAGGCGTTGATGTTTTCGGAAATCAGGTAAGCCAGCGATGAAGCCACCAGCACCGCCATCATGCTTTCCACGATGCCGCTGTAAGTGTTGCTGTATTCCCATTCCGGCAGGCCGGGGATCAGGCTGGTAACCCACAGCCCGAGCACAAACGCCAGATGGAAGAAAAACGCGATGAGAATGGTACGGCGCGCCAGCCGCAGCCCATAAAATTCATTGAGAATATCCACCAAAATAAAGGTCAACGGGTAGACAAAAACGGCAGGCGGCACGACCAGATTCAGTGCCGGAATAAATATCGGCTTTACGCCGCTGACGGTGGAAAAAATATAAATAACGCAGAGTGCGGCGGTAATCATCAGGTAGGCCAGCCAGGAGCGTTCGTTCCTGTCGCTGATGTCGTAAGCGGTAGTGATGTCTTTGCCGGCGTAGAGTTTTTTGTACAATGCATTGAGTTCGTGCCGGCTCAGGTCATCAGAGATTTCGCTATCGACCAGTTCCTTGAGATCCATGTGGATCATCTTGCCGGTCGACAACACCATGATATTGGCTGATAACTCGCCGCTGTGGTTGAACCCCAGCAGCTTGAATTTCTTGTTTGCATCCATTTATATCCTTTCCTCTATGATATATCCCAACAGGACGACGTCCTCCGGGCGTTTTTTATCCGCTGCGTCCGGCGCATCGGGGATGTCGACGAAAAATCCCGAGGCAGGAGAGTGGTAGAGCATCGGCGTATTCGGCATCAGTGCCGGCGGCCGACGGATAAGCAGCAACGCGCCGGGGTAGAAGGCATCGCCGATTTGCGATTCCACCTTCACCGCTACCATGTTGGCCTCTTCTCCGAAGAACCAGGTCAATGGGTATTGCACGGCTAACTGCCCAATCTTGTGCTGCCGTACCGACAGAAATTGCGACTGTGGGATAATCGGGATTGCCGCAGGATTTTTATTGCCGTCGAACGAGACGGTATTGTTCAGGCGTTCCACCTTTTCCAGATCGTAATCTTCGATTTCTTCACAGGACACGCCGAAGAAATCGGAAATGCGATTGATGGTGGATTGCTGAACTTTGTTTACCCTACCTTCAAGAATTTTGTAGATAGTGGTACGCGTTACCCCGGTACGATTGGAAAATGAGGCTTTGGTTTCACCTCGGGTACGCATCAGATATTCAATATTTTTAATGATATTGGTTTTGCGCTGAGCATTCGTTGTTTTCATGGTCATCCCTTCTCAGGTCAGTTCTCAGACTGGTTCATCTTACGATAACGCGTTACTTTCACCTATCCCCATTGTGTAGAAAAATCTCAGGTAATTCGGCTTTTTTCGGAGGATTAAAACGGAAAAACCGCATGAAACAGTGTGGATTTATTCAATGGATTGGAGGGTGTTGTAACATCATCATTAAAAATGAACATTAAAGATCATAAAGTGTCTATGAATGTGTTGACTTAAGTGTTTTTATTGCTGTAACGTTTAGATAAATTAATTAATCTGTGCTAAGCAGGTAATCCATTATAAGTAGATTTTATAGTTGAACTGCTAATTGATTGTCGCCGTCGCCATTGACGCAGACAATCATGCATCCGACACCAGGGAACCGAGAACGGATGCGATCACGGTGAGGTTACAGGATTATACCGTCGCTCACCTTCATGACGCTGCGCTATTATGGTGCAGCGTTTTTGTTTTTATCAGCCTGCGGTCGGGCTGAGTGTCATGGTTATTTCCCGCCGGCCAGATCGATAAAGCTACCGGTGACATAGCTGGCTTCATCCGACAGTAGCCAGGCTATCGCGTTCGCGACTTCTTCCGGCTGGCCGCCGCGCTGCATCGGGATCGCCTGGCTGAGCCTGTCGACCCGGCCCGGTTCACCGCCATCGGCGTGAATATCGGTATAAATAAAGCCGGGGCGCACGGCATTGACCCGGACCCCTTCTGCGGCTACTTCCAGCGATAAACCTTTGGTCATCGAATCGAGCGCGCCTTTAGACGCGGCGTAGTCTACATACTCATAAGGGGCACCCAGTCGCGAAGCGGCGGATGAGACGTTCACGATAGCGCCGCCACGTCCGCCATGACGATGAGACATGCGTTTAATGGCCTCACGGGCGCATAAAAAGCAACCGGTGATATTGGCGGCAAACATCGCGTTGAGGCGGGCTGCATCCAGTTCTTCAAACCGGGCTTGCGGGCGCAGAATACCCGCGTTGTTGACCAGACCGGAGAGAGGCCCTAACTCGCGATCAATATTGGCAAACAACGCGACGATTTGTTGTTCGTCTGCGACGTCGGCCTGAATAGCGATGGCTTTACCGCCGAGTGCGGTAATCTCTTCAACCACACGTTGCGCCTGATGGTATTGGCGCAGATAACTGATGGCTATCCAATGCCCTTGCCGGGCCAGACGTAATGCGGTCGCCCGACCGATACCTCGTGAACCGCCGGTGATAAGGGTGATGTTCTGCATAGGTTGTTGCTCCGGTGCGTACTGGAAAACTGACAGAGTAAGCGGTGGTCCAAACGGAGTCCACTTCATGCCCATACCGGCATCCATCCGGAACAGGCATAAAGTGAGGGACATCTATAGTGACGTTTCAGGGGTGCGTACGTGACGGCGTTTCCGTCAGCGTGATGGCATCGTACATCACCATTCCGCCCTGCAGCTCCAGCGTAATGCGGTTGCTGCCTGGTTGCAGTATGCCGGCCGGCAATGGAATATGCGCTTCATGGTAACGGCCGCTTTGCATGGCTCCCCGATAAATCGCCTTGTCGTTGTCGTACTTCAGCGTCGTCAGCAATTGATCGTTGAGCTTCACCGCCAACTGCGGCGAGCTGGCGGGTGTCGTCATACCGCTGTTGCTGGCGGCGGCGAGCGCAATATTCAGGGTGTAAGGCTGCTCAGGCGTGCGGGTAGTAAACTGGATATGCCAGCTGCCCGGTTGAGTCTGGGCGTAGTACCAGTCCTTGCGTTCGCGGCTTTTACCGATGTCGAAAGTCAGGTTGGCCGGTACTTCGGTTTGCCAGTGATATTGGCGTAGCTTATCGCCGAAGCGGAACTCTTCAGCGCGTCGGTCAGCCTGGCCGATGGCCCATACCAGCGGCGCGGGGCGTTGGGCGTCAATCTGGCCGAGCCGGGTTTTTTTACCGTCGACCTGGATGGTTTGCTGCGCCAACAGGCCGATTTGTGTGCCGCCGTCGGCGTAAGCCGACAACCGGTACTCACCCGGCGGCACGTTGTCCAGGTTAAAGCGGCCATCCCGATGGGTTCGCGTGGTGTACAGGTAACCGGTGGTCTGGACGTCGAACTCTTCCTTACTGCTGTTCAACACCACGGTAGCATGTGGCGCATCGGTGCGCAGGCGGCCGCTGACGGTAGCGCGTGCGCGGGGATAGCGCGAATCATCCAGCCAGCGGTAAGGCCAACTGGCGCGCTCATGTTCAGCCCGGCGGCTCACATCCGCCACCAGTTCCCGGTCGTTGCCCTGATTGATGTACAGCAGCCACGGGCCATAGAGTTTTTCAAAGCCCGGCTGCGCCACCATATCCGGCGTGCCGAAGTGCGAGCCGGTAAGGTAGTTCAGGATAATCGCATCCTGATGCACCAGCAGTTCCTGTTTTAAGGCATCGCCCGAGAAGTACTCACCGCTGGCGGGCACCATCCAGGCGCCGTAACCGTTACCCATCACCCCCCAGTAGCGGCTTTCGCGCTGATAACCGGCAAAGTCGTATTTGGAGTAGACATTGCCGTCAGGCAGCCGCCAGGTTTCATCCTGCACTTTGGGTAACTGCTCCAGTTCTTCGTACAGCAGCGGCGTGCCGCGCCGGATGCTATTGAACAAGGTATCCAGCCGGGTGGCGTCAAAGCGATAAACGTTGCGCAGTTCGCTGATGGTTACCGGCGCTGCGCCGGTATTGGCGGCCACCACGTAGCTGTAAAGCCCGCTGACGCCGCTGGTCATGATCAGGTGATATTCCAGCCGCAGCTTGCCGTTCTGGTCATCGATATAGGCCAGGTGCACCATGTCCGGCGTCTGTTTGATGACGTTTAGCCGCTCCGGCACGAATTCGTTGACGCCGCCGGAGTAGTAATCGAGATAAAAGCTGCGATTTTTATCCGGGTCGCGCGCCGCGCCGGAGAGGCGGGAAATCAGGTTAGTACCGCCTTTCCATACTTCTTTTGCGCTGCCGTCTGCGCCGAAGCGCACTTTCAGCAACCCGTTATCCAACGTGCTGTTCATACCGTCCAGCGTTAGCTGTACGGCGCCTGTCGCCGTCAGCGGCAGCACAAATGCCAACGTCAACAACGGGGTACGCCATGCCTGTAGAGGTTTCATCATGATGCATCGTCCATTTGTCTTGTGATGAGTGTTGCAGTGTTGCGTTGTAGGGAACGCTATACCGAAATACACAGACTGGCACAGCGGCGGACGATACTCCTTTGCCGGATGGTCATGTGTGACGCAACAGTGGCAACCGCGTGAAGATTGGCGCGATCAGGATCATAGTTGTTGATTCTGCTACGACGTACGCCGGCGTCGGCTATTGGCGATATAATGCAGTGAAATAGGGTGAAATTTTTTTAAAATCAATATGCTATATCGACAAACAATTCAATAACACTCCGGTACGGTTTTTCGCTATCATGCACCTCTCTGAAACCTGTACTGATGGGCGCTATGGAACGTTTTCTGGAAAATACGATGTACGCTGCGCGGTGGCTGTTGGCTCCGGTTTATCTGGGGTTGTCGCTGGGATTACTGGCGCTGGCCATCAAGTTCTTTGAAGAAATCTGGCATGTCCTGCCGAACATTTTCTCCATCGCGGAATCCGATTTGATCCTGACCTTGCTGTCGCTGGTGGATATGACGCTGGTGGGCGGGTTGCTGGTGATGGTGATGTTCTCCGGTTATGAAAACTTTGTGTCGGCGCTGGATATCGGCGAGGACAAGGAGAAACTGAACTGGCTGGGGAAAATGGATGCCAGCTCGCTGAAAAATAAAGTGGCGGCATCGATCGTGGCGATTTCGTCCATCCACCTGCTGCGGGTATTTATGGATGCCAAAAACGTGCCGGACAACAAGCTGATGTGGTATGTGATCATCCACCTGACGTTTGTGTTGTCCGCTTTTGTGATGGGGTATCTGGATTGGTTGTCTCGTCACGACCACCACGCTCATCATGACAATGAGAAAACGCACCCGAAACCGTAATCCATAATACGGCTCCGGCGTAAACGACGCCCCCGCTTGCCGGGGGCGTTTTTTTGTCTACAGTTCAGCCAGGCGTCAGAGCGCGAGCACGTCCACCAGGCAACTCATCGCGTTGGGGCCTTGCGTCAGCGGCGAAGTACCCATATCCCGCGTCAACACGTTGGCATTGCCGGATTGTTCCACCGCGTGCCATTGCGCCTGACCAAAGCCGGGATCAAACCAGGCGCCGGTCGCCATCATCACCACACCCGGCGTAACGCCATCGGTGATTGCGGCTCCGGCGTAGATACGCCCGCGATCGTTGCGAACTTCCACCCGCTCACCATGGCGGATGCCGCGTGCGGCCGCATCTTGCGGGTGCATGTACAGGGTTTCGTGTCCGGCGGTTTGGTTGGCGATGACTTGCGGTGTACTGCCGAGCTGGCTGTGCAGCCGATCGGACGGTTGAATGGAGATAAAATGCAGCGGCCAGCGTTGTGTGGCTTCAGCGCCCAGCCATTCCACCGGCGGTTGCCATTGCGGATGCGGCGCGAAATCCGGGTAACGGTAATCGGCAATGGTGCGGCTGAATAGCTCGATTTTGCCGCTCGGCGTGTTCAACGGGTGACGCTGCGGGTCGTGGCGAAACTCTTCGAAAAACACGAACGGCTGCTCATCCATCGGAACATCCACGAATCCTTGCTGCCAGAAACCGTCGAAATCAGGCCAGCTTTCACCGGCGCAGCCCTGACGTTCCCGACAGGCGAGGTACATCGATTCCAGCCACTGGCGCTCGGTACGGCCGCCGTGGGTGAAGGCGTCGCCGTAACCCAGGCGTTGGGCCAGCTCGCTGAAGATATCGTAGTCGTGACGGGCCTGATGCTGCGGCGCAATCGCCTGATGCATGGCGAACACGAAGCGGTCGCGCGAGGAGCCGCCGATATCGTTTCTTTCCAGCGAGGTGGTGGCAGGCAGCACGATATCCGCCATCTGCGCCGCGGCGGTCCAGACGATATCCTGCACGATAACCGTATCCGGCCGTTGCCAGCCCGCCACCAGCCGGTTGAGCTGCTGGTGATGGTGGAACGGATTGCCGCCGGCCCAATGAATCAGATGGATATCGGGGTAAGTTCGCTGCTCGCCGCAAAACGTATAGGGCTCGCCGGGGTGCAGTAACATATCGGCGATGCGCGCCACCGGAATCGACTGGCCGGGATTCGGCACCGACGGTGAGGCGGGGGCCGGCGAAGTGATGCGTTCGTTGCCGACGCTGTTCATCGAGCCGTGACCAAACGAGAAGCCGCCGCCCGGCAGACCTATTTGTCCGAGCATCGCAGACAGCGCGATCATCATCCAGTAAGGCTGTTCGCCGCGGTGGGCGCGCTGCACCGAATAAGAACAGGTCATAAAACTGCGTACGCCGATCAACTGCCGAGCCAGCTTTTCGATACGTTCAGCCGGAATGCCGGTGATGACGCTGGCCCACGCCGGGGTTTTGGCGATGCCATCGCTGCGGCCGTTGAGATAGTCGCGCAGCGACGGGTAACCGACGCAGTGGCTGTCGAGAAAATCACGGTCTTCCGCTTCCCGGCGTTGGATCTCGTAACCCAGCGCCAGCATCAGCGCCACGTCGGTGTTGGGGCGGATAGGTATCCACTCCGCGTTGACGAACGCCGGGCAATCATCCCGCATCGGGCTGATGTTAATCACCGGAATACCGCGTGCCGCCAGCGTTTCCAGCGCCGGTTTCAGCGTGTGGTGACCGGCGCCGCCGGAAGCCACCTGAGCATTCTTCAGCGCCAGCCCGCCGAAGGCAATAAACAGCTCGCAGTGATCCGCCACGCTGCGCCACTCGGTGACTTTGCCGGTTAGCGGGTGGAAGGTGCCGATCACATACGGCAGGAAGAATTGCGCCGCCCCCCAGCTGTAGTTGCCGGTTTGGTCCACCGCGCCGCCGCCGGAGAAATAGAAACGCCGCACCTGCGATCGGGCATGATGAAAACGTCCGGCGGAAGACCAGCCGTATGACCCGGCGAACAGGCCGTCGGCACCATAGTGGTCGCGTACCCGGCGGTTTTCTTCCGCCACCAGATCCAGCGCCAGATCCCAATCCACCTCGACGAACGGTTCCTTGCCGCGCAGCGTGCGGTCGCTGTGTTCGCGTTTCGCAAGCCAGGAGCGGCGCACTGCCGGTTTGCGAATACGCTTGTCGGAATAGACCAGCGGTACGATGGAATCGAGCATCGGCGATGGGTCTGGATCGTCGGCAAAGGGTTCGCAGCGAATAAGACGGCCATCCTCAACGACAGCGGTGAACGCGCCCCAATGGGCGAGGTGTGGATAACGCCTGATTGTCATAGCATCCTCGGTAAGTAGGCTGGGTTCCGTGCAGGTTGGCGGTGACGAGCCGGCAGGGTTTCGTAAAGGACTCTGCTTTAATGAGATAGTCTGTTATTTATTTGGCCTGCCATCATACAAGCCTGTTACGGGGCAGGCCAGCCGGCCTTTATGCCAATCGGGCATGTGTTATATCGGGCGATAACGGCCTGATTGCCGGACTGATCGAATCAGGAGGATTATGTGCAGGTCGAGCTGCTCTGTGCAGCAGCAAGCTGGCGAACCTATCTGTGCGATGCATGAATATCTATGACGAAAAAATCATGTATACGCGAGTTAAATTCACACGTTAACGGCGGCGGCGGTAAAGACCGCAAACGTCTTGACAGCCCATCTTTCGCTCCATAGGGTGGAAAAGCAGGCGCGATGGTCGGGCGATGTTCGGCCAACCGCCGCGGCGGCTTTACACACAGCCTGACGTATCGGGTAACGAGAAGAATAAATAAGGTGCTGCAACATGAGTCTGACGACGTATCTGGGTAAACAGGTGCTGGGGGTGCTGGCCTGTTACCAACAAGGCAATGTGGTAATTCATATCTGCGGGGTGTATCCGCGTGCCGACAACAGCCTGCGGGTATTTTTCCCGAAAGGGCATAACCTGGTGGTGGGCGACCTGGCGACGGTACACCTCGACAATCGCACCGGTGTTGATGAGTTTGACGCCAATATCTCGGTGTATCGTGCGTCGTATAAAGGCCGGGTGGCGAGTGTGGACGAAGACTGGGTGATTCTGGCGCCGCGCGAGTGCAAGTTATTGCACGGTTTCACGCCGGTGGTAGACATCCATGAACCGGGTTATGTGTTCCCGACCGACAACCGACCGGAACGGCCGGTGCCGTTGACTTCCATGACCGCACTGCCGGACACCGAGCGCAAGGACTTTACCAATAAAGTCGGCGTGCTGGTGACGATGGCGGAAGAGCAGCCGCATACCACGGTGCTGGCGTTCCTCTCTTCGGTCGAGGACGATATTTTCCTGATTACCTTTCCGGAAACCTTCAAATCCAAACTGCTCAAACGCAACCCGCACTGCTTTTTCGCGATGGATGAGCGTTCACATTACACCTTTGAGCGCTCCATCGAATGGAATTACACCTTGATCGAAGGCGACGCGCATCTGATTGACCCGGCAACGCCGTTGTTTGAGGAAGTCCGCCATGCGTTCATCAACAAGAACCCATGGGAAATGGCGTTTTTCCTGCGTCCCAATCTGGAAATGTATCACATCAAGAGCCGTCAACTGGTGTGCCCCGGTTCGCGTCGGCCGATTAATAATGGCGCATGAATGAATATGAATGAAATCGCCTCGTCCGATAACGCATCGGATGGATTGCGGTAAACGCAGGAACATTGTCTCGACCCTGCCATCTTCCGTGGCGATGGCAGGGTGAATGGGCAGCGAGGCTATTTGAAATCTACCGTCATCAGTTCCGGTACGCTGAACTGACGGGTGGTTTCCACACATTTCCCTACGTATTCGGTAAAGCGCGGCGGGGTTTTCATGCCCAGTTGCAGTAGTTTGCGGTTGCTGAATTTCACATTGAGCTGAGCGAACGATCCGTACAGACGCATCGCGCGCAGCATCAGGCGTTCATTGCATGGGCCATACAGCGAGCTAAAGCGGCTGCGCAGTTTGATCAGGTCGTGGTAGCTCACCTGACGATAGTCTGCTCCCATCGGAGCGCGCGCCGCCGCTTGCGCCATCGCCTGATCGACCTCGTTAAAGCTGACGCTGGAGGCTTCGCCGGCGGAAATATGATAGATATCGTTAACCGCCTGCTCCGTATGCAGCAGCATCAGGATGGCTTCGGCGCAGAAATCCACCGGAATAACGTCGATTTTGTCATCCAGCGAGCACATGAAGCGCTGAAGTTTCATCGCCATTTCGAATACCCAGTAGATGCTGCTGGAGGGCTTACAGCCCAGGTGCGAATGACCGACGATAATCGACGGGCGCACAATCAGTAACGGCATGGCCGGGCAGTGTTCACGCATCAGATTTTCGATGGTGGCTTTGGACAGGGTGTATTCGACGATATGCGATTTTTCCGTATCCAGTTGTCCGCACTCTTCGACCACCTGGTCTTGATCCGGTACGCAGGACATCGCGGTGCCGATCTGAATGAATTTTCGCAGCGATGTAACCTGACTCATCCGTTTGGCAAAGGCCAGAGTGCCTTCTACATTGACTTTCCAGATCAAAGGATTATTGCCAAATGAGGCGATGGCC
Source organism: Dickeya sp. ws52 (assembly GCF_007210685.1). Lineage (NCBI taxonomy): Bacteria > Pseudomonadati > Pseudomonadota > Gammaproteobacteria > Enterobacterales > Pectobacteriaceae > Dickeya > Dickeya sp. ws52. The sequence continues at coordinate 13,799 of NZ_SZVX01000002.1, forward strand.
GCACTGTTAATGACATGAGTGATGCCGTCCAGCATCGGGTGATGAATAAATGATTCGGGTTCGGCCAAATCGCCGATAATAATATTCTCTTCCGTTAAACAAGATAATAGTGATTCTGAAATATCAAATTTACGCAGGTTATTGAGAATTCGTTTAAGTCCATCCTGTCTGGTAGCGGCTCTGACCAGCATATATATTTTTTCAATCTGCTTGTCCTGTAACGCTTTTTCCATAATTGCACCGCCCAGGAAACCTGTGGCCCCGGTGATGAAGACTCTTTTCATGACGAGATAACCTTGATTTATTGTCGAAAGGCCAAAAGCGAATGCTGTCTGAATCACGCTCAGGAGCAGCGTGGCCATTCTATTTCACCCGGTTTTCGGTTTTCAATTTCCCCGGCGTTTATTCTTATTCTGTTGTCGGTTTGTTTAGCTTTTTGTGCTGTTATTGTTTTTTCTAATTATGTCGAATAGCTATTCTGTGCGAATAGCACGTTGTTTCGATATTTCGTTAATGTGGGCTGAATATTTTGGTTGTTTAAACACAAAGAAAAAAGAAGGGGAAGCGGCCGCGGCAAACTTTATTCGAGATAATTTGAGCCGCAGAATAACGGTGTCGGGTATTTAAAACGTCATTGCCGGGTTCACCGGGCGGAGGCGCTTACGACTGCATCCTCCACCCGGTTATACCGCCGCATAACGACAAAGCCACCGTGGTCGCCCATGTAATGGGCGAGGCCCGGCTGGCTTAGAAGGCGTAAGTCACGGCAAAAGTCCCTTCGCTCTGATTGGCGCTGAACACGATCGGGCTGTCCGCCGCTTTATCGTTCAGGTGGGTATAGCTGCCGCTGAGCGTCGCGGCCCAGTGCGGATCAAACTGGTGTGTCCAGAACAGCGAGATGGACTGGCCGTACAGGCCGCTTTCTGCCTGATAAGTGCGATAGCCGGAGTTCTGGCTCTGTTGCTGATTCACACCGTAAAACAGATTGTTATAGCGCGCATCGCCGAACAGCAATGTGCCCTGGGCGCCCAGCGTATCCGATTTGTCCTGGAACAGAATGCTGGTGAGCGAGGTCTGGTATTGCACGCCCTGGCTGTCGGTCAACGGCAGAATCGCTTTCGCTTCCACCGACAGTTGGTCGGTGAATTGCCAGCCGAGCGCTACGGCGGTGTTCAGCACGCCGTCGATGTTACCCATACCGCGTAACTTGTCGGAGCCTGCCCGGAAAGAGGATTTCTTATCGGTACGTCCGGGCGCGTAGCCCAGCGTGTGCTCAAGATAAAACTGGCCGAACTGCAAGTCATAGCCGACGCCTTTGGCGGTATCGAAAAAGAAGGCGCCCTGACGCGCCTGAATCACCGGCAGCATAGCCCAGGCGCGTTCGTCTGAACCGCTGTAGCGAGGCGCATTGTGGGCGGCGAGACCGAGAGTGACGCCATCTTGTTGACCGGGCGCGGTATCATCGGCCCAGCTTAGGTTGCTGACGGCGAAGAAAAGAGTCGCTATGTAAAAAGGTCTGTGTCGCACTATCATCCTGTCGGAACTCCTTAAAGCGGGAAAGAGGTGTTGCCTTGTACTGGCGTAGCCGTACGTCCTGGTACGAAACACCGGAGTATACACATCGGCGTCAATGCCCGGTCGGGAAATTATTAAGAAATTGTCAAGAGAGCCATGATGAGTCCGAAACGCATTCTGATAATCGAAGATGACGCGGATGCCGCCAGCGTGCTGGAGGCTTACCTGAAGCGCGATAATTTTCAGGTGTTGCTGGCGCGTGATGGCGTCAGCGGGCTGGAAATGGCGCTGCGAGCCAAGCCGGCGCTGATTCTGTTGGACGTGATGCTGCCGGGCATGAACGGCACCGAAGTGCTGGCTGCTTTACGCCGTAAAAGCGATGTGCCGGTGATCATGGTGACCGCCATGGGTGACGACACCGATAAAATCGGCGCTTTACGCTACGGCGCCGATGATTATGTGACCAAACCCTACCATCCCGGCGAAGTGGTGGCGCGGGTACAGGCGGTATTGCGGCGCACGTGCGGCGCGATGACGCCCGGCAAGCCGCTGAGTTTTGGCCCGCTGGTGGTGGATCAGGATGCCATGCTGGCGGCGGTGACCGATGCGCAAGGGGACAGCCGGCCGCTGGATCTGACGCCGACGGAGTTCAGCTTGCTGACGACCATGCTGCGCGCCCAAACCCGCGCGTTTTCCCGGCAGGAACTGCTGGAAGCCTGCCTGCCGGACAGCGACGCGCTCGAACGCGTGGTGGATACTCACATCTATAACCTGCGTAAAAAACTTGAAGCGGTCGGTATCGGCGATGTGCTGCTGACGGTACGCGCGGTGGGCTACAGGTTTCGTCAACCATGAAAAATATGCCTCATCTCTCGCTGTGGCGCTGGCTGTGTATTCGCATTTTGTCGCTGGCGATTGGTACGGTAGTGCTGATCGCCACCTGCATGTGGCTGCGGTTCGTCATCTGGAATCTGTGGGTGCGCCATACCATGCCGGAAGCGGTGCGCCATGAGTTCGCCGCATTACAGATTAACCCCGAACTGAACCGCACCCGTTACTACCAGATACTGGATACCTGGTACGGCCCTCAATCTTTCGATCTGTCGATCGTTTCGGAAGATTGGGTGATCCTGGGAATATTGGTGCTGGTGGCGATCCCATTAATCGTCCTGTTGGGGTTGTGGGCGGCTCGGCCGTTGTCGGTACAGTTTAGCCAACTGGCGATGTCGGCCCGTGCAGTGGCCCGCGGGCAGTTCGCCACCCGAGCGCGTACCGTACCGGGCGCGCCGGCGGAGCTGACCTTGCTGACCCAAAACTTCAATGCCATGACCGATCAACTGGAACGTTACGAGCGTGAATTACATGCCTCGCATGTGGCGATGGCGCATGAGTTGCGATCGCCGTTGACGGCGGCGATGGGACGATTACAAGGGATGCTGGATGGCGTTTTCCCGGCGGATACCCGGCAGTTACAGATGGTGATGAACCAGATGCTCAACCTGAATCGGCTGATTGAGGATCTGCATTTGCTGTCGATGGCCAGCGCCGGTCAACTGGCTATCGACAAGACCCGAATGAACCCGGTGGAACTGCTGCGTGACCGTATCGCCTGGCTGAAGCCGAATGCGGAGGTGGTCGATTTCAGCATAACGCTGCACGCCGATGAAGAAGGGGATTGTCTGGCGGACCCGATCCGGCTCGGGCAGGTGTTTACCATCCTGATGGATAATGCCCTGCGTTATGCGCAAGAGGGCAAGACGCAGCGAATCGAGGTAGTACGGCGGCAGGATCACTGGCTGATTCGCTTTCGTGACTACGGCCCCGGCGTCAGCGCGGCATTCCTGCCGCATATTTTCGAGCGTTTTTCCCGGGCCGATACTTCACGGGCACGCCATTCCGGCGGCAGTGGGCTGGGGCTATCCATCGCGCAGGCGATTTGCGAAGCGCTTGGCGGCACGCTGACGGCGGAAAACCATCCGCAAGGCGGCATGTGTTTTACCCTCACTCTGCCGATGGCGTGACGTTGATACCGGACGTGAAATAAACGCGTTTTTTCAGCGTTCTTGACCGTTTCTTGATGAAGCGTGGAAACAATCTGGAAATGTGTGCGCTGTAATGATGATGACGGGTAACAGGAAATCATCATGACACAGGCAGCATCCATGCTTTGTATTTTTCATCATCTGAGTCGCCACAGCGGCGGCGTTATTGTGCGGGTCGGCGGGGTGTGGGCGTTATTGCTGCTGCTCGCCGGTACGCTATCCGGCTGTGATAATCCCACCGATGCGCCAGCCTCCTCGCCGGCGCGCCCGGTCCGCACGGTGACGGTACAGCCGTCGGCCGCCGGCGACGTGTTCTCCCAGACCGGCGAGATCCGCCCGGCGGAGGAGACCGCGCTGGCGTTTCGTCTGGATGGGCGGCTAGTGTCGCGCGCAGTCGATGTGGGTTCGGCGGTAAAGCAAGGCGAGGCGATCGCCGCACTGGATGCCCGCGACAGTGAAAACCAACTGCAAAGCGCAAAGGCGGATTTGGCGCGATCGATAGCCGCAGAACGGCTGGCGGAACAGAACCTCAACCGAATGAGGCAACTGGCACCCAATGGTGCTATTTCCCGCTCGCAACTGGATGAAGCGCAGTCTAACTGGGCATCGGCGGTATCGGTGCGTGAAAGTGCGCAAGCCGGTGTTAAAAGCGCGCAGGACCGTTTGGGATATACCCGCTTATCCGCTCCGGTCGCCGGGGTGATAACCGCAGTCAGCGCCAATCCCGGCCAGGTGGTGAACGCCGGTCAGGAAGTGGTGCGTCTGGCGACGTTTGCCGGCCGCGACGCCGTATTTAATGTTTCCGAACGTCTGATTACCCGCGGCCTGACGGACCCGGTGGTCACGATCTCTTTGTTGTCCAACCCGGCGATTAAAACCCAGGGGCGTGTGCGTGACGTCAGCCCGCTGGCTGATGCGGAAACCCGTACCTGGCGGGTGCGGGTTTCGCTCATCGACCCGCCGCCGGACATGGTGCTGGGGGCGACGGTCGAGGGCGAAATCACGCTGCCCGGCGGCAGTGTTATCGTGTTGCCGGCTTCGGCGTTGACCCGCGAGGGCGATAATCCGGCCGTGTTGGTGGTTGACTCGCAGACTCAGACGCTACGGCTGCAACCGATCACCCTACGTCATTACAGCGATACGCAGATCATTGTCGCCGATGGTCTGGCTGCTGGCGATAAGGTGGTCACCGCCGGCGTGAGTAAATTGCGGGTCGGCGAGCAGGTCGCGCTGACGGAGGCGCCATAATGTCATCCGGACCCAAACCAAAATGGAACCTTTCTGCCTGGGCGCTGGCCCATCAGCAACTGGTGGCTTTTTTCATGCTGGTGATTGTGGCGGCGGGGGTCATGAGCTATGAACGGCTGCCGCGCAACGAAGACCCGGCCTTTACCATCAAAACCGCGGTGGTATCCGCCGGTTGGCCGGGCGCGACGGTGCAGGATACCGTCAGTTTCGTCACCGATGTGCTGGAAAAGAAACTGCAGGAAACGCCTTACCTCGACTTTATTGAAAGTTACAGCCGCCCCGGCGAGGCGGTGATTTTCGTCAACCTGCGCGACAATACGCCGCCGTCCGAGGTTCAGGGCATCTGGTACAGCGTTCGTAAAAAGATGAAGGATATCGCCCCCAGCCTGCCGGACGGCGTGGGCGAGCCGACGGTCAACGATGAGTTTGACGATACTTTCGGCACCCTGTATGGCTTTACCGCCGACGGCTACTCGCCGCGTGAACTGCGCGACAAGGTGGACGACATTCGCACCGAGCTGCTCGCCACGCCGGATGTCGGCAAAATCGATGTGTTGGGTGCGCAGGAAGAGCAGATTGTCGTCGCGTTCTCGCCAAGACAACTGGCCGGCATGGGGCTGGACCTGCAACAGGTGACGGCGGCGTTGCAGGCACAGAATGCCGTCAGCCCGAGCGGTACTATTCGAACCGGGAATGACAAGGTGGCATTGCGGGTCAGCGGCGCGTTTGTGTCCGAAGAGAGCCTGCGTCAGGTAACGCTGCGTATCGGCGGCCGTTTTATCCCGCTGACGGATATCGCGACGGTTCACCGCCAGGCGGCGGAACCACCGGCGCCGGCGTTTCGCGTCAACGGGCAACCGGCCATCGGGCTGGCGGTTTCGATGGCGCCGACCGGTAACATGCTGGCCTTCGGTCAGGCACTGCGCGACAAGATGGCGACGATTAGCGCGTCGTTGCCGCACGGTATTGAAGTCACTAACGTGGCGGATCAGTCTGCGGTGGTGACCTCGTCGGTTAACGGTTTCGTCAGGGTGCTGCTGGAAGCGGTGGTGATCGTCCTGGCGGTGTCGTTCCTGTCGCTGGGAAGCCGCGCCGGGCTGGTGGTGGCGGCTTCGATCCCGATTGTGCTGGCGATGACCTTCACCGGAATGGAGATAGCCGGTATCGGTTTGCAGCGTATCTCTCTGGGGGCGTTGATCATCGCACTGGGCTTGCTGGTGGATGACGCGATGATCACCGTGGAAGCGATGGTATCCCGTCTGGAGCAGGGCGACGCGCGTGAACGTGCCGCCACCCGCGCTTACGAAACGACGGCGTTTCCGATGCTGACCGGCACGCTGGTGATGATAGCCGGTTTTATTCCGGTGGGGTTTGCCGCTTCCAGCGCCGGCGAATACTGTTACTCGCTGTTTATTGTGGTGATGATTTCGCTCATCAGCTCTTGGGTGGTGGCGATCCTATTCTCGCCGCTGATTGGCGTCTGGCTGCTGCCGAAGGCGATGACAGGCCATGATCATCACGCCGGCCGGCTGTCGCGCATCTATCACCGTTTGCTGTCGGCGGCGTTGCGCTACCGCGGCCGTACGCTGTTGCTGGCGGTAGCGCTGTTGGCACTGGCCGTGGTGGCGTCGGGGCGGTTGGAGGGGGAATTCTTCCCCGCGTCGGACCGGCCGGAACTGCTGGTCAGCCTGACGCTGCCGAATAATGCGTCGCAGGAGGCCACCGATCGAGAGGCGGTGCGGCTGGAACAGTCGCTGAAAGGCGATGCGGATCTGGACCATTTTTCCACCTATGTCGGCTCCGGCGCGGTACGTTTTTATCTGCCGATGGATGTGCTGTTGCAGAATGAAAATATCGCGCAACTGGTGGTGGTAGCGAAAGGGTTGAAAGAGCGCGATGCGTTGCGGGCCCGGCTGGAAAAGCGCCTGCAGCAGGATTTCAGCCACCTGGTGACGCGCGTGTCGCCGCTGGAATTAGGGCCGCCGGTGGGCTGGCCGCTCAAATATCGGGTCAGCGGGCCGGATATTGGCAAGGTGCGTGAGTATGCCGCCGGTTTGGCTACGTTGATGGGGAACACTCCCGGTGCACAGGAGATCAGCATGACGGCCGGCGAACCGGAGCGTGCCATTCGCGTTGACGTCAACCAAACGCAGGCGCGGGCGGTGGGGATCAGCTCGCAGGATGTCGCCAGTGCGTTAGCGACCATTTTTTCCGGCAACGTCATCACCAGCGTGCGCGACCGTAACCGCATGGTGAACGTAATCGTGCGTGCCCGTAACGAGGAACGGCGAGATCTGGATACCGTCGCCAGCCTGCAATTGCGTGCGGCGAACGGCCAACGGGTGCCGCTGGGGCAGATAGCCTCCGTCGGGTACGGCGTGGACGAGCCGATCATCTGGCGCCGTCAACGCCTGCCGTTTATCACGGTACAGACCGATCTGATGCCGGGGGTTCGCGCTCAAACTCTGTCGGCGACGCTGGCGCCGAAGGTGGCGGCGTATCAGGCGTCGTTACCGGCCGGGTATTCCATTGAAGAAGGCGGCGCGGTGGAGGAATCCAGTAAGGGTAACAGCTCGGTCTATCAGGTCTTGCCGGTAACGCTGCTGGTGATGCTGATTTTGCTGATGGTGCAGTTGCAGCGCGTCTCACGCATGATGCTGGCGTTGCTGATGGCGCCATTCGGATTGATTGGCGTGGTGGCGGCAATGTTGCCGACCGGGACGCCGATGGGCTTTGTCGCCTTGCTGGGGGTGATCGCGCTGGCCGGAATGATTATCCGCAATGCGGTTATCCTGATCAGTGAAGTGGATACCAACGCGGCGGCGGGAATGGCGACCAACGACGCCATCATGCAGGCGGCTCACCACCGCTCGCGTCCGATTCTGTTGACTGCGCTGGCGGCGATTTTAGGGATGATCCCGATCGCCGCCCAGGTCTTCTGGGGGCCGATGGCTTACGCCATTATCGGTGGATTGATCGTCGCTACATTGCTGACACTGACGGTGCTACCCGCCGCGATGAGCCTGGTGATGCAATGGGAAGGGGGTAAAAAGAGAGCGTAAGCAATAACCGTGGGGTGTCCCGGCATCACGACGATGCCGGGAGCGAACATCAGAAGGTAAAGCTCAGTTTGGCGGCGGCACCGTAGGTGTGTTTGCTTTCGGTGCCGACCATGCCGGTCAGGTCGAGGTGTATACCAAACGGCGACAGGCCGAAACCGGCCGTGACCTGATTCTTATCGCTGTCGCGCATATTGGCGCGGTAACCGACGCGCAACTGCGCCCAGGACAGTGCGCGGTATTCTGCGCCGACCCCGGCGTACTGATGTTTCGTCTCGCCGTTAAAGCCGCTGGCGGGCGTCAGGTCGATATCGGTGGCCAGCGTCAGCGTTTCCGTATTCCAGGCGGTGCCTGCCGTGACTTGCGGACGAACAGTGAAAGTGCGCTGGATGCCTTGTACCTCTTTGGTATCGATTCGGCGGCCAATCAGGTTCTGCGCCACCAGTCCGGCGCTCCAGCGCGATGTCAGGTCGGTACTGAAACCCAGATCCAGGTTGGCGCCGGAACTGGATTTCTTGAATTCCGAATTACGGAAATCAGATGCGCTGTAGTTATTGATTGACGCAATATAGTTATAGGTATCAATTCGTTGCAGTTTTGGCGTGATACCCACGGCAACTGACTGACCGGCGATATCGACCTGTTTCGCCATCGCGACGCCGTATTCGGTCACCAGCGCACCGACGCCTTCGGCCCGAGAAGTAAAGCTGTTCAGATCCGCCGAGGTGGGGATTGTCGTACCTGCCGCCACGCTATCCAGATAAGCCAGGTCGCGGTCGGTGACGACGGCTTTGGCGTTGGCGACGCCCCAGCCTTTCACCACAAACGCGAGGGGCAGCGTGTCGTTAGGAATTGCCACCACGGTGGCGGCGGCCGCGTCGCCGTAGGCGCTATCGCCGTTGATGTTTTGCAGTTCGCCCCGCAGCGACTGGAAGGAGGCGATGCCTTGCTGCAACGCCAGTCGACGTAACAGCGGATTGCTGATGCCGCTGCTGGTATTCAGGGTGTTTTTAACGCTATCCCAGCTGCTTTTGATGAGATCGAACTTGTCTTCCGCTTTGTCCGGGTCGGCAATGAAGACGCCCACGGAAGGCAAAATCAGGCTCACATGGTCGCCGGCTTGCGCTTTGGTCAGTAATGCCGGGTTGATCAGTGCGGCGGAACCGTAATGCGACGAAGCGACGCCGGTGCCGCCCATAGCGTCGTTCCTGGCATCTGACCAGGTGCCGGCGGCAAAGGTTATGACGGGAGAAAACAGACCGGCCACCGTCATGGCGCGGACGAGGTATTTTTTGTACATACGAGCATTCCTTTATTAAAGAAGGTATTGAGGAAAATATTTCCTTTTTTGCTGTGTGCTCGTAGTGTTCTTGTAGATATAAACGCGGTAATAAAAATAAATATACCCGTCATACTTCACGTTGCAGATGTGTTGTTCAACACGTAAGTCGGTTGTCCTGCAACGCGAATTATTTTGGGTATAAAAGAAAAAGCATTCCTGTGGTAACGGGAATGCGTGTCTCGCATCAAAATGAGACTGCTTTTTCGGCATGTCATTACGACAATAACGCGGCACAGCCTAGCATTTTCATTTCTGGCGGCGATAGCCTTTTGCCCGGCTTCAGCTGTGATGAAGCACGGTAATTTCTTAGGTAATTGAATTTATTGTGTTTATTGATTGATTGAATAACAGGCTTTAATTCGCGTTATTTGAAGGAATGAATTTCTTGAATTGCTGAAAGTCTTATGCGTCTTTTTTAAGACAGCCTCCCATTAGATAAAGAGAAATATTCCATTCTGCGGCAGTCTGACTTTCTCCGTGTTTTTCCACCTACACATTCGGCATGATTTAATCAATCGTTATTCCATCGGGTTCTTTTATGCCTATGCCCGATGTCCTCGAAAAGGGGGATGCATGAAAGCGATTGCTTATTTTTAGTGCGCTCCTTACCCTAAAACCGGTGGCGCCACAGAATCAATTGAGGGTGAGGTATGGGAACAATCGAAAAGTTTCAGCGCGGTGATTTGCTGGTGGCGGCGTGCCCGTCACGGGAAGTATTGCAACATATCACCAGCCGTTGGGGGATTTTGATCCTGGTGGTGCTGGAATCAAAAACGTTGCGTTTCAGTGAGCTGCGTCGTCTGATCAAGGGTATCAGCGAGCGTATGCTGGCCCAGACGCTGCAATGTCTGGAAGGCGATGGCCTGATTAATCGGGTCTCCTATGACGTGGTGCCGCCCCACGTCGAATACAGCCTGACGCCATTAGGAACAGAAGCGGCGGAAAAGGTGCAGGTGCTGGTGGACTGGATAGAAGAAAGTATGCCGCGCATCGCCGAGCACTGGAACGCCTCGGGAGCAAGCCGGTCACGGAAAACATCGGTCTGACGCCGGATATTTGACTCATTTATACCGAATACCCACTTTTGTGGGCAAATATCAGGCATAAACAGACAATCCTGTTCCTGATACTCCTTGTTCCACATGCTCTCTGGCGCGTCAGCCTGTGTTATCTCGTCAGTCCCCATTCATCAAACTGTTTATTCATCTCGTTAATCGAAGCGAGCCTGATTTTGGGGAGTGGGACCGTTTCAAACAGCTCGGCATAATATTTCCTGTTCTTGGGCGTGGCGACGATAATATGACGAAACATTTTCCCGTTCAGCCGGTCCGTGCCGCCTGCCAGCCCGCCATAGCGTTTGTATTGAAATAGCGTTCGGTTGATATAACGCAGCACGCTCGATAGCGTGGAGACATCCAGCAGAATAAGCCCCGTCGCCCGGGATAAACGTTGCGGCAGACATCGTTTGTAATTGCCGTCCATGACCCATTTTTCCCGCTTGATGGCTTCATCGTGTAATTGTAGAAATTCATGCAACGGGCGTTCCTGCCAGTTTGAATAGGGAATATGGAAAAGCTGATCCAGATGGATCACGTCCAGATTACATTTCCTTGCAATCGCATTAGCAAGAGTAGACTTGCCGCTGTTCGATGGCCCCATAATGCAAATTCTGTCGCCTAAATCTGAAAGTTTCATTACATGCTCCGGCGGCTATCGCATCTTGCCTGATTACGCTCAACACCATGGTGACAAGATCTGTCACTACGTTGCTCTAGACTGGATTTTCTTTATCACAACACAGGAAAACTATTATGACTAAAATGAGTAACGGAGCCTTGGATATCGCACGTAATTATGTGGCGGCAATGGCGAAAAAAGAGATCGACGCCATTGTCTCGATGTCGGCTGAGAATATCGTCTGTTCATCACCCATTGGACAGCTTGCGGGGATTGAGCGTTTCCAGGCTTTTCAGGAAGGCTTCGCCAAGATGATCGTAAACCTGACTCTTCTTGCCGCTTACGGTGATGACGAGCAGGCTATCGTGGTTTACGAGGTTGAAACGCATCCGGTGCCGCACTCTGTGGTGGCGGAACGGCTTACCGTCAGAGAGGGTAAGATAACCGCTACCACGGTGATTTACGATGCAACGCCATTTGCTGCGTATGCGGCATCGGTTCAACCTCACTGACCTTTGAGCGAGCGGCAGGCTAATGAAGCGTATTCAATACCATCACTACGGCGTGCCGGAAATAATCCGGCGCGAAGGCGTCAAAAGCGTACAACTGCGCGACGCAATTCCGCTTATCACCCTCCTTGACACGGGCTGTAAGCCTGGCGGCAAGGGTGTGGTTGCGATGGATTAAGCGTGTCGCGCAGCCACCGGTTATTCGAGCTGATACAGGCACTTCGCCGACACCGGGGAACGGTGTCCGGCGAAGTATTGGCGCGGGAAACCGGTGTGTCGTTGCGCACTATTCGCCGTGATATCGCTACGCTACAAGCTATGGGAGCCGATATCGACGGTGCCCCCGGCGTGGGTTATATCCTGCGCCCCGGTTTCCTTCTGCCGCCGCTGTCTTTCACGGAAGAAGAGTTACAGGCACTGGTGGCGGGGGCGCAATGGGTCAGCCGCCAGACTGACGACGCCTTGGCGTTGGCCGCGCAGAACGCGCTGGCTAAAATCGGCGGCGTGTTGAATCCCGAGATGAGACGCGCGCTGGATGATGATGCGCTCTATGTCGGCCGCCAAAAGGAGATGGCCTCGAGCCTTGACCTGGCGCTGGTGCGGCAGGCTATGCGAGGACAACGCAAGATGCGCATTACGTACACCGATCAGCATGGTAAGGCGTCGGAACGTGTCATTTGGCCGATCGTCTTAGGCTTTGTGGAATCCCACCGTTTTATCGCCGGCTGGTGTGAACTGCGTGGTGATTTCCGACTTTTTCGCGTTGACCGTATTACCCAGGCTGAATTCCTGAAAGATCGCTACTCGGGCAGCCGCCGACAACTCGTTAAGGCGTGGCGAGCGCAAAATAAGTAGAGTGTTGCGGGCTAATTCAGGGCTGATGCCGATGTCAAAGATATGCAGGTATGCGATGTTTCGTTTATAAAGCTCACTTGCCAGCGTTACGAAGGTTTCGTGTTACGCATCAAGCCCGCCGATCGTGACCTTATCGACCGTGCGGCGAAGGCCAGAGGGAAAAATCGCACTGATTTTGTGCTTGAAGCTGCTCGCGCCGCCGCAGAGGAAGCGTTGATCGATCAGCGTATCATTATGGCAGATCCCGATGCTTATCAGGAATTCCTTGCCCGCTTGGATCAAACTCCCTCGCCGAATGCCGCGCTACGTAAAACCATGCAAACACCTGCACCGTGGGAACAGAAAAAATGATCTCCGCTCCTGAGCCACTCAGCGCCGAACATGTACTATCTGCATTCTGTTGCGGTGTGGAGTCTATGGATAACTGGCTGAAACAACGGGCGATGAAAAATCAGGTCACTGGCGCATCAAGGACTTTCGTCAGTTGTGATGGTTCAAAAGTGCTGGCGTATTACTCATTGGCCTCCAGTGCCGTGATGACAAACGCTGCGTCTGGACGCTTTCGCCGCAATATGCCCGATCCGATCCCGGTGGTGGTGCTGGGTCGTCTGACGGTAGATAAATCATGGCATGGTCAGGGCGTTGGCCGAGCGCTGGTGCGCGATGCAGGGCTGCGGGTGATTCAGGTATCGCAAAGCAACGCTCCACGACATTGCGTTTTTTGTACAGACTCGTATTGAGGGGCAGACGTCCGTCCTGAGTGGCCTTCTCATTCGATTTAAAAGGAATAACCGCTTTTATTCCTTTCATTTTCAAATGAATGCTAAGGTTTTTACCTGAATAACCCTTATCCGCCAGCACCGCTTTCGGACGTGATTTCAGGTGCCCGCTTTTTCGGATAATCCCGACCCGGTTGAGCAACGTTTCCGCGTATCGGCTTTCGTGGGCCTGTCCACCGCTCAGGCAAAAACTCAGCGGTAATCCTGTGCCATCTGTCGCCAGATGGATTTTGGTGCCAAAGCCGCCGCGAGAGCGACCCAGCCCATGGTCCTCACATTCATCGGGATGTTTTTTTTCGCACCGGCCGCCGCTTTCAGGGCACGAACGTTACTGCCATCCAGCGCGATAACACCCCAGTCAATCAGTGCTTTTTCATCCAGAATCTGGAGTAATTTATTGAAAATACTGTACATTACTCCGGCTTTAGACCACCGATTGAAACGGTTGTAAATGGTTTTCCATTGACCATAACGCTCAGGTAAATCCCGTCAGGGGGCGCCAGAGCAAAGCACCCAAAATATGCCATTCATGACATGTCTGTGCGCAAAGTAAGGACGCCCGCCTCGGGAAGAGCCTCTTTCAGGTGGCAGCATGGGAGAAATCAGCGCCCAGGCTTCATCGGGAAAATCATAACGAGCCAAATTAAAGCACTTTTTGTGGTGAAATCATGTCCCTGATTGTACAAAAAACAGTTACGGGACACACTCTAGGGGGATTTCGGCGTCTGGCTCGTGAGTTATTCTGTTACGAAGATCTCTGCGAATAATTTCAATAGACCAAAACCAGATTAAATGACCGAAGATTTCAGATACGTTCTCATACCATGGAAGGTCAAATAATGGCGGCGTTAATCCCATGAGAGGGAAAGAAATCATATGAACAAAAAGTTGTGCTAATGCACCGGCCAGTAAGCCCTGCCAGAGTTTAATCTTAGGGAAGACTTCAGCAACAATACAGTAACCTATTGCAAAGATGAGCGAAAAGACGATGTGTGTTACACCCACCCAGTTAAATATATGTCCTGCAAAGGTATACACTGCCGCATTAGGATCGGCGAGGCCGAGCCAGTCACGAAGGAAAATATATGGAGGATTCAGGAAGTTACGGGAGCAGTCGATTTGTCCTGCTGCCCGGATGAGTGACTCAGGGCCACATGCAGAAGTAAACATATCAACCGGACTGCGGGGAGGCAGCGGTACTTCAGCCCCCCATTTAACAAATGCTGAAACGATACCAGCAATCAGTCCGATGAACGCAGCAAGACCATAACGTCTGCGGTTTGGCGGTGTCTGTTCAAATATATTCATATATTTCATCCATAAATTTTTTGAATTATACAACTCTGTCTTAGTATTCACAGAAAACATAGATTGTAAAGAAATGTACTGAATGGCGTACTCTCATTCTTATACTGAATATGATGTATGTCATTATATAGCGCATAACTTCGGCTGAATCGTTTCTTTAGATACGTGGAAAGCGGGGGTTTTGCTGATGCGAAGAATCATAAGGGAAAAACAGGAATATTACAGGTGGAGAGTATAGTGGGCTTACCCGGTTGACTGGAGGAAATTGATGACGCTGAGTTCTTTCCCCTTGCCTGAAGAGGAGTTTCCCCGGTCTCCCCCCGGGAGTAATGACTAATAACATATTGTTAAATAACATAAAAAATGAAATTCCCCATTTCCCCCGTTTTTCTACTTCATTATGAATATTTTGAGAAAGGGGAACCGTAGAGGACCGTAGAAAGACCGTAGCAGCGAGGTAAGGAACAGGCTCATCAGAGGCTATTGAGGTGTCTAAAAGTAACGAACATCTGCGAAAATGGCGAGAAATCCAGCAAAAAATAACGTGTTGCAACGACCAGAAACCGACCGTAGCCAGAAAAGGAAAAGCCCCGCTTTGCAGCGAGGCCTTATGAATAGTGGTGCCGGACTCGGAATCGTATCCACGATTAACATGCTGTTTATCATTGGTTTTATTGGTATTTATCGTAAACAGTGCCCCCACGAAAGCCCCCATAAAAAATCGCTTTGTTTTTGTGATTTTTGTCATGAAACACAGTTGTTTTCTCGGTTAACGCTGCTTAATGCTGTATCTGGTCTGTATCATTCGTACAATCTTTTATATTCAATAAATCAGTACCATGTGCCGTTTGGTTTGAACATACACCGCAAGGAATCAATATGTCGATAAGATGGGAAGACATTAGGACGTTCAACAATTCTCAGAATAATGCTTTTGAAGAACTAATTTGTCAGTTAGCAAGAGAAGAACCTATTAAAAACAAAGTGGATTTTCGCCGTGTGGCAGCGCCTGATGGCGGTGTTGAAGCTTACTGTATACTTGATGATGGTTCTGAATATGGCTGGCAGGCAAAGTATTTTTTTTGTATGGGGGATGCTCAGTGGAAACAGATAAAGGAGTCATTTGAAACTGCTTTAAAAACACATCCAAGCCTTACTAAATATTATATATGTATTCCATTAGACCGTCAGGATCCTCGTAGAAAAGATCAGGATTGGTTTATGGATAAATGGAATAAAAAGGTTGCTGAATGGATACAATATGCTAAGGGGCTGGGAAGAGATATCAGCATTGAGTATTGGGGAAGTTCAGAGCTAATTCATCGCTTATCGCAGGAAAATAACGCTGGCCGGTTGCATTTTTGGTTTTCAATGGAAGAACTGACAGAGCGTTGGTTTTGCGAACAGGTAGAAGAGAGTACTAAAAACCTTGGTAAACGATATACACCTGAATTGAATGTCGAACTAGATATTGCCAGAAATTTTGATGCAATCAGCAGAAATAGTGATTTTTATAAGGTAGTACATAGAAATTTCCATGACTTCCTTGCAAAACTTAACAAGTTTGCAGAACGGTCCATTCATCATTCTGGTAATAATACTTCTGAGGAATTTAAACGATGGATTTCTGATGTTAAAGGCTGCTTTGTTTCCGAAGTCCGTGGATTGGAACAGTTTGATATAAATTTATTGTTGAGTTACATAGATAATATTAGTAAGTATTTATCTGATTTTGAACATGAATTTATTGATAATAGTGATAAGAAAAATGACGATCTGAGGTATCAGGTTAGTAATACGTGGCAGGCAATTTCTGACTTTTCAGACTTTATAAATGGCCCAATGTTGAAATTGGCAAATAACCCTCTAATGATTCTGTCAGGAGAGGCCGGGATTGGAAAATCTCATTTATTAGCGGATATAGCAAACCATCGAATAAAGAGTAGGGTTCCCTGCCTATTGCTTTTGGGGCAGAACTTTGTATCAGAAGAGTCACCATGGACACAAATACTAAGAAATATTCTGCGTGTTGATGGTAAAGAAAATGTCTTATTAGGAGCATTGAATGCCAGAGCAGAGGCTCAGGGAGAGCGTCTGCTATTTATTATTGATGCAATCAATGAAGGGAAAGGGCGGTATTTTTGGCCTGATTATTTAGTCGGTATGATTAATCAGTTCTCTAAATACCCTTGGCTCGGACTTGTTTTGAGTATCAGAAGTTCATATGATAAATTAATTGTCCCAAAAGACTTTTTCAATGAAAATAAAATAACACGGATTACCCATTCTGGTTTTAGAAATGTCGAATATCAGGCGTCTAAGTTCTTCTTTTCTCAATATAACATAGAGCAACCAGAGATCCCGATATTACATCCGGAATTCAGTAACCCACTTTTTCTTAAAATTTTTTGCGAAGGTTTACATCGTTCTGGATTCAGTAAAATTCCTAAAGGATATTCCGGGATAAGTAATATCATTGCTTTTTTTATAAACAGCGTTGAGGCTAAATTATCGAGGCCTTCCTATTTTAATTACCCTGAAAATTCTAAGCTTATAGAGAAAACTATTAATGAATTAATAGAATATAAGCTAAGTAATGACTTGATTTTTATTCCGTATGAAACTGCATTTGATATAGCAGAGAAAAACATTAGGCGATATAGTGATCGACGTCGTTTTCTTGATGAATTAATTTCCGAAGGAATATTATCAAAGAATATTTATTGGGATGAGAAAGATAATTATGAAGAAGGTGTCTATCTTGCTTATGAACGATTTGAAGATCATCTGACAGTATCTTTTCTTTTGAATAAATATTTAGAAAATAATAGTGATGCACTGGTTTATATTTTTAAAGATAATGGTGAGTTATATAAATATATAAAACAAATTTATCTTTATCAGGGGGTTGTTGAGTCACTTTCTATTCAGTTGCCTGAAAGATTTGGTAAAGAGCTTTATGAGCTAGTTGATGATAAATATAAGAAGCATGATGGAATTATACGTGCATTCATTTCATGTCTTATCTGGCGTAAGACCGATAATATTGAGAAAAAGACTCTAAAGTATATTAATGAATATATCATTCCATT
Source organism: Dickeya sp. ws52 (assembly GCF_007210685.1). Classification (NCBI taxonomy): domain Bacteria; kingdom Pseudomonadati; phylum Pseudomonadota; class Gammaproteobacteria; order Enterobacterales; family Pectobacteriaceae; genus Dickeya; species Dickeya sp. ws52. The sequence continues at coordinate 31,225 of NZ_SZVX01000002.1, forward strand.
TGACAATGGATTTGATGCCTTTATGCAGATGGTTTATACAGTATCCTCCGATCCTGAGCATTTTTATAATGCAGATAGTTTGCATAAATTCCTTTCAAAACATTCAATGGCAAATAGAGATTCATTCTGGACGAAGTATCTCCATAATTTAGATGATTATGAAATTTCTTCGATGCAGCGCTTAATTGACTGGGCTGGATCGGAAGAGGATAAATTTTATTTATCGGATGACTCAAGATTACTGGCCGCTAAGGCACTGTCATGGTTACTGACGAGCACAAATATAAAATTACGAGATAGTGCAACGAAATCGTTAGCCAATTTATTAAAAAATAATATTAAAACGATTACGGCGCTCATAGATAGCTTTAAAGATGTTAATGATCCTTATGTAATTGAGCGAATTCTAGCAGCTTCTTATGGCGCGGTTTTAAACTCTGTTACTCTGGAAGGGCTGGATAAACTTTCTGAAAATATTGCTGCTACTATTTTTGAAGCTGAAGAGGTATATCCTAATGTTCTTGTCAGGGATTATGCAAGAAATATAATCGAATATGCAGTATATAAGAATATATATCAACTCAATAACATTGATATCATTCGACCTCCATATCGTAGTTATTTTCCGACGACTTTCCCTACCAATGAGGAGATTGATGCGTATAAATATGACTATAATGCTACGGATTTTAAAAAATATTACTGGAGTCAGAATGCCATATTAAGCTCAATGGTAACTGAATATGGTCGTGGTACAGGCGGGTATGGTGATTTTGGGCGCTATACATTTGAAAGTGCCTTATCAGGATGGGATCAATTTGATCCTAATGATTTAAGTAACTATGCTTGTAAGCTGATCTTTGAGAAATATGGCTATGATGTAGAGAAGCATGGAAAGTTTGATCGATATGCTGGTGAAGGAAATAGAAGTAGGAACAGGAAAGAAAGAATAGGTAAAAAATACCAATGGATTGCATTATATGAGGTTCTGGCTCGTATTGCAGATAATCATAAGCAGGCAGATGGGAGAAGTCGATGGTCAGAGCCGAAAGATTATGTCTGGTTTCAGGGGCCATGGGAAATATTTGTTAGAAATATAGATCCTACCACGATGCCTTATAGTAAAGAGATTATAAAACAAAAAAAATTTTGGAATAATGAAAAAACCTATAATGATTGGGATGGATCTATTAAAGATTGGTTGAAAAGAGAGAGTAATCTACCTGACCCAATTGAAATGATATCAGCTTTTTCTGCTGATAATAAAAAGTATTTTTTGCTTGATGGCTATTTTACATGGGATGAACCACTTCCTCTTGGTGCGGATAAATATGGACATTCGACTAAGCACCTTTGGTATAAAGTTAGAAGTTATTTAGTCAAAGAAGTTGAATTTACAAAATTAATAAGCAAGTTGAATAAGGATCTGTCATTAATCCAAAACTTACCAGAAACGCATGAGCAATACCGAGTATTTAGTCGAGAGTACTACTGGTCGCCAGCATATAAATTTTTTGACGACCCGTATTATGGGGATAAGGGATGGCAGGATATTCATACTAATTGGCGAAGAAGAGGAAAACCTATTGCAAATATTTGTTTAACAGCAGAAAGACATTATTGGGAATCTGATTCGTCGGGTGATAATGGGCTATCATATCTGGCACCTTGCGAATTTATGTATCATGGAATGAAATTGGACTATTCTAAAAATACCGGGGAATGGTTGGATTGCGATGGGGAAATTATATTTCTGGATCCCTCTATTCAGTATGAAAATGAATCGGCACTCATTGTTGATAAAAATAAGATAGAACAATTTCTTTCAAAAAATAATTTAAATATAATTTGGGTTGTTACTGGTGAGAAAAATGTTCATTCAATGCATCCAATCGATCTCGATGGTGATAAATGGCTGGAGATATATGGGGTTTATTCTTTAAAAAATAATTATTTAGATGGGAGCTGGAAGGTTAAATAGATGCTATCTGATAATAAGTTCCTATTTTATTAAAATTATTGGTCGCCTTTTTACGATAACGACCCACTCCGGCACTTGTAAAGTCAGGTGCCGGTAATATAGCTATACTGATAGGAAATAATATTATAGCTAGTTATTATTTGTTTAATGAAGCATATTTTGCATATGGTGAATTTAGTGTTTTTCATGCCTATGAAACCCAGCATGGCAATTGAATTATGGTTGAGTGGGAAAATAGTAATACTAATCATTTCCCAGTAAGATAGGAAAATACATCCTGTTTACAACCTACAAGGTTGCTCTTTCCAATAAATGAATTTAATTTTAAAAATTATTATGTGGATTGATTTATTTTTCCCATTGAACACTTTCACCATTATGTAACTTTAAAATAACTTCCGCAAAATCATCATCAACCGTATAAAAATAACATTCTGGCACATTAAGCACCTTGGCAAACGCGCACATCATCTCAAATGTTGGGCGATGTATACCGCTTTCATATTGGGATATGCGTGATCGTGCGGTGGCTTCTTCAATACCCGCCAGTACGCCTAGCTTTTCCTGAGTGAGATTTGCTCGTAGGCGGGCAGTTTTAAGGCGAATGGGCAGCATAATGGCACCATCAATAAGAATATTGATAGCATGTTTAGCACTACTTTACATGATGGTTGCTTAGACTTCCTGAACAATAGGGAGGGGTACTTATTTTGCATTCATCAGGAATGGCGCTGATGTTTAAGATAAAGCTCCAGGATCATGTCAGCAAAATCATCGTTAACGGTGTAAAAGTAGCATTCCGGCACATTAAGCACCTTTGCAAATGCGCACATCATTTCAAACGTTGGACGATGTATCCCACCTTCATACTGAGACACGCGGGAACGTGCAGTTTCTTCCTCGATGCCAGCAAGAACTCCCAGTTTTTCCTGAGTGAGATCTGCCCGTAGTCGGGCGGTTTTGAGACGAGCAGGCAGCATTCATTACACCATCAATGATCATAGATTGACTTAGTGTTTAGCATTACTTAACATCGTGGTTGTTTAGACTCTCTGAACAAATGATGTTTAATGTGAGGCTACAGAATAAGGATCGTGGCGATGATTGATAAAGACTGGCACCCGGCTGATATCATCGCCGGGTTAAGAAAACGAGGAACAACACTGGCAGCGGTTTCGCGTAACGCGGGGTTAGCGTCTTCCACGCTGGCAAATGCGCTAACAAGACACTGGCCTAAAGGGGAAAAGCTGATTGCAGAAGCGCTGGGTGTTTCGCCTGCGGAAATCTGGCCTTCCCGTTACCGCAAGTCAGAAAATCGTTAAAGTAAAACAGGATCTCCCGAACCGTTATCGGCTTGGGTCGGTAACGGTTCGGGAGAAGGCAAGCGAAGCGCGGCAGTTTACTTTTATCGATAAATTTCTCAGTGAGTCGCGATAGTGAGTGTCACTATTATTGATTCCATCATCTTCATCTGTTATTCGCCTCATGAGATTGCCTCATTAGTTCGCCTCACGGTATGAGCCGATGTGATGCGCCGACAGCGTGAGGCGAATGCGGTGGCCGCAATGCAGTCATGTGCCGGAAAATACATTTCCCGGCACAAAACGGCGTGCGCCAGTTCATGCGGGCTGGACGCCCTTATTGCCTGGCGCATGGGGGTAATGTCGTGGCTGGACGCCACGCCAAAACCCCCAAGGTCAACGGCGGCACACCGTCGCGCGCTACGCGCGACCAACCCCTTTAAGACGCGCGTTTTAGCCTGTTATTTCTTTTCCTCGCTGGCTCGGTGCGAAATAACGGGAAACGCCGCTTTAAATGGGTTGGTCGCGCCACGCTACCGGCTGGTGGCCGGAGACTTAGCGGCGACGGTGTGCGGGGCAAGCCCCCCACAAAAACCGGCGCGTGGGCGCGCCTATTTGCTCGCTGGGGCGGCAAATTTTTTGCGGCTCCCCCCGGTCTGCAAAAGCCGCGTGGGCGCGGCTGTTTGCAGATGGGTTCGGCGACGCAAATTAGCCATTTCTGCGAAATGGAATTTACTCGCCTCACGCCACTTTTTAATTTCTGCTGTTCGCATCCATTAAAAAGCCATACAAGCTCGGTCTGTCGTATCGCTTGTCCCGGTAAAAACGGGTCATTGCGATGGTGACAGAGCCCGCTGTTGTATCAGGGATGTTCGGTGCTCGCTCTGCTGCGCTCCGCCTCAGCCCTGATGCAACAGCGGCGTAAAGAAACAATATAAGCCGACTCTTTTCGATCAGAAGCGGCTTATTCCATCAGTGCATCCGTCTGACTCAGGCAACCTTAATCGACTTCTCAAAGCGATAAGCCGGGATGAACTGATGCTGGCAGGCATCAAGATAATCCGACCACCATTGCATCATCTGCGTGCGTTCGTCGAGGTGCTCCGCCTTGTGAATATAGGCGGCGCGAACGTGGTTGCGCTCCTGATGGCTCATCTGCCGCTCCACGGCATCTTTTGACCATCGACCTGATTCAATCAACGCGCTACATGCTATCGTGCGGAAGCCATGTCCGCAGATGTCCGCCTGCGTGTCGTACCCCATCGTTCGCAGCGCTTTGTTGATAGTGTTCTCACTCATTGGTTTACGCGCATCGTGATCGCCCGGAAAGAGCAAATCCCCGTTGCCGGATAGTAGTTTTAGCTGCTTCAGTACCGTTACCGCCTGTTTTGACAGCGGCACCAGATGCGGTGTTTTCATTTTTGCACCACGCTCTGAGTGACGCACACCCGTAATGGGCTCCCGCTGTGCGGGAAGTGTCCACATGGCGTTATCCAGATCGATTTCCGTCCAACGGGCAAAACGTAATTCGCTGGAACGGATAAAGATCAGCAAATTAAGCTGTACCGCCAATCTTGTCAGCAGTCTGCCGGAATAGCCTTCGATTCTTTCCAGTAGTTCCGGCAACCTTTCTAACGGTAGGGCAGGGTAATGGTTTTTTGGCGGCGGGGTGATTGCGCCGCAGAGGTCATTGGCCGGATTGCTGGCAATCAGTCCTTCCTGTACGGCGTAACGCATGATGACTGTCGTGCGTTGCTGTATCCGTGCAGCCGTTTCCAGACAACCCTTTTTCTCTGCCACCCGTATCGGGATAAGCAGATCGGCGGTTTTCAGGTCGGTGACAAGGACATTGCCGATGAGCGGGAAAACGTGCAGTTCCAGTGAACGCAGGACTTTGGCGGCGTGTGCCTCACTCCAGCGAATGTTCGCGGCCACCCACTGACGAGCGATGGCTTCAAAGGTATTACCGTTTTTCTTCGCCTGTTTGTCGTGCTGTTTTTTTACGCCGGGATCGTCCCCTGCGCTGAGAATAGTTCGGGCTTCTTCACGCAGTTTACGGACACTGGCAAGCGAGACAGTCGGGTAAGCGCCAAACGCCAGCTTCTTCTCCTTGCCGCCGAAGCGGTACTTAAGATGCCAGAGCTTGGAACCGTTAGGTTTAATCAGCAGGTATAAACCCTGCGCGTCGCTGAGTTTGTAAGGTTTATCGAGCGGCTTGGCGTTGCGGATGGCGGTATCAGTCAGAGGCATGGTGGGGGCTCCGTAGTTTATCGAACCGACAGGCCCCCAATTAAGCCCCCAAAAACTACGGATGTCAAAAAATCTGGTAGTACCTTGAGGTACTCCAGATTTTCATCAACTCACTGATTTTGCTATGTTCCCGGACGTATAGGAACGTCCCAAAACAAAAATATGGTGCCCGGACTCGGAATCGAACCAAGGACACGGGGATTTTCAATCCCCTGCTCTACCGACTGAGCTATCCGGGCAACGGGGCGCATTAAACCGTATATCACGAAGAGCGTCAACGAGTTTCTGTCATAATCGCTGCGGTTGCTCTATTTTCAGTCAGCCGGTGCTGTTTTAAGTGGGTTCGACGGCGTGGTAATAGCGACGGCGGGCCCGATGGCGTGCAGCATGGCGCCGATAAATACTGTCACATTCGTTGTCTTGAATTCGGCGAAAAATAATGCCACTATTGCGCGGTTTTTAGCTTACCTTCCACCTGCGGTTATTTAGAGGATTGCGGATATGTTGGATTCAATGCTCATGGTACAGACACCGTGCGCCGGATCTCTGCTGCTGTCGCCGCATCCTGAACGTATGGCGTTCACCCCGTCTCTGTTTTCCCGATTGTCCCTTGCCACTATGCGGTGAGGCGTACTTACGCCCCCTGTTAGGCATGATTAAAAATAGAGCCGACCGGTCTCTGATTTTACTGATGTCTATCGGCTGGTGCTGGTCCCAGATGATGCGTGTTTACCTGTGCCTTCGGCGTGGGTCATACGTTTGTCGCGGTTAGCTGGCATTCTGTTCGTCGTTTTGGGCAGTAGTTGATGGGGTACGTTACGCTTAAACCGTAGCGTTATCTCTGCGTGGTGTCTTTCCGGCACGTACACTCATTCTTAACCGTTTGGGTTTGGGTACATGAAACAGTTAAAAATTGCGGCTAATGCGGCGGTTGCCTCCCGTCTAATCACCTTGCGTCCGGTTGTGGCGCTCAGTCAGACCGATTTTACCGATATCGCGGCCGTTGTGGTGTCGGTTGAGGAGGCGCGTAGCGGCATCCTGTCGGTGATGCATCATTCCGGTTTCGGTATTCCGGCATTCGTGGTGCGAGAACCGTGGCACACCAGTGAGGAACTGCTGCCGCCGGGCAGCGAGTGGCTGAGTCTGGATAAAGGCGGAGAACACGCGCTTCAGTTGGAAAAAGCCGCGGCGGAGTATCAGGCTCGTTTACTGCCGCCATTTTTTGACACGTTGTCTAAATACGTCGGTATGCAAAACACCACGTTCGCCTGTCCTGGGCATCAGGGTGGGGCGTTTTTCCGCAAGCATCCGGCCGGGCGTCAGTTTTTCGAGTTTTATGGCGAAAATATGTTCCGCTCCGACATCTGTAACGCGGATGTGAAGCTGGGCGATTTGTTGATCCATGAAGGTGCAGCTAAAAAAGCGCAGAAATTCGCGGCTACCGTGTTCAACGCAGACAAAACCTACTTTGTGCTGAACGGGACGTCGGCGGCGAACAAAGTGGTGACCAACGCGTTGCTGACGCGCGGCGACCTGGTGTTGTTCGATCGAAATAACCATAAATCCAACCACCATGGCGCATTGATTCAGGCCGGCGCAACGCCGATTTATCTGGAGACGGCCCGCAACCCGTTCGGCTTTATCGGTGGCGTGGATGCGCACTGTTTTGATGAAGGCTACCTGCGCGAGTTAATACGCGACGTCGCCCCGGCGCGTGCCGACGAGGCCCGGCCGTTCCGTCTGGCGGTGATTCAGTTGGGTACGTATGACGGCACTATTTATAACGCCCGGCAGGTGGTGGATAGCATCGGTCATTTGTGCGACTACATTCTGTTTGACTCAGCCTGGGTGGGGTATGAGCAGTTCATCCCGATGATGGAACAGTGCTCACCGCTGTTGCTGGACTTAAACGAGAACGATCCGGGGATTTTTGTCACCCAATCGGTACATAAGCAGCAAGCCGGTTTCTCGCAAACCTCGCAAATCCACAAGAAAGACAACCACATTCGTGGACAAAAGCGCTTTTGCCCACATAAGCGACTAAATAACGCCTTCATGCTGCACGCTTCCACCAGCCCGTTTTATCCGCTGTTTGCCGCGCTGGACGTCAACGCCAAAATGCATGAAGGGCCGAGCGGGCGCCGTCTGTGGATGGAGTGCGTCAGGCTGGGGATTGAAGCGCGTAAGCAACTGCTGGAACGCTGTTCGCTTATCAAGCCGTTTGTGCCGCCGGTGGTGGGGGGGAAACGCTGGCAGGATCACGACACCGAAGCGATGGCGCAAGACGTGCGTTTCTTTAACTTCGAGCCTGGCGAGAGCTGGCACGCCTTTGAGGGCTACGCGCAGCAACAGTATTTTGTCGATCCGTGCAAGCTGTTGCTGACCACGCCGGGAATTGATGCGGCAACCGGCGCTTATACCCAATTTGGTATTCCAGCCACCATTCTCGCCAATTACCTGCGTGAGCACGGCATTATTCCGGAAAAGTGCGATCTTAACTCGATTTTGTTCCTGCTGACGCCGGCGGAAGATAGCGTGAAGATGGAGCGTCTGGTAGCGGCGCTGGTGCAGTTCGAGCAACTGATCGAGCAGGATGCGCCGTTAAGCGAAGTCTTGCCGAGCCTGTATCACAAGTATGAGCAGCGTTATGCCGGCTATACGTTGCGGCAGTTGTGCCAGGAAATGCATGATTTTTATGCTAGCCACGACGTGAAGCGGCTACAGAAAGAGATGTTCCGCAAAGCATCTTTCCCGCAGGCGGTAGTACTGCCGCAGGATGCGCATACCGCGTATATTCGTGGCGAGGTCGATCTAGTGCCGTTGGCTGAAGCGGAAGGGCGCATCGCTGCCGAAGGCGCGTTGCCTTATCCGCCGGGTGTGCTGTGCGTGGTGCCGGGGGAGATCTGGGGCGGTGCGGTTCTGCACTATTTCCAGGCGCTGGAGGCAGGCATTAACCTGATGCCGGGCTTTGCGCCGGAGTTGCAGGGGGTTTACAGCGTGGCGCAGGAAGACGGCAGCAAGCGCTTGTGCGCGAATGTGATTGCCCGCTAACTGGCTTGTGCTGTATTCACCAAAGAAAAAACCGGGAGGAAATACCCCCCCGGTTTTTTTATCGCTAATGGGTCATCAAGCGGCTGTTTTCTCGTGTTCCGCTTTCAGCCGGTTGACTTCTTCTTTCTGTTTACGCAGCCCGTACCAGCCGGCAATCAGCATGATGGCCAGCACCGGAATGGTGGCGATAGTCCAGGTTCCGTTCGGGTAATCCAGCGCCATCAGTACCAGTACGCTGAGCAAAAACGCCAGCGTCAGCCAGGAAGAGAACGGCGCCAGCGGCATACGGAAAGCAACCGGTGCGGCTTTGCCCTGACGAATCGCCTGACGCAACTTCATCTGGCAAATAATGATGAATGCCCAGGAGCAGATAATGCCGAGCGAGGCTACATTCAGCACGATTTCAAATACCTGCGACGGCACAATATAGTTGAGAAATACCCCGATCACATGAATACAGACGGTGACCAGAATCCCGGCATAGGGCACCGACTGGGCGCTCATGTTGCCAAGGAATTTCGGCGCGGAACCGCCCTGAGACAGCGAACGCAGGATGCGGCCGGTGGAGTACAACCCGGAGTTAAGGCTGGAGAGCGCCGCCGACAGCACCACGATATTCATGATGGTGCCGATATAGGGCACGCCCAGCTTGCTGAAGAAGGTGACGAACGGGCTTTGCCCAGCCTGATACGCATTCCACGGCAGCAGGCAAACCAGCAGAATGACCGACCCGACGTAAAACAGGCCAATACGCCAGATAACACTGTTGACCGCTTTAGGCAGCGTCTTTTCCGGGTCTTTACATTCGCCGGCGGCGGTGCCGATCAGCTCTACGCCGGCGAACGCAAAGATAACCCCTTGTATCAGCACCAATGCCGGCAGCAAGCCGTGTGGGAATAAGCCGCCGTTGTCGGTAATCAGGTGCAGCCCCGGTATGTTGCCATCCAGCGTTTTACCGGACCCCAGAAAAATCGTGCCCACCACCAGAAACAGGGAAATTGCGGCAACTTTGATCAGCGCAAACCAGAACTCCATCTCGGCGAACCATTTCACGCCAATCATGTTCATGGTGGTGACGATCGCCAGCGCACCCAGTGCGAACATCCACTGAGGGACCTCGGCAAAGGTGCCCCAGTAGTGCATGTAGAGCGCGACCGCGGTGATATCGACGATGCCGGTCATCGCCCAGTTGAGGAAATACATCCAACCGGCGACATAAGAGGCTTTTTCACCCAAAAACTCGCGGGCGTAGGAAACAAAGCTGCCGCTGGAGGGGCGATGGACGATAAGCTCGCCCAGGGCGCGCAGAATGAAGAAAGAGAAAATGCCGCATACCAGATAGACCAGCGCCAGCGCCGGGCCTGCCATTTGCAGCCGTGCACCGGCACCAAGAAATAAGCCGGTACCAATCGAACCGCCGATGGCGATCATCTGTACCTGACGGTTACCCATGCTTTTGTGGTAACCCGCCTCATGTGAATCGAGCCAGCGTCGTTTGGCGTGGTGTTCGGTCTCGTTTTTATGTTGATTCATTACCCGTTAGGTTCCCTTGTCTGTCATTCAGGAGCATGAAATGGCTGTTGTGTCACAGCCTGACTCATCGAGTGGATTAGGTTTTCTGGCTCTGCCGCGTTGGTGGGCCAAAAACGTCAGCGATGCTACCGTTTCCTGACCGGAGAGGCAAAAATTCTCTGCGTTTATTCAATGGGTTTGTTTTGTTTTTATGCTTTCTATTTTTATTTTTTCAAATAATTAATTTGATAAATTTCGATTTTAAAGTCTTTAAATCTATTAATTGGCTTTTTAGATAGTATTTGCTTATGACTGTAACCAATCGTTTGTATTGGTTGTTTATTAATCATTACTAATGTGTTGGATGGAGGCTGCAAGGCGGGAGGCAGAAAACGTTGACCAACAGAGGGAAATAGGCGGCGTCCGTTATGAAATCCGGACACCGCCTGTAGCGTGCGACGTTAGCGACTATAACCGCGATAGTTTTTCTGCGCCGTGTTGACCTTGTACAGATAATGCCGCGATTCCGCCGATGGATGGCGGGTGGTCAGCGTCTGGTAAACCTCGCCGGGCGACATATTATTGATAAGGCTAAACGCGGTGTCCTTATCGCTGGAGAAAACCCGCAACACGCTGCCGGCACCGCCGTTATAGGCAGTGATCACCGCGTAGCGTTGCGACGTCGGGTCCTGAATGCCCGACAGGTAGACGTTTTTCAGCATCGACAGATAAGCCGTACCGGTATCGATGTTGTTTTCCGGGTCAAACAGGTAGCTGCGGCTCGGTTGTCCCCATTTGCCTTTCATCTTGAATACGTCGCGCCCGGCGCTGTGCTGCACCACCTGCATCAATCCTAGCGCGTCGGAGCGGCTCACCGCATAGGGGTTAAAGCTGGATTCGGTTTGCATGATCGCCAGAATCAGCGAAGCGTCGATGCCATAGCGCTCGGAAGCCTGACGCACCATCGGCAGGTATTTGTGCGCACGTTTATCCAGGTGGTTCGGCACCAGTTGAATGGTCACCGACCAGATCACGCGCATACCGGACGTGCGGCGTTGCAGTTTATTTTGCAGCAGATAATCAGCGAAATTGCCGGCGCGGCCTTCCCAGCGGATCGGCTGGCCGGCGTTGTCCAACACCTGGCCGTACAGCAACGGCTCGCGGCTGATTTGGATATCGTTGGCGTCGGAATAGAGGTCGGTATTGCTGGCGTTATCCCCCATCAGCAAGGTAGTGATGATGGCCTGACGCAGACTGGCCTGATAATTCGTTGAAGAAATGGTTTCGATGGTGATAGTACCGGCGTCAAAGTTGACGTGACTACGCGTCATATATTGATCAGAGTATTTGACGTAGTCTTTGGGGCCGGCGATCAACACCTCGTTCAATCCCCAGATGTTTTCGATGTTATTGGCGAATTGCCCCATCAAAATGTCGAAGGCGTTGGTGTCTTTGATAAAAGCCTCGTTGTTCTCACCTCCTTTTTTGCTGGAACAGGAGATCAACAACGGGGCGACAAGCAGCAAAACAAACAGTTTCTTCATCGTATCAAGCCGTACGGGATCAGGGATGCATCAGGGCCTGACGGCCCCTGTCATTTAATGTTGCGGCGGGGTATAACCGTCGATATGCACATCCTTGCCTTCGAACAGGAACTGCACCATCTCCTGCTCCAGCAGCTTGCGATGCTCTACATTCATCATGTTGAGCTTTTTCTCGTTGATCAGCATGGTCTGCTTGCTCTGCCACAAGGCCCAGGCTTCTTTCGAAATTTCGTTATAGATACGTTTACCCAGCTCGCCGGGATAGAGCTGGAAGTCGAGCCCTTCGGCGTCGCGTTGTAAAAAAGTACAAAAAATGGTTCTGCTCATGCTTATTCCTCATCATGTGCGCAGGCGTCAGCGAAGACCGATTGCGGCTGAGCCAACTGGCGTAGCAGCCGTTCCACCGGGGCGGCAAGCCCTACGGACGGCGGGTGCGCTAAGTTATACCAGAGACCGGCACCTTCATCCATGCAGGAACCGTTGTCGGAGATATCCAGCCACATCGGTACAATATCCAGGTGGAAATGGCTGAAGGTATGACGAAAAGCAATGCCCTGCCGCAGCCCCTGCCGCCGGATGCCGCGCTGCTCGAGCCATTGCGTCAGTTCATCTTTCGTGGCGAACTGTGGAAAACAGTACAGACCGCCCCACAAGCCGACCGCCGGGCGTTGTTCCAGCCAGACGGTTTGCTCGTTTTGCAGCAACAGGAACCAGGCGTCCCTTTCCGGCAGAGTCTGTTTGGGTTTTTTGCCGGGGTACTCGGCCCAGTTGTGGTTAGCGTAAGCGATGCAGCCGTTGCTGAGCGGGCACAGTTCGCATTTCGGGCGACTGCGGGTGCAGACCATCGCGCCCAGATCCATCATCGCCTGATTGAATTTTTCGACGCCGCGCGCGGGCGTGACGGTTTCACTTAGCGCCCATAGCTGTTTCTCGACCTCTTTTTTGCCGGGCCAGCCGGCTACGGCGTAGCAACGCGCCAACACCCGTTTGACATTACCGTCCAGAATCGGGTAGTGCTGGCCGAGCGACAGCGAGAGAATGGCGCCGGCGGTGGAGCGGCCCACGCCGGGCAGGTCGACGATGTCGTCAAAGCGAGTAGGAAAATCGCCGCCATGGCGATTAACGATGGTCTGTGCCGCCTTATGCAGGTTGCGGGCGCGGGCATAGTAGCCGAGTCCGGTCCACAGATGCAGCACGTCGTCTAATGGCGCCGCCGCCAGTTCGCTTACCGTAGGGAAACGCGCCATAAACCGTTCGAAATAAGGGATGACGGTGGCGACCTGAGTCTGCTGTAGCATCACTTCCGACAGCCAGACTTTATAAGGGGTTTTTTCAAGTTGCCAAGGTAGGGTTTTACGGCCGTAGCGCTCGTACCACTCCAGTACCTGTTGCGCGAACTGTTGCGCTTGCATCATAAGGGGCGTCGTTATCCGGCAGGTAAAAATTTGACAGCGATTCCAGCACAGAGTGAATGTACTGTAAACCGGAACTTTCCGCCTCCGCCTACTTGCTAAACAACCGTATCCTTGGATAATGCGCGTTTTCCCAACCCAATCAGACTTACAGAAAGCATTATGATCAATAACGTCATCTCTCCGGAATTCGATGAAAACGGCCGCCCGCTGCGTAGAATCCGCAGTTTTGTGCGCCGCCAGGGCCGCCTGACCAAAGGGCAGCAACAGGCGTTGGATGATTTTTGGCCGGTGATGGGCGTGGAATATCAGAATGAGCCGCTGGATTTTGCCCGGTTATTTGGGCGAGATGCGCCCGTGGTGTTGGAGATCGGTTTTGGGATGGGGGCGTCGCTGGTGACGATGGCGCAGCAGCATCCGGAACAAAATTTTATCGGTATAGAAGTGCATGTCCCCGGCGTGGGCGCTTGCTTGGGGGCGGCGCAGGAAGCGGGCGTCGATAACCTCAGGGTGATGTGTCATGACGCGGTGGAAGTGCTTGAGCGTATGATCCCCGATGGTTCGCTTGCCATGGTGCAGCTGTTTTTCCCTGACCCGTGGCACAAGGCGCGTCATAACAAACGCCGAATCGTACAGGCGCCGTTTGCTGAATTGGTAAAGCGTAAGCTGGCGATTGGCGGCATGTTCCATATGGCGACCGACTGGGAACCTTATGCGCAACATATGCTCGAAGTGATGAGTGCGGTCGCAGGTTATCGCAATCTGTCGGACCATAATGATTATGTACCGCGTCCGGCTTCACGGCCGTTGACTAAATTTGAGGCCCGCGGCCAGCGGCTGGGCCATGGTGTCTGGGATCTGATGTTTGAGAGGAATCAATAATGGCTAAGAATCGGAGTCGTCGTTTACGTAAAAAGTTACATATCGATGAGTTTCAGGAGTTTGGTTTTTCCGTTAGTTGGCGTTTTCCACAGGGAATCGGCGTGGAAGAGATTGACCGCACGTTGGATCTGTTCGTCGATGAAGTGATCGAGCCGAATGGGTTGGCGTTTGAAGGCAGCGGCTATTTGCAGTGGGAAGGTCTGGTGTGCCTGCAAAAGCTGGGTAACTGCACCGATGAACAGCGCGAGCTGGTGCGTAGCTGGCTGGTATCCCATCAATTGACGGATGTGACGGTCAGCGATCTGTTTGATATCTGGTGGGATTTGCCCGCTAACCTCGGTTAAACCGCGCGTTCTTGGTCACCACTGGCGGTTATCGCCGGTGATGATGGTCGTTGGTCTTTGCCGCCGGCTATTCCGGCCGGCGTCGGGCGCTGTTTTTTCAGGAGTCTTTATGTTGCGTAAAGTGACCTTGGGAGCATTGATGTTACTGGCCTGGCAGGCGCAGGCCGCTTATCAGTGCAATGTTCAACCTCAGGACGACATCGTTATCAGCCCGCAGAGTGTGAAAGTGGTGGGCGCCAGCGGCAATCTGCAAATTTCGCCGCAGGGTGACATCGTGAGCAACGGCAGTGCGCTGAACCTCAGCGCGGCACAGCGCCAGCAGGCCAAGTCGTACCAGTCTGAACTTCGCCAGCAACTGCCGTGGATTGATGACGGAGCCAGGCAGCATCTGGAGAAAGCGCGCCAGGCGCTGGATAAGGTCATTGTGCAGCAATTGGGCAGCGACAGTAATGTGCGTAACCGCCTTGGTACGCTGGATGAGCAACTCAAGCAGCAGATGAATCGGATTATCGAGCATCGTAGCGATGGCCTGACTTTCCATCATCAGGCGATTAAACAGGTTGAGCAGGATGGGCGGCAAATCGTTGAACGTACGATGGGCGGCGTCTTGCAGGATAGCCTTAACGAAATGGGCGTGAAACAGATGGGGAGCGGCGGCAACCCATTACAGGCAATGATGGGCAACCTCGGCGGGTTGCAGAAAGCGATTCAGACCGAATGGAATGATCAGGAAGCGGATTTTCAGCGTTTTGGTCACGATGTCTGTAACCGGGTAACGGCACTGGAAAACCAACGCAAGAGCCTGTTGCAAACATTGAAGTAGGTTGACGTAGCGTTAAGGAAACGGGCTGATGCCCGTTTTTTGATCGTTTGACCATTCTCTCTCACTTTTCAGTATCTTCTTATCTGTCTCCTCTATGCCCGTATCCGGGGGCTTCGTAACATTCATCCTTAGCATGTTCATCAATTGTTACCTTCATGCGTTATGACTATTTTCATTGGTAACATAGAGTGATATCACTCTTGTATTCTAGTGGGGTGGCGTTAATGCTATCGGTGTGGGAAAGCAAGGAAATGCGCATCACGGCTAAATCGCGCCATGCCGGTGTGAAAGAGGGCGATGATGGCGCTCGTTACCGTGTGCTTGCGATGGGGGTACTGCTGTTTTGTCCTGCAACGTTATGGGGCGCGGATAATTTTCGGACGGCGGAGTATGAGCGCAACGGTGCCGCGTTGGATTCTATCAACGCAGCAGAGGCCTACGGGCTCGGGTTTTCGGGGAAGGGCGTTGGCGTAGCGGTTATTGATGCTACCGGTGAGCTGAACGGTGATGAATTTGCCGGGCGGGTGGACTCGGGGGGCGGGTGGATTTCCTCTCCCTGGAGTGGTGCGTTTCATGGCTACGCGGTTGCGGGCGTCATTGGTGCGGCGAAAAACGATAGCGGCGTTCACGGCATCGCTTATCAGGCGACTCTGTTGCCGTTTGGCACCACCTTTTCATCGCAGACATTGGTGAATGCCCAGCTTAACGTGCTCGATCGTCCGGATATCAAGATCGTCAATAATAGCTGGGGATACCGAATATTTAACGACACGGTGCAGACGTTCAGCACCGATCGTCAGATTGAATTGCTGAACGGCATCATCAATAACAACATGGTGATTGGTACGGAGATGGCAAAGCTGGGCCAGTTAACGGTGTTTGCTGCCGGGAACGAGGGGCACCTGACTCCGTCGATTATTGCCGGGCTGCCCACGCTATTGGATGCCTACGGTATTGATAATACGATTGCCAATAACTGGTTAAATGTTGTGGCTTACGACCCTTCTCAACGTCCTTCCAGCGCGGCGTTTATTGCATCATTCAGCAATCTGGGATTTGGGGCGTCTGCGTACACGTTGCTTGCACCGGGCGTAAACATTGTCTCGACCAGAGATGCCGGCACTACGAGGGCATTCAGCGGTACGTCATTTGCGACGCCTTATGTTTCGGGCGTTGCCGCGCTGGCGTCTGAGGCATTTCCGTATCTCAACGGTAAGCAACTCGCCGATATTCTCTTGTCCACGGCGACGCCGCTCACCGGCAGTAACACCCCGCGTGCGGTGTTGCTCATTCACAAGAATTACGATGACCACCAGAACTATCTCGGTAGCGAACTCAATGTGTATGCGACGAGCAATAGCGTCACATTCAGCGATGAGGAAATGACCGTGCTGCTGGCCCGAGTCAGAGAGGATACGTTCTTCAATAACCTCACGGATGATCAGGTCCGCAGCGCGATTCTAGCCCGCGCCAGCGCGCAGAATATCAATGTGCTCACGACGGCGGATTACCAGTCGCTGTTTGGCCAGGGGATGGTTAACGCTTACAAAGCCGTGCAGGGGCCGGGCGCATTGAATGCGCAGCGGCTAAGCAATAGCGATCTCAGTAGCGGCGCGTTTAACGGCAACTACGCGATTTACGCAGTTGATACACAAGGATATTCCAGCACCTGGAGCAATGATATCGCTCAGGTGAAAAATACAACCAGCGGGAGTTCCCTGTATCAGTTGGATGTCGGCTTACGCAAGCAGGGGGCGGGGGTGCTCTACCTGACGGGCAATAATACTTATCTTGGGCCGACCATTGTCGCCGGTGGTAGCGTCGTGGTGGGTAAGGTCGCGCAGGGGAGCGGCAGTCTGGCGGGCGATGTCTGGGTGCAATCGACAGCAACGCTAGGCGGGCATGGCAAAATCGCCGGCACGGTGACGCTTGAGAACGGCTCTACGCTTTCACCCGGCGCATCGGTTGGCACATTAACGGTTGGTAATGTGGTTTTTAAGTCCGGCAGTCTTTATCACTATGAGATTGATGGGCAGGGGAACGCCGACGGGTTGAATGTCACGCAGGATGCGACACTGGCGGGCACCGTGGTGCTGGATGCGCCTTCGCAGTCATTGGGCAATCGGTTTACCCTGTTGAATGTCGGCGGTACTCTGAGCGGCAACTTTGATGGATTAACGTCCAACTTAACCCAGCCTTTCCTGCAAGATACGCTGAGCTATAGCAACAAACAGGCTTATCTGGATGTGGTGCGTAATAATCGGCCCTTTAACGACGTTGCCGCCAGCCGTAATCAACGCGCCGTTGCGCAGGCAATTGAGAGCCAGCAACGTGGTGCGGTTTTCTCGGCTATTGCCAACAGCCAAAGTGAAGGGGCCGCGCGCACGGCGTTCGATACCCTCGACGGCGAGATCTACGCGGCTTCGCGTGCCGCATTGCTCCAGCGTAGCCGGTATGTGCGAGACGAGATCAATAGCGCGCTGCACGATGAAAAGGCACAGTCACTTTGGCTGAGTACGTGGGCTAACAATGGTCAGTTCGATGAGACTACCGAAGCCTCACGCATTAATCACAGCGGTTATGGTTTCTTAATCGGCAATGGCGCTCCAATGGGTGAAAGTAGTGCGTTGGGCTTTGCCGTCGGTGCAGAGAAAAGCAAGATCAAAACCGAGGCGCGTGCCGCCAGCAATGATGTGACGGCCTATCACGTCGGCAGCTATTGGGGAACGAGCTATAGCGGTATCGCATGGCGCTCCGGTCTGGTCTACAGCTATCTGGATATGGACAGCGAGCGAGACATTCAGGTGCCCGGGCTCACGAGCCGTGCTCAGGCGGATTATCATGCGAATCTGGTTCAGGGGTTTGCAGAAGGAAGTCACCGGTTCGTGTTCAACGACAGCTTAAGCGTTGAACCTTATGGCAATGTCTCGTATGCCTGGCTCGATCTTGCGGGGGGGCAGGAGCACGGTAGCGCCGCCGCACTGCGCTGGGAGCGTCAGGGCAGTGGCGCAGGATACTCAACGCTGGGCTTACGCGGCGAAGCGCGCTGGTCTTCTCTCTCACCGGTCCGACTCTATGTCGATGCCGGCTATCAGCGGCGTCTGACATCGGACCGTACCCAGACGCGGCTGAGTTTTGTGCAAGGCGGCGATGCTTATACGATCCGCTCTGCGACGGATGATCGCGATGCTTTGCTATTGCGGGTGGGCGTCACGTTGGCGATTAAGCCAAATGCGACGCTGTTGCTAGGCTATAAAGGTCTGGTGAGCGATAACATGAGCGAGAACAGCGCCAACATGCAGTTTGGCCTCACGTTCTGAGGTGAAATCGGTAATTCTACACGGCGAAAAGCAAGCCCAGGTAGGATTACCGGGGGGCTGTTATTACGGTGCCGGGAACGTGAAGCGGCGGTGGATCGCTTCCAGTTCGTCAAGTATCTCGCCGTTCAGCGTCAGAGAGAGGCTATCCAGATTGATTTTTAACTGATCCAGCGTGGTCGCCCCCAGCAGTGTACTGGCGACGAACGGCTGCTGACGTACAAACGCCAGCGCCATTTGCGCCGGATCCAGTCCGTGTTTTTGCGCTAACGCCACGTACTCGGCGATGGCTTGCTGAGTATGCGGCGCAGAATAGCGCACAAAGCGGCTAAACAGCGTATTGCGCGCGCCGGCCGGTTTGGCGCCGTTCAGGTATTTACCCGTCAATGTGCCAAACGCCAGCGGCGAGTAAGCCAACAGTTCTACCCCTTCATGCTGGCTGATTTCCGCCAGACCGACCTCGAAGCTGCGATTCAGCAGACTATACGGATTTTGGATCGAAACAATCCGCGGCAGTTCGTGTTTTTCCGCCAGTTGCAGATAGCGCATCACTCCCCACGGGCTTTCGTTCGACACGCCGATATAGCGAATTTTACCTGCGCGTACCTGTTCGTTCAGCGCTTCCAGCGTTTCCAGTAGCGTGACGGCCGGTTTTTCGTTGGTGTACTGATAGTTCAGCTTGCCGAAGCTGTTGGTCTGGCGTTGCGGCCAGTGCAACTGATACAGGTCGATGTAATCGGTATTCAGACGTCTGAGGCTGTCATCCAGCGCGGCACGGATATTTTTTCGATCCAACGCTTGCTGCGGGCGCAGGCTATTGTCGTTGAGACGTACCGGCCCGGCGACTTTGCTGGCGATGATCAGCTTTTCACGCCCGCCGCGGCTTTTCAGCCAGGAACCGATATAACTTTCCGTCAGCCCCTGCGTTTGTGGACGCGGCGGAACCGGGTAGATTTCCGCGGTATCAATCAGGTTAACGCCGGCGGCAACCGCTAAATCCAACTGGGCGTGAGCATCGGCCTCGCTGTTCTGTTCGCCAAAGGTCATGGTGCCCAGACCCAGCGTACTGACTTCCAAACTGCTGTGGGGAATACGGTGATAGAGCATTGCGGTTTCCTTTTTATTCTTCTGAGTAACTCGGGTGCGACGGCACCGCAATTTTGACTATAACCAAGCCGTGAGGAGGGGGGAAGGCCCTTTGTGCGGCAAGGTGGAGTATTCATGCGGGGAAAACGCGTTCTTCCCGCAAAGACGCGGGAGTGGCAGGGGACGAGCTGAACGATCGCCCCGATGTGGGGCGGCTGAGGGGAAACCGTACTTAACGCTCGATAACCTGCGAAACATTGTCGTTGTTGAGTTGGTGTTGCACACCGTTTTCATCAGTATAACTGAGCAGCCCGGTGGACGAATCCAACTGTGGCTTGCCTTTGGTCAATAGCATCTGTCCGTCTTTGGTAGCGATAACATAGTGGCTGGCACAGCCGGAGAGCAGGACGACAAAAGTCAGGGCAACGGCGGTTTTTATCCGAAATCGCATACTGAATTTACCTGTTATTTAGCAAAAAAACTGAACGTCTTTTCAGTCTAGCAAAGCGTGGTTTGGCTGAGGTTAGGATTTATGGCAAAAAAATTAAAAAGATACGTAAGGACAGGGTGGGAAACGGCCGATTGACCGTTTCCCACCGGGGAATTACTGTTTTTTGGAGGATTTCTTGCCGCGCATCAGGTTCAGCGCTTCTACTGACATGGAGAAGAACATGGCGAAGTAGATATAGCCTTTCGGGACATGAATATCGACGCTTTCCAGAATCAGCGTAAAGCCCACCAGAATCAGGAATGACAACGCCAGCATTTTTACCGAGGGGTGACGATCGACAAATTCGCCGATGGGGCGAGCGGAAAACATCATAACGCCGACGGCAATCACCACCGCAGCCATCATGATAAACAGGTGGTCAGACAAACCCACGGCGGTAATGACCGAATCCAGACTGAAGATGATGTCCAGCAGCATAATCTGCACAATGGCGCCAAAGAAGGAATGCACCTGCGAAGTATGATCTTCCGAGCCGCCTTCAATAGTTTCGTGAATTTCCTTGCTGGATTTCCAGATCAGGAACAGGCCGCCAAGGAACAGAATCAGGTCACGGGCGGAAACCTCCTGCCCGAATACGCTAAACAACGGATTGGTGAGCCTGATAACCCAGGCGATGGACGCCAGCAGGCCGAGACGCATCAGCATTGCGCCCATCAGGCCGATACGGCGGGCTTTGTTCTGCTGATGTTTGGGAAGCTTGGCGACGACCAGTGACAAAAAGATGATGTTGTCGATGCCAAGTACGATTTCCAGTATGGTGAGTGTTCCCAACGCTAACCAGGCATTGGGATCTGCGATCCAATCAAACATTATCTCAGTGCATCCTTAAACGAAACGTAAACGACTATTATCTCTGTCTTGCTACTGCGCAGGCAAGAGGATTTACAGCAGCCGGACTTCAGGCGGCAGGTGTGTTGGTTTTCCTGCAACCCGACGTATTTGGGCTATAGGCTGCGCTACGCCCTGTGGGCATTACAGCAGAAAATGCCGGGCCAGTAACGGCGTGGTGAAGGTTTTCTTCAGGTAAAAACCGCGCGGCAGCGTCAGAATCGGCTGCCCGTGTTCGCCAATCGCCTCGGTTAGCGCCCGGCTGTTGGCGGCCTTAGGGCGCAACTGCAATACTTCGCCGTGGCGGGCGGTGATGCTTTCCACTTTGCCTAGCACGATCAAATCCATGAGTTCTTCCCAATCCTGTCGTAATTGCCGTTCTTCCTCCGGGTTGGGGCTCCATAACAGCGGCGCGCCGATTCGGCGTTCTCCCAGCGGGATGGGGCGCGAGCCTTCCACCGGGATCCACAATACTCGGGTTAGCTTGTGGCGCACATGGCTGCTTTCCCAGGTTACGCCGCTGTTGCCGGTGAGCGGGGCGACGCAGACAAAGGTGGTTTCCAGCGGCCGTCCTTGTGCATCGACCGGGATAGTTTTCAATTCTACGCCGATATCGGGGAAATCCTGTTCCGGCTTGCTACCGGCGCTGGCGCCCAGAAAGCGTTCCAGCAGCACACCGATCCACCCTTTATCCCGTTTAAGGTCGGCAGGCAGCGGCAGTTCGGCAACGTGGGCCAGCTCCGCCAGCGAATAACCGGCCAGCGCCTGCGCCCGTAACAGCAAGGTCTGTTCACTGTCCGGCGGAACCTGATGAGGCGTGGGTATCTGCATGGATTGCGTATCCGTTACTGGTAATAAAGGTGATTAAAAAAAATACAGCCATAACGGAGGATAACGTCAGGCATTCAGCTATTCAGGCGGAAAATAATAATAGCATGATTCTTTTATGATTTTTTTTCCTTTCATCGTTGTGAAAAAAGCGCCGCCGATTTTTGTTCACGACAAGACACCGACAATGAACAGGATTTTACACTATGTTATCCACAGATTTTTGGGATAACCGGGATAACTCAGGATTACTGTTTTGATTTACAGCCTTGACGGGCGCTGCTTTTGCTGGTTTAGCCGATTTTTTGGCTGGTTTTCCGTGGTTGCCTGTGGATAAAACCGGCGTAGTGCGATCTTTCGCCACTCTGAAATCGGCATTAAGTTCGGGTGGTAATGCGCGGTGGAGAAAGCGGGGAAAAGCACGTTAATTGATTGAAAGGGAATGGCAATTTAGCGAGAGAGATCACGCTTACGTAAAAGTCGAAACGAGTTTTACGCACTTTTTCATGATGTTCTTCACAAAGATGTCCACAGAAAAAGTGAATAAAACGGCGTAATTGCCGCTCGAATGTTTATAACTTTGATCCTATCTGTGGGTTAACGATATTTTATCTAGAGAAAAGTGCGGATAGCGATGCGGCGGGCCGGAACCGTCGATGTTTGTGCAATTGCCGCAAACGTATCAATAAAGGGATGTAAAGCGGGAGTTTACCGCCTGTCAGGAGTGTGAAACAATCGAGTCATCTTTGCATTCTAGTTTATCGAGGTAGTCCGGTGATCGACGATGATGGCTACCGCCCGAATGTTGGTATTGTAATTTGTAATCGGCAGGGCCAGGTATTATGGGCCCGCCGCTACGGCCAGCACTCCTGGCAGTTTCCTCAAGGGGGAATCAACCCCGGAGAGAGCGCGGAACAGGCGATGTTCCGCGAACTGTTCGAGGAGGTGGGGCTGCGGAAAAAGGACGTTCGTATTCTGGCTTCCACCCGAAGCTGGTTACGCTATAAATTGCCAAAACGTTTGGTGCGTTGGGATACAAAACCGGTATGTATCGGCCAAAAGCAGAAATGGTTTCTGCTACAGTTAATGTGTAATGAATCCGACATCAACATGCAAAGCAGCGGCACCCCGGAATTCGACGGATGGCGTTGGGTGAGCTACTGGTATCCGGTACGCCAGGTGGTGTCGTTCAAACGTGATGTTTACCGAAAGGTGATGAAGGAATTCGTCACCGCCGTGATGCAGCTACAGGAGAATTCGGCTACCCGAATGTCATCAGGAACCAGACGAAAACGAGGATAATCCGACACATCATGATGCTCACGCGACTGCGAGAAATTATTGAAAAGGTTGCAGCCGCGGCCCGGCTGAGTGATGCGTTAGACATTTTGGTGAATGAAACCTGTCTGGCGATGGATACGGAAGTCTGCTCCATCTATCTGGCTGATCACGATCGTCAATGTTATTACCTGATGGCGACGCGCGGGTTGAAAAAACCGCGCGGCCGTACGATTACGCTGGCATTTGGCCAGGGGATTGTCGGGCTGGTCGGCGAGCGGGCCGAGCCTATCAATCTGGCCGATGCGCAAAGCCACCCCAGTTTCAAATTCATTCCTGCCGTACGCGAACAGCATTTTCGATCGTTTCTGGGCGTGCCGGTAATCCACCGGCGTCAACTGTTGGGCGTGCTGGTGGTACAGCAGCGCGAGCACCGGCAATTCGATAAAAACGAAGAATCGTTCATGGTGACGCTGGCCACCCAGATGGCGGCGATCCTGTCCCTATCTCAGATGAAGGCGCTGTTCGGGCAATACCGGCAAACACGCATTAAGGCGATGGCTGCGTCGTCCGGCGTTGCTATCGCGCCAGGCTGGCAAGACCGCAGCCAGCCGTCGCTGGAGTTGGTATTTCCGGCCTCCAGTCTCGACAGCGACCGTGAGCGTTCGCGACTGTTGATGGCGATGGAAGAGGCCGGCGCCGAGTTTCGCCGTTTCAGTAAACGCTTCAGCGCCAGTTCGCAGAAAGAGAGTGCGGCCATTTTCGATTTCTATTCCCACTTGCTCAACGACGCCCGCCTCAAACGCGACCTGTTTCAGGAAGTGGATACCGGCAGCGTGGCTGAATGGGCGGTCAAGGTCGTTGTCGAACGGTTTGCCGCGCAGTTCGCCAGCCTGCAAGATCCCTACCTGCGCGATCGCTCCAGCGATTTGCGCGCGTTAGGGCAGCGTTTGCTGTTTCATCTTGACGACAATGCGCAAAGCAATGGCCAATGGCCGCCGCGTTTTATTTTAGTCGCCGACGAACTGACGGCGACCGTGCTGGCGGAAGTGCCGCAGGATCGTCTGGCCGGTGTGGTGGCCTATGATGGGGCCGCCAATTCCCATGCCGCCATACTGGTGCGGGCGATGGGCATCCCTACGTTGATGGGAGCGGATATTCAGCCCGATCTACTGCACCAGCGCCTGTTGGTGTTGGATGGCTATCGCGGTGAGTTGCTGGTCGATCCCGAACCGGTGCTGGTGCAGGAATATCAGCGTCTGCTGAGCGAAGAAAACGAGCTGACCCGGCTGGCGGAAGACGACATGGAGCGCCCGGCGGTGCTGAAAAGCGGCGAACGGGTGGATGTGATGCTCAATGCCGGCCTGAGCGCCGAGCATGAGAAACGCTTTATTAATCAGGTTGACGGCGTAGGGCTGTACCGTACCGAAATTCCATTTATGTTGCAGAACGGTTTCCCCTCGGAAGAGGAACAGATGACGCAATATGAAGGCATGTTACGGCTATATCCGACCCGGCCGGTGATGTTGCGTACGCTGGATATCGGTGCGGACAAGCAGTTGCCTTACCTGCCCATCAGCGAGGAAAACCCTTGTCTGGGCTGGCGGGGCATTCGGGTAACGCTTGATCAGCCGGAAATCTTCATGATTCAGGTTCGCGCCATGCTGCGCGCCAACGCATATATCGGCAATCTGAGCATTTTATTGCCGATGATCAACAGCCTGGATGAGATCGATGAAGCGAAGCGCTTAATCGACCGGGCGGCGGCCGAGGTATCGGAAATGCTCGGCTTCCCGCAGCCGCGGCCGCGTATCGGCATTATGATTGAGGTGCCGTCGGTGCTGTTCCTGTTGCCGCACCTGGTATCCCGTATCGATTTCGTTTCCGTCGGCACCAATGACCTGACCCAGTATTTACTGGCGGTGGATCGCAATAATCCACATGTCGGCACCCTTTACGACAGCCTGCATCCCGCGATGCTGCAGGCGCTGAATATGATTATCACTCAGTGCCATCATTACCAACTGCCGGTTTCGGTATGCGGCGAAATGGCGGGGGAGCCGATGGGCGCGTTGTTGCTGATCGGGTTGGGTTTCCGCACGCTGAGTATGAATGGGCGTAGTGTGGCCCGCATCAAATACCTGTTGCGCCGCATTGGCGAAGATGAAACCCGTCAACTGGTCGCTAAAGTGCTTAAAGCACAAACAGCCGGCGAAGTGCGCCAATGGGCGTCGATCTTCATCGAAGAGCGTGGGCTTGGCGGCTTGATTCGCGGTGGGCGCTAAACGCGGCGGCGCCCGCTTTCCCTCCCTGTAATCCCCGTAAATGTTTACAGTTCTTTTATTCCCTCGTTGCCAACTGTTTCCGCTGGCTATGCTATCATTCGCAACCGCGGACGGCCGGCGGGAGACCTGCCTGCGTCCGGCCCCTTGAATAGCCCCGAAATCAGGGACAAAAGCAACGATAATGTGGTGATCGATGACGACGAGCTATCTGGTATTTCCCCAGTTTGATCCGGTGATTTTATCTATCGGGCCGGTTTCTCTGCACTGGTATGGATTGATGTATTTGGTCGGGTTTGTGTTTGCCATGTGGCTGGCGGTACGCCGGGCGAACAAACCGGGTAGCGGATGGCATAAAGACGAAGTAGAAAACCTGCTCTACTTCGGGTTCCTCGGCGTGTTCGTCGGGGGGCGTTTGGGGTACGTATTGTTCTATGCTCTCCCTTCATTTTTGGATAATCCGCTCTATCTGTTCCGGGTGTGGGACGGCGGCATGTCTTTCCACGGCGGGCTGTTGGGCGTTATCGCGGTGATGTTGTGGTTCGCGCATCGCACCAAACGTCATTTCTTTCAGGTATCTGATTTCATTGCGCCATTAATTCCGTTTGGTCTGGGCGCGGGCCGTCTGGGGAACTTTATCAATGGTGAGCTTTGGGGCCGCGTCACGACCGATACGCCGTGGGCGATGCTGTTTCCCAGCTCTCGCGCCGAAGATATGACGCTGGCGGCAGGCAACCCGCAATGGCAGGCGATTGTTAACCAGTACGGCGTTTTGCCGCGCCATCCGTCGCAGTTGTATGAACTGCTGCTGGAAGGCGTGGTGCTGTTCATCATTCTGAACCTGTTTATTCGCAAATCTCGTCCGATGGGCAGCGTATCCGGGCTATTTCTGATCGGTTACGGCTCTTTCCGCATTATTGTGGAATTCTTCCGCCAACCGGATGCCCAACTAGGATTATTCAGCGGCATCAGCATGGGGCAGATTCTGTCGGTGCCGATGGTGCTGGCCGGTATTTTGATGATGGTCTGGGCGTATCGCCGCCAGTCGAACCGGCAGTGATTGTTGATCTAATTACGTAGATAGAGGTGGTATGAAACAGTATCTGGAACTGATGAAAAAAGTGCTCGAAGAAGGGACTCCCAAAGATGACCGCACGGGCACGGGAACGTTATCGATTTTCGGTCATCAGATGCGTTTCAATCTGCAGGAAGGGTTTCCGCTGGTGACCACCAAGCGTTGCCATCTGCGATCCATCATCCACGAACTGCTATGGTTTCTGAATGGCGATACCAATATCGGCTACCTGAATGACAATAAGGTGTCCATTTGGGACGAATGGGCGGATGAGAATGGCTCACTCGGGCCGGTTTACGGCAAGCAGTGGCGAGCCTGGGGCGCGGCGGATGGCCGTCAGATAGACCAGTTGCAGACCGTGCTGAATCAACTGAAACAGGATCCGGATTCCCGCCGTATCATTGTTTCAGCCTGGAATGTCGGGGAACTGGACAAAATGGCGCTGGCGCCTTGCCATGCCTTTTTCCAGTTTTACGTTGCCAACGGCAAACTCTCTTGCCAGTTGTACCAGCGTTCCTGTGACGTATTCCTCGGCCTGCCGTTCAATATTGCCAGCTATGCGCTGCTGGTACACATGATGGCGCAGCAATGTGATTTGGACGTCGGGGATTTCGTCTGGACCGGCGGCGATACCCATCTTTATAACAACCACCTTGAGCAGACGCGCCTCCAGTTGAGCCGTGAGCCGCGTCCGTTGCCGCGACTGGTTATCAAGCGCCGTCCTGAGTCGCTGTTTGATTACCGGTTTGAAGATTTCGACATCGAAGGATATGACCCGCACCCTGCCATCAAGGCGCCGGTAGCCGTTTAAGTCTTTATTCTGTCTCGCTCTCACCGCCCAAAGGCGGATGCCGCTGACCATGGGAATGCTGTTTCCCGTTGAGTAGCCCGGCATCTGACCGATGGGCGGTTTTTTTTCTTCTCTGCTGATTTGCGGGCAAGCGCGCAATTCCCTTGTATGTTGCTGCCTCACCTTATCTTGCCTGCGATACGGCTCGTAACCCTATGCTTCGGCGCTATTCATCGCATCGCTGCGCTATAGAATTGCCGCTATGAACAGACCTAACCAAAGGCAGCGGGGCTTTTCCTTGCTGGAACTCATCATAGTGATAACCATTGTGGCGTTACTGACGAGCGGTGGGATGTACAGTTGGCTGGCTTATCGGCAGGCATTGCAACTGGAGCAACACGCCCGGCATTTACTGGCATTTATGGGGCGCGTGCAAGCCAATGCTTACTGGCGTAACCAGACCGACACGCTGTGGCTTAAGTCTGCAAACGGCAACTGGTGTATGGGAAATGGCGCGGAACCGGCTGCCTGCCCACCTGAAAGTACATCCATTTTTACCCGCACATCGCAGGATGTCGCGCTGGTTGAAACCACCAGTGAACGGTTGATGTTTTATGGCCTGCGTAATGCCGCGCAGGCTGGGCATCTTACATTAAGCAATCCAGCCGGGCGTGTCCGGCTGGTGATATCGGCGCGTGGTCGTTTACGCCTTTGCAGCGAGTCCCGGCCGTTACAAGGCATCCCGGTATGTTGAAGACGTTATCCGGAAAAACGGTTCGAGGGTTTACTCTGCCGGAGGTGATGCTGGCGATGGTATTGAGCAGTGTGACCATGTTGGCATTGGCGCAGTTGCTGCCATTATTGCGAGCGCAGATGCAGGATAGCGCCAGTCTTATCCGCCTGGAGCACCTGCTAAGTCAGACGCTGTTCGGTATAGAAAAAGATATTCGACGTGCCGGATTTTGCGCAGGCCGCTGTCAGGGGGCATCGTTGACGCTGGAAACCGGCGCCAGCCGGCAGGTGAGTTGCCTGACGGTGGCTTACGACGTCAACCGTAATGGGCGCTGGGAAACGGGGGAACAGTCTGAACCGGAGTTTTTTAGCTACCGTTTACGCGGCGGCGCGCTGGAGGTACAAACCGGTGGCCCGCGTTGTCAGGGCAATCGCTGGGAGAAATTACTGGATCCCGACGAAGTCACTGTCGATCGATTTGAAATAACAGAAGTCACAAAGGATGCATCCGGTATTCGGTCTCGTTATCAGGTTTTACTGACCGGTTACTGGACTGCACGCCCGGCGCAGCGGCTGCAGGTGGATAGTCTGGTGTCAGGGAGGAATCATGCAGGGTAGACAACAGCAGGGCAGCATACTGGTGGTGGTCATGTTGGTGATGATGATAGGTCTGTTGATGTTGGGCGGGTTGCAGCGCCAGTTGGACGTTCAGCTACGACAAGGCATTGATGAACAGCGTTTCTGGCAGGCATTCAATCAGGGGGTATCGTCACTGAATTGGGGAATCAGTCTTCAGTGGCAAATCATCGAAGGATGGCAATGTCAGACTCAACCATCAGCACAGTTACGCGTTTGTCTGCGTATAAACAACGAAGACCGTTATGGGCTGCTGCGCGCCGAGGGAAATGTTATCGGCGAACGACAACCCCTGGCGTTTTATCACCGAGTGGTGGCTGATGTCGCTGCGACTGGAGGGCGGATCCAACCAGTAGCTGGCGGATGGTCGGATTTTTGTCCTGAGACGATGGAGTTTGCCTGTGCGCCGACACCTTAAAAGTCGGCGTTGCGGCAGCTGTGCCGGTTTCAGTCTACCGGAAACGCTGGTGGCAGCCCTGTTATTCGCGGTATCGCTGGCCGGTCTCTTGCAATATCATCAGGTACTTCAGCAATCGCTGTTGCATCAAATGCAACAGCGCCAGGCATGGCGGCTGGCCCATTACCGATTGGAAGAGGAAAGTGCCGGCCGGGTTTCCGCGTCAGCGGGTATGCCGGCAGGTTGGGAACTACATCGGGCAGAGCAACTCTCGCCGCCGGCTTGTCGCCGCGTCACCGTGACGGTGGTGACGCCTTATCACTACCGGGCGGTATTGAACCGCTGGTTTTGTGATGCCGCTGATGTCGTTGCTCAACGCGACGGACCATAGCCTGAAATAAGAGCTTATATAACGCCTCTGGAGATATTGATGCGGAAATCTTGTATTTGGTTAAGCGTGTTACTGTTGGTTTTTTGGTTTCCGACCACTCAGGCGTCAGATGGCTGGCAGTCGTTACCGCAGACGGTACGAAAGAGTGAAAATGACGAGCGACAGTATCAGGCGATTCGGCTTAATAACGATATGACGGTGTTGCTGGTATCTGATATGCAAGCTACCCGTTCGCTGGCGGCGCTGGCGTTACCGGTCGGCTCGCTGGATAACCCGACGCGGCAGCCGGGATTGGCCCATTATCTGGAACATATGTTGCTGATGGGCTCAAAACGTTACCCGCAAGCCGATGGGTTGGCAGAGTTTCTGAAAATGCACGGCGGCAGCCACAATGCCAGCACGGCATCTTACCGTACGGCTTTTTATCTTGAGGTGGAAAATGATGCGCTGCAACCGGCGGTTGACCGGTTGGCAGATGCGATTGCCGAACCATTACTTGATCCCGTCAACGCTGATCGTGAGCGACATGCGGTCAATGCGGAATTGACTATGGCTCGCGCCCGTGACGGCCTGCGTATGGCGCAGGTCGGAGCTGAAACCATCAATCCGGCGCATCCTGGTTCCCGTTTTGCGGGCGGTAATCTGGAAACCCTCAGCGACAAGCCTGGCAGCAAGCTGCATGATGAATTGGTCGGTTTCTACCAGCGCTATTACTCCGCCAATCTGATGAAAGGCGTGGTGTATGGCAAGCGCCCTCTGCCGGAGTTGGCGGCTATTGCCGCTTCGACGTTTGGGCGAATTGCTAATCGTCAGGCCAGCGTCCCGCCGATTACTGAACCGGTGGTGACGGATGAACAACGTGGGCTGTTCATCCATTATGTTCCGGCGCAACCGCGCAAGCAGCTAAAGATTGAGTTTCGGATCGACAACAACAGCCCGGCGTTTCGCAGTAAAACAGATACCTACATCAGTTACCTGATCGGTAATCGCAGTCAGAATACGCTTTCTGACTGGCTGCAAAAACAGGGGTTGGCCGAGTCGGTACATGCCAGCGCCGATCCGATGTCCGAACGTAATAGCGGCGTGTTTAATATTAATGTCGATTTGACCGACAAGGGGTTGGAACAGCAGGACAATGTGATTGCCGGCGTCTTCGCCTATCTGGAAAAACTGCGCAATGAGGGGATCCAACAGCGTTATTTCGATGAGATCTCTCGCGTACTGAATATCGACTTCCGGTATCCCTCTCTGACCCGCGATATGGGCTATGTAGAGTGGCTGGTCGATACTATGTTGCGGCTGCCGGTGGAATACACGCTTGAAGGTGCTTATCTGGCCGACCGCTTTGCCCCTGATGCAATCAAAGCGCGGTTATCAACCATGACCCCCAACAATGCGCGTATCTGGGTCATCAGCCCCGAGCAACCGCACAATAAAGAGGCTTATTTTGTCGGTGCGCCTTATCAGGTGGATAAAATCGGCGACGCACGGATCATGAAGTGGCGGCAGGCAGCTCAATCGCTGACGCTCAGCTTGCCGACGCCTAACCCGTATATTCCGGATGATTTCTCGCTGATTGCCGCGGATGCGGCGATTACGCATCCCAAGAAAATCGTCGACCAGCCTGGGCTGCGCGTGTTTTACATGCCCAGCCGCTATTTCGCCAGCGAGCCGAAGGCTGATATTACGTTGATGTTGCGTAATCGCATGGCGAATGATTCTGCCCGTAATCAGGTGCTGTTTGCCTTGAATGATTATCTGGCCGGTGTGGCGTTGGATGCTCTCAGTTATCAGGCTTCGGTGGGCGGTATCGGGTTTTCTACCGGCAGTAATGATGGGCTGGTGATGACAGCCAGCGGCTACACCCAGCATTTACCTGATTTATTGCTGACGTTGGTAGAGCAGTACGCCAGTTTTAATTCGACGCAAGAGCAACTGGAACAGGCGAAATCCTGGTATGCCGAACAATTGGATGCCGCCGATAAGGCTAAAGCCTATGAGCAGGCGATGTTTCCGATTAAAGGGCTGTCTAGCGTGCCTTATAGCGAACGCAGCGAGCGGCGCAACTTGCTGAAGGACATTACGCTGCAAGAGTTGGTGCAATACCGTAAAGCGTTGTTGCAGCAGGCGGCGCCGGAGATGCTGGTGGTCGGTAATCTGGAGCAGGATAAGGTGGTTAGCTTGTCGCATAATTTGCGTGAGCGGTTGGGCTGCAGCGGTATGGAGTGGTGGCGAGGGCAATCGGTCAGCATTAGCCAGTCACAGCGAGCGACATTGCAACGCAGCGGCGGCAGTACCGATTCGGCACTGGCGGCAGTGTATATCCCTGCCGGATATGGCGAGATACAGAGCGCTGCGTACAGCAAGCTGCTGGGGCAGATCATTCATCCCTGGTTCTTTAATCAACTGCGTACAGAGGAGCAACTGGGGTATGCCGTGTTTGCCACGCCGGTATCTGTTGATCGCCAGTGGGGGATTGGTTTCCTGCTACAGAGCAACAGCAAGCAGCCGGGTTACCTTTATCAACGTTATCAGGATTTTTTTGGTAAAGCCGAACAGCGTTTGAGCGCCATGAATGCACAGACGTTTGCTCAGAACAAACAAGGGTTGATTAATGCACTCAGCCAGCCGCCTCAGACGTTGGATGAGGAAGTGGCGCGTTTGCGCGGTGACTTGGAGCGGGAGAATTTTGCTTTCGATACGCGTCAGCAATTGATCGGGCAATTGGCGTCCATTTCTTCGGCTCAGTTGACGGATTTTTTCCGGCAGGCGCTGCATCCGCAAGGGCTGGCGGTGTTATCCCAGATTTCTGGCAGTTCCGGTGGGCAGGCAGATTATGCCCAGCCATCGGAATGGCAGTCTTATGCATCAACGTCCGCCTTGCAGCAAACACTGTCGTTGAAAACGGTTGAACAGAAGCCGGCTGAAAAAGAAACCCAATAACGACGGGGGACGGGTGAAGAGGTTACTACTGGCGACACACTGTGTGCTGCGGATAGCGTAAGAGGAAACCAGAAGAGAAACGGTTGGGATGGGGAGCGGTAACGCGTGGTGATGACCACGCGTTACCGGCTTCATAGGCCGTTTTACAGGTCGATGACCAAAATCTTGGAGCGACGCTGGTAATTGTAAAGCTCTTGTTTGCGTTTCGGCAGTACTGCCACTTCCGCCGGCTGAAAACCACGCTCCTGAAACCAGTGAATACTGTGGGTGGTCAGCACAAACAGGCGTTTTAGCCCCTGCTGGCGCGCCTGTGTGGCGACATGATGCAGCAATTGATCGCCACGTGACGAGTTACGGTATTCCGGATGGACCGCCACGCAGGCCATTTCACCGATACTCTCTTCCGGGAATGGGTAGAGTGCGGCACAGGCGATAGTTAAATTATCGCGCACCACAACGGTGAATTTATCGATTTCCATTTCCAACTGCTCGCGGGAACGGCGTACCAGAATGCCCTGTTGTTCCAGCGGACGAATCAGCTCCAGAATCCCGCCGATATCGTTGATGGTCGCCCGGCGGATTTGCTCTGCGCTTTCCATTACGATTTGGGTGCCGATACCGTCGCGGGAGAACAGTTCCTGCAACAGCGCGCCATCTTCCTGATAGCTGATCAAATGGCTGCGGCGCACTCCGCTACGGCAGGCTTTCACCGCTCCGCGCAGGAAACGTACGACTTCGGAGTTATAATCGCCCGCCTCTTCCAGCGATTGAATACGCTGCTGTGCTTCGTCTGGCAGCAGCTCTGACACGATGCTGCCTTCGGCATTCGTGACCCCCTGAGAAGCACAAAAGCCAATCATCTTCTCGGCTTTGAGCTTGATAGCCAGTTGGGTGGCGACCTCTTCGGAAGTGAGGTTAAAGCTTTCGCCAGTGACGGAAACGGCCACCGGGCCTAAGAGCACAATGGCGCCGCTGTCCAGTTGGCGATGCAACGCTTCTTCATCAATACGGCGGATGCGCCCGCTGTGGCAGTAATCGACGCCATCATCCACGCCCAATGGCTGGGCGATGATAAAGTTACCGCTGACGACATTGATGTGCGCGCCTTGCAACGGCGTGTTAAGCAAGCTCATCGACAGGCGGGCGGTGATATCCAGTTGCAACATACCGGCTGCTTGTTTCACCAGTTCCAGCGTGGTGCTGTCTGTTACGCGGGTATGCTTGTGGTAGCGAGGTTCATAGTGATGGGCCATCAGATTCGCATCGATCTGGGGGCGTGCGCCGTAAACTACCACCAGTTTGATACCAAGACTGTGTAACAGGCCGATATCGTTGACGATTTTGGCAAAATTCTCATGTTCGATAGCTTCGCCGCCGAGCATGATGACAAACGTTTTACCGCGATGTGCGTTGATGTAAGGAACTGAGTGGCGGAAGCCTTGAACCAGTTCTGTACTACGTTCCTTCACTGCGAGCCCTCTTTGCATTTTTATTCGATATTTTCGTATTTTTATTCCTCGCAAACCAAAAGGCAAGCGATAACTTTTCGGTCTGGTCTGATAGTTTAAAGCAGCGCGGCTATCACAGTAGAAAACATCAACATGATTTTTGCATGACAGCCCGGTACGTATTGGTTAAAGTTTTCGGCGTTTTCATCAATCTGCCTGATTTCCTTAGCCATTAGCGGAGTTGCATGTCTGATTCGAAGCACCATCTGACCCGTCGTCATTTATTACAGGGCGCCGCCGCCACCTGGTTACTGAGCATCAGCGGTGTTGGGCTGGCCGCCGTCTCGCAAGTGATTGCCGTACGGGTGTGGCCTGCTTCTGCGTACAGCCGTGTCACGCTCGAATCCAGCCAGCCGCTAAAATACCGTCAGTTTATGTTGGAAAACCCTGATCGCCTGGTCGTCGATATTGAGAATGCCTCGTTGAATAGTGTGCTGAAAAATGCAGGCCGACAATTCGAACGACGTGATCCTTTTATCAAGACGGCTCGGGCCGGGCAGTTCGACAAAAATACGGTACGTTTGGTGTTGGAGTTACGGCAGAAGGTGAATCCCCGGTTGTTTACACTGGCACCGGTCGCTGGCTTTCGGCATCGTCTGGTAATGGATTTATACCCTGCTGCCGGTCGTTATGACGATGCCGATGACCCGCTGCTGGCGTTGCTGGAGGATTACAATAAAGGCGACCTGGAGCGAACGCTGCCGCCGGAAAGGCCCAACGATGGCAAGGCCGGGCGCGAAAGACCGTTGATCATCATGCTGGATCCGGGGCACGGTGGCGAAGATCCCGGCGCCATCGGTAAAAACCGGACCCGCGAAAAAGATGTGGTGCTGCAAATCGCCCGACGCTTGAAAGCGCTGATCGAGCGTGAGCACAACATGAAAGCCTACATGACCCGTAATGAAGATGTGTTCATTCCACTTAAGGTACGGGTGGCTAAAGCACGCAAGCAACGCGCCGATTTGTTTGTTTCTATCCATGCCGATGCCTTCAGCGACCGCTCAGCCCGCGGCTCTTCGGTGTTTGCCTTGTCCAAAAAAGGCGCTACCAGTTCAGCAGCGCGTTATCTGGCGCAAACGCAAAATGAGTCGGATTTGATAGGCGGGGTGAGTCTGAGCGGCGATCGTTATTTAGACAGCACCATGTTTGACATGGTGCAGACCGTCACCATTAACGACAGCCTGAAATTCGGCAAAGAAATTTTGCATCGTTTGGGAAAGGTCAACCATTTACACAAAAATAGCGTCGATCAGGCCGGTTTTGCGGTACTGAAGGCACCGGATATACCATCAATATTGGTGGAAACGGCTTTTATCAGCAACTTGGAAGAGGAACGCAAATTGCGTACCAGCCGTTTTCAGCAACAGGTGGCGCAATCGATCATGGAAGGGATAAAAGCCTATTTCGCGGCTCAGGCGCGTTAAGCGCCATGATGGCGTCGGCTGAACGCCAGACATAAAAAAACACCCGTCAGGGTGTCTATTTATTGGTTGCGGGGGCCGGATTTGAACCGACGACCTTCGGGTTATGAGCCCGACGAGCTACCAGGCTGCTCCACCCCGCGTCCGTCTTGTTTCTTCTATCTATGATGCTGGTACATCAATTGGTTGCGGGGGCCGGATTTGAACCGACGACCTTCGGGTTATGAGCCCGACGAGCTACCAGGCTGCTCCACCCCGCGTCCGTGGATGCGCACTATACTCCGCGTTCGCCTCGATGCAACCTCTTTTTTCAAATAGTTTACGTTTTTGCCGACGGGTGGTGAAATTGTCGTCATTGCGTTTCTTTTTTAGACTGCTGCGTGCCGTTTTGTCGTGATGCGTTTTATTCCCTCCCTCTGTTTGTTATCGTTCTGCGTGGTTTTACACTCAAGAATGAAGAGAGCTCGGAAATGAAAGGATGGTGGGGGAAATACGTGTTGACCGGGGTGGTCATCGCGATATTGGCCGGTTGTCAGACTCGGCCCAGCGATCGGGGACAGCAATATAAAGACGGCCGTCTCGATCAACCGCTGGAGTGGGTAAATGCGCCGAACGCTAACGGCAAGCCGGTGAATGCGGTCGATTTTTCCCAACAGGTTAGTCAGATTCAATCGTCCTCTCCCGGACTCTATTCCCGTAACAGCAATATCTTTCAGGCCGTACAGAACTGGATTCAGGCCGGCGGCGATACCCGCCAACTGGCGCAATTCGGCCTCAACGCCTGGCAGATGGAAGGCGTTGACAGCTTCGGCAACGTGCAGTTTACCGGTTACTACACGCCGGTGGTGCAGGCGCGTCGTTATCGTCAGGGCGAGTTTCGCTTCCCGTTGTATGCCATGCCCCGAGTGCGTAAAAACGGCCGTCTGCCGGATCGGGCCGCCATTTATTCCGGTGCGCTGAGCAACGAACTGGCTATCGCCTGGACTAACTCGCTGATGGATAACTTCATGATGGAAGTGCAGGGCAGCGGCTATGTCGATTTTGGCGACGGCAGCCCTCTGACCTTTTTTGGTTATGCCGGTAAAAATGGTCATGCCTACCGCAGTATCGGCAAGGTGTTGATCGACCGCGGCGAGGTGCCCAGAGAAGAGATGTCGATGCAGGCTATTCGGCAGTGGGCTGATCGGCATTCCGAGGCCGAAGTGCGGGATTTACTGGTGCAGAACCCTTCTTTCGTATTCTTTAAATCGATGGCGTCGATGCCGGTAAAAGGCGCCAGTGCCGTACCGCTGGTGGCACGAGCCTCCGTCGCGTCTGACCGGTCGTTGATCCCGGCGGGCACCACGCTGCTGGCGGAAGTGCCGCTGCTGGATAATCAGGGCAAGTTTACCGGCCAATATGAGATGCGTTTAATGGTCGCACTGGATGTCGGCGGCGCGATTAAAGGACAGCATTTCGATATCTATCAAGGGATTGGCACGGACGCCGGGCACGCTGCCGGTTTCTACAATCATTATGGCCGGGTGTGGGTATTGAAAAATGCGCAATCCTCCTCCGCCATGCCGTTGCTCAGTGCCGGCAACAATAATACGGCTGGAAATACCGGCGGGCTGGTCAGTAATCCCAACGAATGACTAACGTTCCGCCGCTCCATGGCTTTGTTGCGGCGGGATACACCTTGTTTTTCGGCTTACCGATTGGCTGTATTTGTCGGGCGGATTCTCGCCATGTGAAATACATCGGCGAAACGACCATTGCGGAAGGCGTAATCTTTGGACTCGCCTTCGACGATAAAACCGAATTTTCTGTATAGCGCCAGTGCGGCGTCGTTGTCAGTGTAAACGGTTAGCTCAATACGATGGATGTTAAGCCAGTTATCCGTCAGATTGGTCAATGCTGCCAACATGGCGCTGCCAACCCCCCGATTCTGATGCGTGTCTTTTACTCCCATGCCAAAGGTTCCTGCATGGCGGCGGCGTGGATTGCTGAATATTTCAAACCCCAGATTGCCCACCAATTCGCCTTCCCATTCTGCCACCAGGCTATAAACATTCTCTGGCATGTGGTTTAAACGAGACTCCCACGTAGCCAATGACGGATAAGGCAGTTGCAGTGTACCAGAGTAGGCATTTTCCCCTTCATAAATGCTGGCTACGGCAGCGGCATCGTGTGCTTCTGTGCGTCTGATAATTATATTGCTCATTTTTTCCTCGTACGGGTAACCGAATAACGGCATATCGCTTACTGAGATATTGTTAGTTGATCGCTTTAACCATCGGGATACAGGGCAACGAGAAGCCGCGCGGCGAATGGTACAGGCTGATTTCATCGCCGCAGAACCCCAAGGACCGATAAAACGGTGCCGCGTTCAGGCTGGCGTCAAGCCGGATTGCCGCCAACCCTGCCGCACGCGCCAGCGTTTCCAGATGCTGCATCATCCGTTTGCCTACGCCCTTGCCCATCGCCTCTGGCTCAACGAACACCGCATCGATCATGCCGGTATGAAGATTGACCATCCCTGTCCCGACCATCCGGGCAGCTATCTCCGCCAGATGAAAATGGTGGGTGACGGTATTCTCAAATACTTCGCTGAGCGCGCCGCTGGTCCAGCGTTGTAGTTGTTCCGCCGTGTAATCATGGCGGCAACCATGCAGGATGGCGCGATTGCGCAGTGCTAATACTTCCGGCGCATCGGCTCGACGTGCCTTACGCAGTGTGATGGCGGGCGTGTGCATTAGCGGTTTCCTGTGCCGGCATCGTGGGCGTGGGTATCGGCAAGCGCCGCGAGGTTCACCAGATTGGCGGGTTGACCGGCGGCAAATGCCACCACATTTTCAAAAGCGGTTTTGAAATACAGCTCGTAGCTACCACGTTCGACGTAACCGATGTGCGGTGTCGCCAGTACATTCGGCAGCGTCAGTAACGGCTCGTTTTCCGGCGCTGCCGGTTCGTTGTC
Organism: Dickeya sp. ws52; assembly: GCF_007210685.1. NCBI lineage: Bacteria > Pseudomonadati > Pseudomonadota > Gammaproteobacteria > Enterobacterales > Pectobacteriaceae > Dickeya > Dickeya sp. ws52. The sequence continues at coordinate 69,304 of NZ_SZVX01000002.1, forward strand.
AAACACATCCAGCGCCGCCTGTTTGCCGGGATGCGCCGCGAGTTCACGCCAGAGTGCCCCCGGTTCCACCAGTTCGGCTCGGCTGATGTTGACGAACAGCGAGTCCGGCTTCATCAGCGCCAGATCGTGCTGGGTTACGCAGTGGCGGGTGGCGGGGTTCAAGCGCAAGTGTAGCGACAGCACATCCGCGCCGGCGAAAAACGCCGCTTTACTGTCGGCTGCGCTAAAGCCGTGTTGGCGCGCCAGTTCTCGCGATGTCTCGCTGCCCCACACCAGCACCGTCATGCCAAATGCCGCACCGTAGCGGGCGATACGCTGCCCGATTTTGCCGTATCCCCAGATACCGAGCGTCAGCCCATGCAGCGTTCTGCCCAATCCCAACGTGCCGTTTTGTTGCCAGCGGCCCTGAGTCAACTGAGCGTTATAGCAGGGCAGATGGCGCGATGCCGCCATGATCAGGCTCCAGCATAATTCCGCCGGTGCAATCGGCGAACCGTTTCCTTCCGCTACCGCCACGCCATGCCGGGTGCAGTCGTCCACGTTGAGGTGCTGGCTCACTTTACCGGTCTGGCTGATGAGCTTCAGGTTCGGCAGTTGGGCGAGTAATTCATCAGTAATATGGGTGCGTTCACGAATCAGCACCAGTGCTTCAACATCTTGCAGTTGCGCCGCCAATTGAGCGGCGTCGGTATAGGTTTTATCCAGCACCTGTACCTGGTGGCCGTTCAACAGCGAAAAGCAATTCAGGTGCCTGACGGTATCCTGATAGTCATCCAATATGGCGATGTTCATGCTGATCCTTAACCGTATTTATTGTGCGTTGGGGAGGCAGGTCATAATGAACTCCCGATCGTTTTGGTCTGTTACCTGAAATCCCAGCTGATGATACAGATGGCGGGCGGGATTATTTTTCAGCACGCTCAGCACCACCGCCTGATTTTGCGTTGATGCCTGTGCGAGCAGGTTTTGAATTAGTTGCTTGCCGAGGCCGCGGTTCTGGAAATTGGGGTGGATTTGAATCTGAATCAGATACCAGTGCTGTTCCTGCGGCATAAAACGGTACTTGAATAACCCGGCAGGCCGCCCGTCTGCCTGTACGATATGCGCGTGTTCGAATTCATAGCGTACGCGGCGCATCAGGCTCTCGTGGTCCGTCGATGCGCCGATGTCCGCCAGATATTTCCCCATGGTCAGCTTGCGCAGTTGCAACAGGAAATCGATATCGGATTCGGTGGCGGGGATGAGATCAACATGCATGGTTTTTTCTCCACTGCGGAAAGCCTGATGAACGTCCATAAGGTAAGGTGCCACAGCCAGCCGGATGCCGTCACCTGTCAACAGGGTAAATATACGATTCGTGGGAAATGCTGCGGACGAAGAAAATGGCAGATCGCCGTTATCCGCTGCGTAAACGGCCTGACTGGGGTATCATCGCTGCCGTTTGTGATTGAGTGAAGGTGGGCAATGAGTACGCAATTATCCGAAAGTTATCTGCAACGTTTTGGCGGTACGGCACGATTGTATGGCCAGCGGGCGTTGTCGCTGTTTGCCGGGGCGCATGTGTGCGTAATCGGCATTGGCGGGGTTGGTTCCTGGGCGGCGGAAGCGCTGGCGCGCACCGGCATCGGCGCGATTACCCTGATTGATATGGATGATGTGTGCGTCAGCAACACCAACCGGCAGATCCACGCATTGCGCCAGCATACCGGCCAGTTGAAAACCGAGGTCATGGCGGAGCGTATTCTGGCGATCAATCCGGAATGCAAGGTGACCTGCGTTGATGATTTCATCAGCGCCGATAACGTGGCGGAACGGCTGGATAACCATTTCAGCTATGTGATTGACGCCATTGATAGTGTCCGCCCTAAAGCGGCGTTGCTGGCCTGGTGCCGTCGTAACAAGATTCCGGTGGTGACGACCGGCGGAGCGGGGGGGCAAATTGACCCTACGCGTATTGAAGTCGCCGATCTGGCGAAAACCATTCAGGACCCGCTGGCAGCCAAGCTGCGTGAGCGGCTGAAGCACGATTTTAATATCGTTAAGAACAGCAAAGGCAAGCTGGGGATCGATTGCGTGTTTTCCAGCGAACCATTGGTCTACCCGCAGCCGGATGGCTCGGTTTGCGCATCGCGTAGCACCGCTGACGGCGTGAAACGTATGGATTGCGCATCCGGTTTTGGTGCCGCGACGATGGTGACCGCCACCTTTGGTTTTGTGGCGGTTTCTCATGCGTTGAAAAAAATGATGGCGCGTGATGCCCGGCAGGCGCAAGCCGCCGCACTGAATCAGGATTCCTGACCGGCGATATCGTGGATACGGCCGGCCAGTGCGGCCAGCCCGCCGGCCCGTGAGGCGCTGAGTTCAGCGCGCAACCCCAGCCGCTCGAACAGCGCCAGCGGATCGCTCTGTTGCAGCGCCTGTGGCGTTTTACCTTCCACTGCCGTCAAGATAATCGCTAGCATCCCACGCACGATGCGGCCGTCGCTGTCGCCGTAAAAATGCAGCGAGCCGTCCGCCTGCCGTTGATATCCCAGCCAGACGCGGTTTTCACAACCAGGCAGCTCAATCTGCTGCTGACGATAGGCTTCCGGTAGCGGCGGCAGGGATTTGCTTAGCAGAATCAACTGGCGGTAGCGCTCTTCCCAGGATCGGCAGGCGTCAAAGCGGGTTATCAGCGCCGCTTCATTGATGTCGGTGCCAAACGGGTGCGGTGTAGAATCGGTGGTCATCATCAATCCATCAGTAATTCAAGGGCTTTCTGGGTTGAGTGGACCAACTGGTCCACATCCTGTTGCTGGTTGTAAGGCGCAAACGAGGCTCGTAATGTACCCGCAACACCCAGAGCGGCCATCAGTGGTTGAGCACAATGGTGACCGGCCCGTAAGGCGATGCCATCCTCCGCCAGCAACGTCACCAGATCGTGGTGGTGCACGCCATCAATAGTGAATGACAACAGGCTGGAGCCCGGCGCGCGAAAGCTGCGAAAACCGGGTATGCGGCTCAATTGCTGTTCTGCATTGTTCGCCAGTGCAACACTGTGCCGATCGGCGGCGCGGCTGTCCTGTTGTCGCCACCAGTCAATCGCGGCGGCTAGCCCGATCACCCCGGCAATATGCGGCGTGCCGGCTTCAAATCGCTGGGGGATTGCCTGAGGGGTAAAACCGTCAAACGATACCGTCGTCATCATTTTTCCACCGCCCTGCCAGGGCGGCATGGTTTCCAGCAAGTCGGGTTTGCCGTATAGCGCGCCGATGCCGGTCGGGCCATACAGTTTGTGGCCGGAAAAAGCATAAAAATCCGCACTCAACGCCGACACATCCGTCGTGGTATGCACAATGCCTTGCGCACCATCGACCATCACTACGGCGCCGGCCTGATGCGCCAGAGTAATGGCGTGTTGCAGGTCCGGCATACCGCCCGTCACGTTCGACATTTGCCCGATAGCCAGCAGACGGGTGCGGGCATTGAGTAGTGAGGGCAGCAAGCGAAGATCCGGCAAATAGTCTGCGCCAATCGGCAGCTTTACCACACGAGCCCCTGTTTGCTGCGCCACCATTAACCATGGAATCAGGTTGGCATGGTGTTCGGCTTCGCTAACCAGAATCTCATCACCGGGTTGTAATCGTGGGCGGGCATAACATTGCGCTACCAGATTGACGGCTTCCGTCGTCCCTTTGGTCCACACGATACTGCGAGCCTGCTCTGCGCCGAGGTATTTCGCGACTTTTTCGCGCGCCAGCTCGAACGCTTCCGACAACTGCCGGGCGGCGCGATGCTGGCTGCGATGTACATTACCCGTTTCGCTGGCATAACAGTGCTGAACCGCTGCGATGACGGCTTCGGGTTTTAGCGCCGTCGCGGCGCTATCGAGATAAACACCGGGCTGACGAAGTGCGGGAAATTGCCGGCGAAAGTCCGGGGCGTTAAACGGTTTCATGTCTGTCCTCTGTTGAGCGACAGATCCTGTCCCATTTTTACGCCTGAAACAAGTTTAGGACGATCCTGAACGAAAATCGTGCCTTGCTTGCTACCCTTAATCTTGCTGGTTTTGGCGTTTAATAACGAAAAATTACGTTATGTAAACATTAAAAATCATCAGGAGTTAATTATGAAGAATAAGATTGTTACCGTGGCGGCCTTGGGGATAGCATTATCGCTGTCGGCCTGTTCGAGTCATTACGTGCTGGAAACGTCGGATGGACGCACCATCATCACCGAGGGTAAACCGAAGGTGGATGATGAAACCGGCCTGATAAGCTACACCGATGCTTACGGTCATCATCAACAGATCAACCGTAATGATCTGAAAGCGATGACGGAAGCGAAGTAACGAATAGCGGCTGACAGAGAACGTTCAGACGAAAAAAAAGCACCGCAAAAAACGCGGTGCTATGCAAAAATCACTTAGACAGACAGGGTAAATGTACAGGAAATGAAAGGTAGCAGTGCTACCACGTCTGAAATGCAGACAGTAAACAAATAGCAAACACAACATCACAACCACAAGCCAAAAACACACCAGTCAACCTGTTGCGCTTTTCGTTCCGGCTCAGGGAAGTGGCGCTACTATAGGTATTTGCTGGTGCATCCTCAACGGACAATTTATAATGCATCGGATTACAAAAACTAATGGCAAATCACGGTGCATTCACCGGGATAGGCCGCATACGAAGAATCCGGTTTATGTCGAAACGATTGCCGCCTCTCAATGCCCTGCGTGTCTTTGATGCTGCTGCCCGTCACCTGAGCTTTACCCGTGCGGCCGAAGAGTTGTTTGTGACTCAGGCCGCCGTTAGCCATCAGATCAAATCGCTGGAGGATTTTCTCGGCCTGAAATTGTTCCGTCGCCGTAATCGTTCCCTGTTGTTGACGGAAGAAGGGCAGAGTTATTTTCTGGATATCAAAGAAATTTTTTCTGCGCTTAATGAGGCGACTCGTAAGTTGCAGGCGCGTAGCGCCAAAGGCGCGCTGACGGTCAGTTTGTTGCCCAGTTTTGCTATTCACTGGTTGGTGCCGCGTCTGTCGAGTTTCAATACGGAGTACCCCGGCATCGATGTGCGGATTCAAGCCGTGGACCGCGAGGAAGAGCGCTTATCCGACGATGTGGATGTGGCGATTTTCTATGGCCGAGGGAACTGGCCTGGTCTACGGGTAGAGAAACTGTACGCGGAGTATCTGTTGCCGGTTTGTGCGCCGCAGTTGCTGACCGGCGAGCATCCGTTGAAAACGCCGGGAGATCTGGTATGGCATACGTTGTTGCATGATGCTTCGCGACGCGATTGGCTGGCTTATACCCGTCAGTTAGGGATCGCACAGATTAATGTACAGCAGGGGCCGATTTTTAGTCATAGCGCGATGGTGTTGCAGGCGGCGATTCACGGGCAAGGCGTGGCGCTGGCTAATAATGTGATGGCGCAGACCGAGATTGAGGCCGGCAGGCTGGTGTGTCCGTTTAATGACGTCTTGGTCAGTAAGAACGCGTTTTATCTGGTTTGTCATGACAGCCAGGCGGAACTGGGTAAAATAGCCGCCTTTCGCCAATGGATTCTGGCTCGTGCGGCTAGCGAGCAGGAAAAGTTCCGCTTCCGTTACGACAATGGTTCTCGTTAAAAACCGTTTGGGTTGAACACCCCGTTCACGCCGGGCTCACCGGCTTGGTTTCTTTTTCTTGATAATGGAATAGATTCGAACGATGAACAGCCGTTTTATGCTGATATTCGCCGCTGTCAGCGGGTTTGTCTATGTGGCATTGGGCGCATTCGGCGCACATGTTTTGAGTAAATCGCTGGGCGAAGTCGAAATGTCCTGGCTGCATACCGGGCTTCAGTATCAGGCGTTTCATACGCTGGCGATTCTGGTGCTATCGGTGGCGATGCATCAACGGGCGAGTGTCTGGTTTTACTGGAGTGCGGCGTTTCTGGCGCTGGGCACGCTGTTGTTTAGCGGTAGCCTGTATTGCCTGGCGTTGTCGCATCTTAAACTGTGGGTATTTGTCACCCCGGTCGGGGGCTTCTGTTTCCTGACGGGCTGGCTGTTACTGTTAATTGGAGCCTTACGCTTAAAGAAAAAGGCTGAGTAGCATGAATAAAGTGATTTTGTACTGCCGCCCGGGATTTGAGAAAGAGTGCGCGGCGGAAATTACCGACAAAGCGGCGCGTTATAACGTTTATGGTTTTGTGCGGGTAAAAGATAACAGCGGGTATGTGGTGTTTGAATGCTATCAGCATGAAGATGCCGATCGGCTGATTAAAGAGTTGCCGTTTCAGGAACTGGTGTTCGCCCGTCAGATGATGGTCTGCGGTGAGTTGCTGCGCGATTTGCCGCCGGAGGATCGCATCACGCCTATCGTCGGGATGCTGACCGGGGTGCTGGAGCGCGCTGGGGAACTGCGGGTTGAAGTGCCCGATACCAATGAAAGCAAAGAGTTGATGAAGTTTTGCCGCAAGTTTACGGTACCGCTGCGCGCTGCATTGCGGGAAAACCGTATTCTGCTGGCGCAGGAGAAAGCCAGCCGTCCGGTCATCCATGTGCTGTTTATCGCGCCCGGTTGCTGTTACGTCGGCTATTCCTACAGCAATAACAACTCACCGTTCTACATGGGGATTCCACGGCTGAAGTTCCCCGCGGATGCCCCAAGCCGTTCGACGCTGAAGCTGGAAGAAGCCTTCCATGTGTTTGTACCGGCGGACGAGTGGGACGAGCGCCTCGGCAGCGGCATGTTTGCGGTGGATTTGGGGGCTTGCCCCGGCGGCTGGACCTACCAACTGGTAAAACGCAGTATGATGGTTCACGCCGTCGACAACGGTATGATGGCGCCGAGCCTGATGGATACCGGCCAGGTTATCCACCATCAGGCGGATGGTTTCCGTTTTGAACCGCCGCGCAATAATATCTACTGGCTGGTGTGCGATATGGTAGAAAAACCGGCCAAAGTCACCAACCGTATGGCGGACTGGCTGGTCAACGGCTGGTGTCGTGAAGTGATCTTCAACCTCAAGCTGCCGATGAAAAAGCGCTATGAGGAAGTGACTCAGAATCTGGCTTTATTGGCGCAGCGGCTGGAAGAAAACGGCATTAACTTCGAGATTCACGCCAAGCATCTCTATCACGATCGCGAAGAGATTACCGTTCATGCCCGACGCATCTGGGGCGCGATTCCTGGTCGTCGCGACGAACGCTAAAGACGAACGTTAAGTGCGTCGGCGGACTGCCGTTGGCCGTTTCTGTGATTGTGCCAACGGCCTGACTACCACCTAACCCGACGCGGGCAGGCGTAGCTGTTGCAGGTTGCCGTTCAGCACCAAATCGGTTTTGAGCGTGGCGACCTGACGGCAGCGGTAAGCCATGTCTTGCTGAGATTCCAGTTTACGTCGCCATTTCTCCGGTATCTGTTCTAACTGCTGGTATAACGCTTCCAGCGAACCTGCCTGTTGCAGCAACTGTGCGGCGGTTTTCGGCCCGATTCCGCTCACACCGGGGATCTTGCTGCTACTGATGCCGGCCAGCCCCCAGTAATCCGGCAACTGCTCTGGTTGCACGCCGAATTCTTGTTGGATGAAAGGGACATCCAACCAGCGTTTTTGAAAGTAATCCCGAATGCGGATGGTTGGCGCCAGTAACTGACAGTAGCCTTTATCGGTTGAAACAATGGTTGCCTGATGCCCTTGAGCAGCGACTTTGCTGGCAAGCGTAGCGGCGAGATCGTCCGCTTCGTTGCCTGGCGAGTGCCAACTGTCCACCCCTGATGCCAGAAAAGCCTCTCTGATTTGCGGCAATTCGCGAGACAAGTTTTCCGGCATCGGCGCGCGTCCGGCTTTGTACTCCGGCAACAACTGGTGGCGCCAGCTCTGGTCGCGTTGTTCGTCGTCAAAAACGGCAACGGCATGGGTTGGTCGACTGTGCTGGATCAACTGATTCAGGGCATGTTGGCAGGCGGCCAGGCAAGGGGAGCCTTGTACCGCATGAATGCGTCGGATCAGGTTGAGTGCGTCGACAATAAGCAGATGTACGGCCATAAGCGGTGATTATGCAAAGGTTCGCCACCGGGCTAGCGCCGGTGGCGAACTGATGGTCAGGAACAGATTTCGTAGCACGGCACGTAGGCGCTGCCGGGCAGCTTCATACGCTGCTGGGACACAAAGTCCTGCAACAGCCGGTCCATGTTCTTCATGATATCGGCATTACCACGCAATTTGTACGGGCCAAACTCTTCGATGAGCCGAATCCCCGCATCTTTGACGTTACCGGCCACGATACCGGAAAATGCCCGGCGCAGCGTTGCAGCCAACTGTTCGGCGGGCTGGTCCGGATGCAGGTTGAGGTTCGCCATATTCTCATGCGTCGGCTCAAACGGCAGTTGCAGGTCCGGGGCGATGCGCAACGACCAATTAAAGCTGTAGGCATCACCGGTATGGCGACGGTGCTCTTTTACCTGCGGCATGGTTTTTTTCATCTGGCGGGCGACTTCGGCCGCATCGTTGATGATGATGGAATAGTAACGACGCGCCTGACGACCAAGCGTACTGACGATAAATTCATCTAATACCCGGAAGTAGTCGGCGCTTTCCCGTGGGCCGGTCAGAATAATCGGCAACACCTGTTCGCTGTTGCTCGGGTCCATCATAATTCCCAATAAGTACAGGAATTCTTCCGCGGTGCCGACCCCGCCTGGGAAAATGATGATGCCGTGACCGATGCGTACAAACGCTTCCAGTCGTTTTTCAATATCCGGCATGATAATCAGCTCATTCACCAACGGGTTGGGCGGTTCCGCCGCGATGATGGAAGGCTCGGTCATGCCGATGAAACGCCCGTCCCGGTAACGTTGTTGGGCGTGGCCCACTGCGGCTCCCTTCATCGGCGCTTCCATCGCGCCCGGGCCGCAACCGGTACAAATGTTCAGTTCGCGCAGGCCAAGCTGGCTGCCGACTTTACGGGCATACAGGTATTCGTTTTCATTGATGGAGTGACCGCCCCAGCACACCACCAGATTCGGGTCTTCGCCGACATGCAGCGCCCGGGCGTTGCGCAGAATGGAAAACACCAGATTAGTGATGTGGGCCGAGTCTTCAAGGTTCAGATTCTGGTAGCGGCCGGCATTGGCTATCTGGCCGTTTACAAACAGGATATCGCGCAACACGGCGAACAGGTTGGCTTGCAGCGAACGGATTATCTGCCCGTCGACAAACGCCTCTTCCGGCGGGTTGACCAGTTCTAGTTTGACGCCGCGCTCCCGGCGCAACACATTGATATCGAAATCCTCGTAGCGGGAGAGCAGCTCCTTGCTGTTGTCCGTCTGACTGCCGGAGTTCAGCACGGCGAGGGAACAATTACGGAATAATCGGTAAAGATCGCTGCTGGCAGTGCTTTTCAGCATGTCTACTTCCAACTGCGATAGTAAATCCATTGAGCCTAACGGGCTGATATGTGTGATCATACTACTCCCTGAAACGCAGTGTGCGGCTACAGTTGTTCAGTATGTTTGTACAATAAGTTTGCACAATACGTTTGAACGACACGCGGGTTAAATGCGTTTGTTTGATACGTTTCTCTGCTGTCTCACCTTAACGTGTCGAATGGCCTTTTGCCAAGGTATGCGCGTGCTCTGACGATAAAGTTGCGCGGCGCTACGCACTTTGATACGTATTCTGTCGACTACCGGCACGGTAGTCAGGATAAAATACGTGTTCAGCGACAACCGACAGCTAGATTGAGAGGCGAGATGGATCAGCAGGTATCACAGGCATTGAGTGCGTTTACCCGGCGTTACGTCGAGTTATGGCAACGAGAGGCGGGGCATCCGCCGGCCAGTGAAGCGCTGTACGGCGTCGCGTCGCCCTGCATTGTCGCAACGCAGGAGAGCCAGGTGCATTGGCTGCCGCAGACATCAACGGCAGCTGTGCGGCTGGATGGTGTGGAGCGCGCGCTGGGGATTCAGTTGCACCCGGATATTCATTCGTTTTTCACCAGCCAGTTTGCTGGTGACATGACGGCGCGTTTTGAGGATTTGGAATGTACGCTGCTTCAGGTCTGGAGTGAAGACGATTTTATTCGCCTGCAGGAAAATCTGATTGGTCATCTTTTGACACAGAAACGATTAAAATTGTCACCGACATTATTTCTTGCGACAACCGACTCTGAAATGTCGCTAATCTCTTTGTGCAACCTGAGCGGCGAAGTTGTGTTGGAAGAGTTTGGTACGCGTCAGCGCCGGGTGTTGTCATCGGATCTGAGTGGTTTTTTGTATAAGTTGTTGCCATCTCTTGTATAAATTGTTGCTATTGATTCCATAATGCTGAATCGCGTTTCGCTTTTCGGCGTGTGAGAGATCTCTTACATTGTGTGTAAGTTATCTCTTATCTTTAATATTAAACTAAGATTTCCATTTAATTTTTGTATTATTAATTAATGAATTAATGGCTCTCGTCAATAAACCGCATTTTTTGCATGGCTATTGTGCCGTTTGGGTGGCTTGCTGATTCGGTTTAATTAATACATCTTATTATTCAGTTTAGTAACACGGTAACAGGTTATGTCGACCATGCCAGGAGGGCAGGAAGCATACTTTGTTACAGCCAGACTCTTTTTTCAGGATGAAATAAGGGACACCTCCAGGAAGGAGAATGAGAGCCGGCCTGGGAATGCCGGTGGGGCAGGAGCCTAAAGGAATGGGATCACGGATGATTATGAAGGATCGACCGTCACGGATGAAAGAGGGATCGCCAGCAAGGATTGTGGGTTAGGAAGACCATAAAGGACAAGTTTTCAAGGACGAGCAGGGAAGCAACAAGGTAGCGGGACTGCTGCAAACGAACTAAGAGGGAACCGAGAAATCGGTTCCCTCTTTTCGTTTTGTTTATTGCCTGCACGTTGCGGCGCCGGGTGGTATGCCGATGATGAAAGGGGATTCGGGTGTCAGAATAAGGCAACGATGCTATGCTTTGCCGCCCCTGCCATTGAGCCTGATGAGAACCGGACCCCATGAGTGTAGAGAGTCAGATTAGACAATCGCTATTTGCCGTTGAGCGTGCGCTTAAAGCGAGCTCGCTATGGCAGTCTTCGGCCCCGGACGAGACGGCATTCGCCAGCCGGGAGCCGTTCTGCATCGATACGATGGCGGCGGAGCAGTGGTTACAGTGGGTTTTTTTGCCGCGTATGCATACATTGCTGGATGACGGCGCCCCGCTGCCTGTTCGGCTTGCCGTTCTGCCTTATTTTGAAGTGTCGTTCGATGGCCGAGCCGATGACGTGGGCGAATTGCTCACGCAGTTACGTATGCTTGACGCCCTGTTCGAGGAATAAGGATGCTGGAGATTATTTATCAGGACGAGCATCTGATCGCAGTAAATAAACCTGCGGGTTGGTTGGTGCATCGCAGTTGGTTGGATCGCAAGGAAAAAGTCGTGGTGATGCAAACCGTACGCGACCAGATTGGCCAGCATGTGTTTACGGTTCATCGTCTCGATCGCCCGACCTCCGGCGTGTTATTGATGGCGTTGTCCGCTGATGTGGCTCGTTTGCTGGCGCAGCAGTTTGAACAGCACCGGATGGAGAAAATCTACCATGCCGTGGTTCGCGGTTACGTCATGGAAGATGGTGTGATTGATTATGCGCTGACGGAGGAATTGGACCGCATTGCGGATAAATTCGCTGACCCGGATAAAGCGCCGCAGCCTGCCGTCAGCCACTATCGGGTACTGGCTCGTGCGGAAATGCCGGTGGCGATCGGGCGGTATGATACGGCACGCTACAGCCTGCTGGAATTGAGCCCTAAAACCGGGCGTAAGCATCAGTTACGGCGGCATATGGCGCATTTGCGTCATCCCATCATTGGGGACACCACCCACGGCGATTTGCGTCAGAACCGCGGTATGGCGGCGTATTTCGGCTGCGCCCGATTGATGCTGCACGCCAGCCGTTTGTCGTTAACCCACCCGGTGACCGACGAACCGCTGGTTATTCAGGCGCGTTGGGATGAATCCTGGCAAGGCGTCATGACGCAGTTTGGTTGGCAAGGAAGCCTTGCGGATATTGAAAGGGTTGAGTTTCCTCAGGTGTCCGGTCAGGATAACCTGACGTCAGCGTAAAACAGGAGAATCAGCGTCATGGCGCAAGTCGGTATTTTTGTTGGCACGGTGTACGGTAATGCATTGCTGGTGGCGGAAGAGGCAGAAAGCATTCTCAAGGCGCACGGGCATGAGGTAAAGGTTTTCGAGGATGCTTCGGTGGATGACTGGCTGGCTTACAGTCAGCAGACGGTGTTGGTGGTGACTTCCACCACCGGGCAAGGGCAGTTGCCGGAGTCTATCGTGCCGTTGTACGAAGCGCTGCGCGAGAAAGTCGGCTATCAGCCGGATCTGCATTACGGGCTGATTGCGTTGGGCGATAGCAGCTACGATAACTTCTGTGGCGGTGGTCATCAGTTTGATGCCTTGTTGCAGGAGATGAGCGCGAAACGCGTGGGCGAGCTGTTGGAGATTGATGCAGCGGAGCATCCGGAGCCGGAGGTGATTTCCAGCCCGTGGGTGGAATCCTGGGCGGCGATGTTGACGGCGTAATGGGTTCCGCACGCCGGCGTTCAGCTCGTGACGGCGGGGCCATTAGGCCCCGTTTTTTGTGATTGCGTTCATCACCATCATTGCGGGTTAGTGCAACGGCGTGTGCTGCTATAGCTTTACGGCTATAACCTCGTTTACTGCATACGCCTCGTTTGCCATAACGCCTTGCGTGTTACTCACCCTGATTGCCGGAGGCAACGGGCGATGACCGGCGGTTTAACGTTGGGTCAGTTTTTCCAGATCGGCTTCGATTTCGCTGATCTTGTTGGTAACCACGCTTTCCAGGTGACGCAAGTCTGACAAAATTTTGCGTTTCAGATCGACTTCAACCTGGTCGCGCTGGCAAATCTGGTCGAGCTCATCCACCACATAACGCAGGTTGGGGCTGATCTCGTTAATTTCCTTGTAACCTTGCCCGGCATTGTCTGCCGCGATGGTTTTTCGCTGGCGTGGATATTTAAACTTGACGCTTTTAGCGAAGAATTCCCCTTTATCCTTGCGAAAATAAATCTTCAGAATATCGTTGTTGGCTTCCTGACGAAGGCTGTAACGGTCGATATCTTCCGGGTTGGAAATCCCAAGACTTTTCAGATTGTCGTACATAACACCACCTTTCTTGTTTTACGTCGGCCTGAAAAACTGGGCCAGTGTTGTTGGTCGTGACGGCTGGATGCCGTAAAAAAATGGCGGGTAATAACCCGCCATTCAGTGTAGTCGATAGTGGTATTAGTCGATAGTGCGCAATAACTCATTAATGCCCACTTTTCCGCGGGTTTTTGCATCCACTTTTTTCACTATCACGGCACAATAAAGGCTGTGGCTGCCGTCTTTGGCAGGCAGGTTACCGGACACGACGACTGAACCGGCCGGTACGCGGCCGTAATGTATTTCACCGGTTTCACGATCGTAAATTCTGGTGCTCTGGCTGATGAAGACGCCCATCGAGATAACAGACCCTTCTTCTACGATCACGCCTTCCACCACTTCGGAACGGGCGCCGATAAAGCAGTTGTCTTCGATGATGGTCGGGTTGGCCTGCAGTGGTTCCAGCACGCCGCCGATGCCAACACCGCCGGACAGATGCACATTTTTACCAATCTGGGCACACGAACCGACGGTGGCCCAGGTGTCGACCATGGTGCCTTCGTCAACGTAGGCGCCGATATTGACGTAAGACGGCATCAGCACGGTATTCCGGGCGATGAATGCGCCCTGGCGTACGCTGGCGGGCGGTACGACGCGGAAACCTTCACGCTGGAAGCGCGCTTCATCGTAGCCGGCGAATTTCATCGGCACTTTGTCGTAGTAGCGGGTTTCGGCTCCTTCCATCAGCTGGTTGTCATTGATGCGGAAAGAGAGCAGCACCGCTTTCTTCAGCCACTGATGCGTTACCCACTGGCCGTTGATTTTTTCAGCCACTCGCAGCACACCGCTGTCTAACTGGCTGATAACCTGATTTACCGCTTCGCGCGTCACCGTATCCACATTGGCTGGGGTTATCTCTGCGCGACGCTCAAATGCGGTTTCGATGATGTTCTGTAGTTGCTGCATCCTGTTTCTCTTTCGTGATTAATAAAACCAGACCGCGTTCGCCATACCGGACGACGGGACGCGGCTTAACATTTAAGAAGCTACTTTATCGTTTGGGTCGAGGGCTTCTGTCAACCGTTGTTGCAACTGGAGCCGTAATTCGGGGCTTAATGCCCGTCTTTCGCTATCTGCCAGTATAAACAGGTCTTCGACGCGTTCACCGATGGTGGAAATCCGGGCGCCGTGCAGCGATAAGTTGAGATCGGCAAAGACTTCACCTACTCGCGCCAGCAGGCCCGGCTGGTCGAGGGCAACCAACTCCATATAACTGCGCCGATCGTTATGGGTCGGCAGAAAACCCACCTCGGTCGGTACGCTAAAGTGGCGCAGGCGAGAAGACGGTCGCCTCACTCTTGGGTGCTGATAATCCCGCTGCGTCAATGCCTGTTCGATCGCATGACGGATCATGTCGTGTCGGTCCGGCGCCAGCGGGCTGCCGTCGGGTTCCAGCACGATAAAGGTATCCATCGCCATACCGTCGCGGCTGGTGAAGATCTGGGCGTCATGTACGCTCAGATTCCGCCTGTCCAGCTCGCCGGCGACGGCGGCGAACAGATAAGGACGATCCGGGCTCCAGATGAAAATTTCGGTGCCGCCTCGGCTGGCCTGATGGCTAATCAATACCATCGGCTTGCTGGCGTCATGCTCCAGTAAATGGCGGGCGTGCCAGGCCAACTGATTAGGGGAGTGGCGCAGGAAATAATCGGCGCGACAGCGGCTCCAAATGTGGTAAAGCGCTTCCTCATCGATGTTGTCCATGCGCAGCAACGCCAGTGCCTGCAGGCGATGATGGCGCACCCGTTCACGCAGGTCCGGCGAGTTCTGCATACCGCGACGCAACTGTTTTTCGGTGGCGAAATACAGCTCGCGCAATAGGCTTTGTTTCCAACTGTTCCACAGCGTTTCATTGGTGGCGCAAATGTCCGCCACGGTCAGGTTCAGCAGGTAGCGCAGCCGGGTTTCGCTTTGCACTTGTTCGGCAAATTGCTGAATGACCGCCGGGTCCTGAATATCACGGCGCTGCGCGGTGACCGACATCAGCAGGTGGCAGCGTACCAGCCAGGCCACCAGTTGTGCTTCCCGCGAGTTCAAACCATGTTGGGCCGCGAACTCCAGCGCGTCTTTTGCTCCCAGCTCCGAGTGATCGCCGCCGCGGCCTTTGGCTATGTCGTGGAACAGTGCCGCCAGCAGCAGCAATTCCGGCTGCGGCAAGCGTGGATACAGCTCCACACACAGCGGGTGCGAAGCGCGCGTGGCTTCTTCGGTGAAACTCTCCAGTTTCAGCAGCACCCGGATGGTATGTTCGTCGACGGTGTAGGCGTGGAACAAGTCAAACTGCATTTGCCCGACGATGTTGCCCCACAGCGGCATATAAGCCCAGAGCACGCTGTGAGTGTGCATCGGCAGCAGAGCACGGCTGACGGCGCGCGGATGGCGCAGAATGTTCATAAACAGGCTGCGGGCTTCCGGTATGGTACATAACGGCTGGCGCAGATGGCGACGTGCGTGGCGCAGGTGGCGCAGCGTCGTCGAGTAAATACCGGTAATTTCCTGATTGCGCACCATCAGGTAGAACATGCGGATGATGGCTTCGGGTTTGTGTTCGAACAGGGTTTCGTCGCGCAGGTCGATAAGCTGGCCGCGTAGCTGGAAATCCTCATCCAGCGGACGCGGTTTATCGCTGCTATCCAGCGCCAGAATCGCTTCGTCAAACAGTTGCAGCAACATTTGATTGAGTTCGCCTACGCGACGCGTCATGCGGTAGAAATCTTTCATCATTCGTTCTACCGGCGCGTTGCCTTCGCCCTGATATTGCAGCAGTTGCGCCACATTGAGTTGCCTGTCGAACAGCAAACGGTTGTCGTAACGCGGCAAAATTAAGTGCAGGGCGAAGCGAATGCGCCATAGAAAGCTCTGACACTCGTTCAGTTCATTGCGCTCGGCTTGCGTTAGAAAACCGAATCCGACCATTTCGTTCAGCGACGTTGCGCCAAAGTGGCGCCGGGCAACCCACAGCAACGTATGAATATCCCGTAACCCGCCGGGGCTGCTCTTGATGTCCGGTTCAAGGTTGTAACTGGTGCTGTGGTAACGTTGGTGGCGTTCCCGCTGTTCGGCGATTTTGGCGGGGAAGAACGTTTCCGACGGCCAGAACGCATCGCTGAAAATATGTTTTTGCAACAAGAGGAATAACGCTACGTCCCCGCAAATCATACGGGACTCAATCAGGTTGGTCGCGACGGAAATGTCGGCCTGCCCTTCCTCCAGACATTCATCCAGCGTACGCACGCTGTGACCGACTTCCAGCCGTAAATCCCAGAGCAGGGTGATAAACGTACCGATCGTTTGTGACTGCGCATCCGTCAACTGATGTTGGCTTAGCACCAGCAAGTCGATGTCCGACAGCGGATGTAATTCCCCGCGCCCATAACCGCCCACGGCGACCAGCGCGGTTTGCGGCATACTTTCGAAGCCGTAGAATCGCCATAACCGCTGCATTAGATGATCGATATACAGCGTCCGGGCCTCGATGAGCGTTTCTGCGCTGACGCCGGCCTTGAATTCCTCCGCCAGCCAACGCTGGAATTGTTCCAGGTGGGTTTTCAGCGTCTGGCATTTCAGCATGTCGTCCGTGAAGGTGAGAGGGGAAGTCGGTGCCGGGTGGACCGTGGTGGTGGAACCGGTGATATCGTGCGGGAAGTTTCTGTCAATCATTGCGCCACCATAAACATAAAAAAGCCGGCGTTAGCCGGCTTATGCTCAATTATTCCTGATGCGTGATGATGTTGGGGATGGTGTCATCCTTACGCAACGTCATTATTTCGCAGCCGTTTTCAGTCACCACAATAGTATGCTCGTATTGCGCCGACAAGCTGCGATCCTTGGTTTTTACCGTCCAGCCGTCTTTCATGGTGCGGATGCGGTAATCGCCGGCGTTAACCATCGGTTCCACGGTAAACGCCATGCCCGGTTGCAACACCACGCCGCCGTCGTCGGCGTCGTAATGCAGTACTTGCGGCTCCTCATGAAAACCGCGGCCGATGCCGTGGCCACAGTACTCGCGCACGACGGAGAAGTCCTGCGCTTCCACGTATTTCTGGATTTCGCGGCCCAGTGTGCGTAACCGGATGCCCGGTTTGATCATCCGCAGCGCCAGATACAGGCTTTCCTGGGTCACTTTGCACAGGCGTTCTCCCAGAATCGTCGGTTTGCCGACGATGAACATTTTGGAGGTGTCGCCGTGAAAGTCGTCTTTAATTACCGTAACGTCGATGTTGACGATATCGCCGTCTTTGAGAATTTTGTCATCGCTCGGAATGCCATGACATATCACTTCGTTAACGGAGATGCAGACGGATTTCGGGAAGCCGTGGTAGCCGAGGCTGGCGGAAATCGCGTTTTGCTTATTGGTGATGTGGTCATGACAGAGGCGATCCAACTCGCCGGTACTCACGCCGGGCACCACGTACGGCTCGATGATTTCCAGCACTTCCGCCGCCAGACGGCCGGCCACACGCATTTTTTCGATATCTTCAGAGGTTTTTATTGAGATTGCCATTGAGTTCAGTCCGCAGGTATCGCCGTTTTCGACGAAAGAGGGTCAGTAAATAGTGATTTATGGTATCAGCCCAGCCAGACACTGCCAAATCATCATTCCGTCATGGGCGTGTCATCGGGGGATGTGGCGCGCGGTGCTAGAATGCAACAAAAGTTGGTGTCCGGGGGCGGTTTATGGTATAAAGCGCGCCGGTGTTCCGGCTGGAGTTTTCAGATGACTGAGTCCTGCCGGTTCAAACTGAACTCACTATGTGTATAACACACACGTGTCGGCACATTCGCCGGGGTGCCTGAGTGGTTTGCTCCATTCGGGTCGGCGCAATGGGACACGTGGAGGCATAACCCCATACTTAATCTACAGAGGTAATCATGGCAACTGTTTCCATGCGCGACATGCTCAAGGCGGGCGTACACTTTGGTCACCAGACTCGTTACTGGAACCCGAAAATGAAACCGTTCATCTTCGGTGCTCGTAACAAAGTTCACATCATCAACCTTGAGAAAACCGTACCGATGTTCAACGAAGCCCTGGCTGAGCTGAGCAAAATTTCTTCCCGTAAAGGCAAGATTCTGTTTGTCGGTACTAAACGCGCAGCAAGCGAAGCGGTAAAAGAAGCTGCCAACAACTGCGACCAGTTCTTTGTGAACCATCGCTGGTTGGGCGGTATGCTGACTAACTGGAAAACCGTTCGTCAGTCCATCAAGCGTTTGAAAGATCTGGAAACTCAGGCTCAGGACGGCACGTTCGACAAGCTGACCAAAAAAGAAGCCCTGCTGCGTACCCGTGAACTGGACAAGCTGGAAAACAGCCTGGGCGGTATCAAAGACATGGGTGGTCTGCCTGACGCGCTGTTCGTTATCGACGCCGATCACGAACACATTGCTATCAAAGAAGCAAACAACCTGGGTATTCCGGTATTTGCGATTGTTGATACCAACTCCGATCCGGATGGCGTTGATTACATCATCCCTGGTAACGACGACGCCATCCGTGCAGTAAGCCTGTACCTGAGCGCTGTTGCCGCTGCTGTCCGTGAAGGCCGTTCTCAGGATCTGGCCGAGCAGGCAGAAGAGAGCTTCGTCGAAGCTGAATAATAAGGCCAGCTCTGTTGAGCCCTTATTAACCAGGTATTGACATATGTTGGTTAGGGGGCCTTGTCAGGCCCCCTTTTTACTTATCTCTTACTTATCTCCGCCACGAGATAACCGAGGAAAAGATAATGGCTGAAATTACCGCTGCCCTGGTAAAAGAACTGCGCGAACGTACCGGCGCAGGCATGATGGAATGTAAAAAAGCTCTGGTTGAAGCTAACGGCGACATCGAGCTGGCAATCGACAACATGCGTAAGTCTGGCCAGGCTAAAGCTGCTAAAAAAGCAGGCCGCGTTGCCGCTGAAGGTGTGATCCTGACCAAGATTGCCGCTGACGGCAAATACGGCATCATCGTTGAACTGAACTGTGAAACCGACTTCGTAGCAAAAGATGCCGGCTTCAAAGCGTTTGGCGAAGAAGTTGCTGCCGCAGCACTGAACGAACGCATCACCGATGTTGAAGTTCTGAAAGCGAAATTCGAAGAACAGCGTACCGCGCTGGTTGCGAAAATCGGTGAAAACATCAACATCCGTCGTATCGCTGTTCAGACTGGCGACGCGCTGGGTTTCTACATGCACGGCGCACGTATCGGCGTTATGGTTGCTGCAACCGGCGCTGACGAAGAGCTGATCAAGCACATCGCCATGCATATCGCCGCCAGCAAACCGGAGTACGTCAATGCTGACGACGTTCCGGCCGACGTGGTTGCTCGTGAGCATCAGATTCAGCTGGATATCGCCATGCAATCTGGTAAGCCGCGCGAAATCGCTGAGAAAATGGTTGAAGGCCGTATGCGTAAGTTCACCGGCGAGATCTCTCTGACCGGCCAGAACTTCGTTATGGACCCGAACAAAACCGTTGGTCAACTGCTGAAAGAGCACAATGCTTCCGTCAGCAGCTTCATCCGCTACGAAGTGGGTGAGGGTATCGAAAAAGCTGAAGTTGACTTTGCTGCCGAAGTCGCAGCAATGAGCAAACAGTCTTAATGAAAAAGGAGCCGCCAGTTGGCGGTTCCTTTTTATCCAGCCAAGCTATTCGCGATACCTGTAATTCGTGATACAAGCAAATTTCATGGCATCTGGTGCCTTCCTCTTTGATGCGCCGGGTGTGGCAGTAATAACCCCCAGTACGATGACAGCCTGTTAGGACAAGAACACCATGGCAACCAACGCAAAACCCGTATATCAACGTATCCTGCTTAAGCTGAGTGGCGAAGCGCTGCAGGGAGCTGAAGGTTTCGGTATCGATGCGAGCATCCTCGATCGCATGGCCCAGGAAGTAAAAGAGCTGGTTGAATTGGGCATTCAGGTCGGTGTGGTGATCGGCGGCGGTAATCTGTTCCGCGGCGCGGGCTTGGCCAAAGCAGGTATGAACCGTGTGGTGGGTGATCATATGGGTATGCTGGCGACCGTGATGAACGGCCTGGCAATGCGCGATTCGCTGCATCGTGCTTATGTTAACGCCCGTCTGATGTCGGCGATTCCGCTTAATGGCGTGTGTGATAACTACAACTGGGCTGAAGCCATCAGTCTGTTGCGTAACAATCGTGTGGTGATTTTCTCTGCCGGAACCGGCAACCCTTTCTTTACCACCGATTCGGCCGCCTGTCTGCGCGGGATTGAAATCGAAGCGGATGTCGTGTTGAAAGCCACCAAGGTTGATGGCGTATTCTCGGCCGACCCGGTCAAGGATCCTAACGCGACGCTCTACGAATCACTGAGTTATCAGGAAGTCCTGGAGCGCGAACTCAAAGTCATGGATCTGGCCGCCTTTACGCTTGCTCGCGACCATAACCTGCCGATCCGTGTGTTCAATATGAACAAGCCGGGCGCGCTGCGTCGTGTAGTCATGGGCGAAAAAGAAGGGACGTTGATCAGTAATAACGGCTGATGTCTAATTTAAGGTAATATCTTGTTTTGGTGATACAAGATTGCGCCATATATTGCCAGCCTGCAGCTGGTAATCAACGATTCGCTGGGTCATGCAAGCTGTGCGTGGCCTGACTGGCAACCAGTTTTCAAGGGTTCACAACGTGATTAATGAAATCAGAAAAGATGCCGAAACGCGCATGGATAAATGCGTAGAAGCTTTCAAGAACCAGATCAGCAAAGTGCGTACCGGCCGTGCGTCCCCCAGCCTTCTGGACGGTATTCATGTGGAATACTACGGTAGCTCAACCCCATTACGCCAGTTAGCCAATATCGTGGTGGAAGACTCACGTACGCTGGCCGTCACCGTATTTGACCGCACGTTGGGCCCGGCGGTGGAAAAAGCCATTATGGCATCCGATCTGGGGCTGAACCCGATGTCTGCGGGTACGGTCATCCGTGTTCCGCTGCCGCCGTTGACGGAAGAACGCCGTAAAGACCTGATCAAAGTTGTACGCGGTGAAGCCGAGCAAGGACGAGTGTCGGTACGTAATGTTCGTCGCGATGCTAACGATAAGCTGAAAGCGCAGCTTAAAGATAAAACCATCAGTGAAGATGAAGAACGTCGTGCTCAGGATGATATCCAGAAACTGACCGACGGTTTTATCAAGAAGATTGATGCCGCTCTGGCGGAGAAAGAAAAAGAACTGATGGATTTCTGATTCGGCAGTTCGGCATAGCGCCGCTGGCAGGTGTGCAGGGTCAGCCCCGCCCCTTCCGCGGCGTTTTGCTTTTTCAGCTTTTGATGCGGGATGTTTTGCGTAACGCCACGCATTTTCATACCAGCCTCATCGACAGGCCGGCGATGACGTTACAGACTGGCACCACGCCTGTAATCAACCCCTAGCTTTATCAGGTCATATTCATGAAGCAACTGACAATCCTCGGTTCCACCGGTTCTATTGGCGTCAGTTCCCTGGCCGTGGTCAGGGCCAACCCAGACAAGTTTTCGATTATGGCGTTGGTCGCCGGACGCAATGTTTCTCTGATGGCGGAGCAATGCCTGGAGTTCTGCCCCGCTTATGCCTCTATGGCGGATGAGGACGCCGCGCGTGAACTGCGCCTCAGCTTACGGGATGCTGGCAGCAAGACGGTAGTGCTATCGGGCGAGCAGGCTGCCTGTGAGCTGGCGGCGCTGGATGAGGTCGATCAGGTGATGGCGGCGATTGTCGGTGCAGCCGGACTGTTGCCGGCATTAGCGGCGATCCGCGCCGGCAAGCAGGTTCTGCTGGCGAATAAAGAATCGCTGGTGACCTGTGGTCGTCTGTTCATGGACGAGGTAGCGAAAAACGGGGCGCAATTGTTGCCGGTTGATAGCGAACACAGTGCCATTTTTCAGAGTTTACCTGAGCCAATCCAGCGGCAACTGGGATATGCTTCCCTAACGCAATACGGGGTTGAGCGGGTGGTGCTGACCGGTTCGGGAGGCCCATTCCGTGAGATTCCGTTTGCCGCATTGGAGAGCGTCACTCCTGAGCAGGCGTGCGCCCATCCCAACTGGTCTATGGGGCGAAAGATTTCGGTGGATTCCGCCACCATGATGAATAAGGGACTGGAATATATTGAGGCGCGTTGGCTGTTTAACGCCTCTGAATCACAGATGGAAGTGGTTATCCATCCCCAATCCGTTATCCATTCTATGGTGCGTTATCGGGATGGCAGTGTATTGGCGCAGTTGGGAACGCCAGATATGCGAACCCCTATAGCCTATGCGATGGCTTATCCTGACCGTGTTTTTTCCGGTGCGCCTGCGCTTGATTTCTGCCAGTTGGGGGCGTTGACCTTTTCTGCACCGGATTTCCAGCGTTACCCTTGTCTGCGTCTGGCTATTGATGCATGTAATCAAGGGCAAGCCGCCACTACGGCGCTCAATGCGGCAAATGAAATTGCGGTTGCGGCATTCCTTCAATCCGGTATTCGTTTTACCGATATCGCCGCAGTCAATCAGTGCGTGATGGAACAACTGACACTACCTGAACCGCAAAGTGTTGATGATGTATTGTCTATCGATACCTGGGCAAGACAAGCCGCAGAAAATGTGTTGCGGCGTTATCAGTGACCCTAAGCTGGTGTGTTTGTTCACATGCGCCTGAAATGGTATAGTCAGCGCCGCTTGATGCAGGTGGTTATTAATAAACGCCACGGTGATGAAAGCTGTGTGTTCACAGCTTTTTTTATGCTGTCAGGTTTGGCTGCGACTGGAATAATCATTTTCTTGCTCGAGGAAATCAATACACGCTATGCCCTCCGAAAATCAACACGGTAGTCAGAAGTTGTTACCTAACGGTCCGCGCCATGTAGCAATAATCATGGATGGCAATGGACGTTGGGCTAAACAGAGGGGAAAGCTGCGGATCTTCGGTCACCAGGCTGGAGTGAAGTCAGTACGCCGAGCGATCAGTTATGCGGTTGGACAGAACCTTGAAGCCTTGACGTTATACGCGTTTAGTAGCGAAAACTGGAACCGTCCTGCGCAGGAAGTCTCCGCGCTGATGGAGCTGTTTGTGCGCGTATTGAATAGCGAAGTCAAAAACCTGCACAAGCACAATGTCCGTTTGCGTGTGATCGGTGATATTAGTCGATTCAGTAGCCGATTACAGGGGCTTATCCAGCGTTCTGAAGCGATGACGGAAAATAATACCGGCCTGACTCTGAATATTGCTGCGAATTATGGCGGGCGTTGGGATATTATCCACGGGGTCAGAAAAATTGCCGAGCAGGTCCAGGAAGGGTTGCTGCGTCCTGATACTATTGACGAGTCGACGTTGAATCGTTACATGTGCTTAAACGATCTGGCTCCGGTTGATCTACTAATAAGAACCAGCGGAGAACATCGCATCAGCAATTTCCTGTTATGGCAGATTGCGTATGCAGAACTCTATTTTACCGATGTTCTCTGGCCGGATTTTGACGAACAAACCTTTGAAGGTGCCATTCATGCCTTTGCTCAACGTGAGCGTCGCTTTGGGGGAACCACGCCTGACGATGCGAATGCATCGTAGGGGGTATTTTTGCTGAAGTATCGCCTGATTACTGCGCTGATTCTTATTCCTTTAGTTATTGCGGCGCTTTTTTTCCTGCCGCCGTTGGTTTTTTCTCTGGTGACGCTGGCTGTTTGTATGCTGGCCGCCTGGGAGTGGGGTCAACTGGCTGGTTTGGTTTCTTACACTCAGCGAATCTGGCTTGCCATCGCCTGCGGTTTTCTGCTGGCGGCGATGATGCTGACCTTGCCTGATTATCACTATTCCGTTGCGTTTGTGCCGGTTTGCCTGTCTCTATGGATCTCCCTGGTCTGGTGGGGGATAGCACTGCTGATGGTGCTGTTTTATCCGTCTTCTGCTGCATTGTGGCGTCATTCTCGTCTGCTGCGTCTGTGTTTTGGTGTGCTGACTATCGTGCCTTTTTTCTGGGGTATGCTGGCGCTGCGGCAATTCGAGTATGAATCCAATCCTTTTAGCGGAGCCTGGTGGTTACTCTATGTGATGGTGCTGGTGTGGGGCGCCGATAGCGGTGCCTATATGTTTGGTAAACTGTTTGGCCGACATAAACTGGCGCCCAAAGTCTCGCCGGGAAAAACCTGGGAAGGATTCATCGGCGGCCTGGCAACATCAGCGATGATTGCGCTACTGTTTAGCCACTATGCGCCATTGTCTGTTTCGACCTTTACCCTGCTGGTGTGCTCTATTGTAGCAACGCTGGCTTCGGTATTGGGCGACCTGACGGAAAGCATGTTCAAGCGTGAAGCCGGTATCAAGGACAGTAGTCACCTGATTCCGGGTCACGGTGGGGTACTGGATCGTATTGACAGTCTGACCGCAGCCATACCGGTATTTTCCTGCCTGATGCTGCTGCTGTTCAAGGCTGTTTAGGAATACAGGTAGAGTCGGTTTATGCTGAATATTCTCTGGAGCCTGGCTGCATTCGTCGTTGCGCTCGGTGTGTTGATCACTGTGCATGAGTTTGGGCATTTCTGGGTCGCCCGCCGTTGCGGCGTTCGTGTTGAACGGTTCTCCATCGGCTTCGGCAAGGCGTTATGGCGCCGCCGCGATCGACAGGGGACAGAATATGTGATCGCACTGATTCCGCTCGGCGGTTACGTGAAAATGCTTGACGGCCGGGTCGATGAGGTGCCTGCCGGGCTCAGGCATCAGGCATTCAACCACAAAATGATCTGGCAGCGAGCGGCGATTGTCAGCGCCGGGCCGATTGCCAACTTCGTATTTGCCGTCATGGCTTATTGGCTGGTGTTCATCATTGGCGTTCCGGGTATCCGCCCGGTAGTCGGCGAGGTTTTACCCGGCTCGATTGCGGCAACGGCCCAAATTTCGCCGGGAACGGAACTAAAGTCGATTGACGGTATCGAAACGCCTGACTGGGATAGCGCGCGTCTGGCCTTGATTGGCAGGATTGGCGAGCCTGACGTGGTGATTGAAACTGCGCCGTTAGGTACCGCTAATACAGAGAGCAAACGGCTTGAGTTGCAAGACTGGCATTTCGACCCGGAAAGGCAGGATCCGGCGGTATCGCTGGGGATTGTGCCTAAAGGGCCGCAGGTTGAAGCGGTGCTGACGCAGGTTCAGCCTCGTTCCGCGGCTGAAAAAGCGGGTTTGCAAGTCGGGGACAGGATCGTTAAAGTCGGTGGTCAACTGCTGGCGCGCTGGCAGCAGTTTGTCATTGTCGTGCGTGATAACCCAGGTAAACCGGTTGCGCTGGAGGTGGAAAGAGGCGGAAATACCCTTTCTGTTACTCTAATTCCAGACAGTAAAACGGTGGCGAAAGGGCGTCTGGAAGGGTTTGCCGGCGTGGTGCCTAAAGTGACCCCTCTGCCTGATGAGTATAAAACCGTGCGCCAGTATGGGCCGTTCAGCGCCATCTATGAGGCCGGGAATAAAACCTGGCTGTTGATGAAGCTGACAGTCAGTATGCTGGGTAAGTTGATTACCGGCGACGTGAAACTGAATAACCTGAGCGGCCCGATTTCCATCGCGCAGGGAGCAGGCATGTCAGCAGATTACGGATTGGTGTATTACCTGATGTTTTTGGCGCTGATTAGCGTCAATCTGGGGATTATCAATCTGTTCCCTCTGCCGGTACTGGATGGTGGTCATCTGCTCTTCCTGGCTATCGAAAAGCTGAAGGGTGGACCGGTTTCCGAGCGTGTGCAGGACGTCAGTTATCGCATTGGCACGGTGTTGCTGGTGATGTTAATGGGTCTTGCACTTTTCAATGATTTCTCCCGCCTTTAGGCGTGGATTAGGTTAGGAAAAACGCATAACAACGATGGCGATGAAAAAGTTGCTCATAGCGTCGCTGCTGTTTAGCAGCGCCACCGTATACGGTGCAGACGGGTTCTTAGTGAAAGATATTCATTTCGAGGGCCTGCAACGGGTTGCCGTCGGTGCGGCATTGCTCAGCATGCCTGTTCGGGTAGGGGATACCGTCACTGACGAAGATATCGGTAACACCATTCGAGCTTTGTTTGCGACCGGGAACTTCGAAGATGTTCGTGTCCTGCGTGATGGGGATTCGCTGCTGATTCAGGTCAAGGAACGTCCGACCATCGCCAGCCTGACCTTCTCCGGCAACAAGGCGGTGAAGGAAGAGATGCTCAAGGAGAATCTGGAAGCATCGGGCGTACGCGTAGGTGAAGCGCTCGACCGAACCACCTTGTCCAACATCGAGAAGGGACTGGAAGATTTCTACTACAGCGTGGGTAAATACAGCGCAACGGTAAAGGCCGTCGTCACACCGCTTCCTCGCAATCGTGTTGATCTCAAATTGGTGTTTACCGAAGGGGTATCCGCCAAGATCCAGCAGATCAATATCGTCGGCAATAAGTCCTTCAGCTCTGATGAGTTGATTTCCCGCTTCCAGTTACGTGATGAAGTACCGTGGTGGAACGTGGTCGGGGATCGCAAATACGAGAAGCAGAAACTGTCCGGCGACCTGGAAACGCTACGCAGTTTTTATCTTGACCGCGGTTATGCTCGCTTCAACATTGACTCGACGCAGGTGAGCCTGACGCCCGACAAGAAAGGCATTTATATCACCATCAATATTTCCGAGGGTAACCAATACAAACTCTCTGGTGTGATGGTTCGCGGCAACCTGGTTGGACATGCCACTGAAATTGAAGATTTGACGCGTATCCAGCCGGGTGAGCTGTATAACGGCACGAAAGTGACCCGGATGGAAGAGGACATCAAAAAACTGCTGGGCCGCTATGGCTATGCCTATCCGCGCGTGGTGACTCAACCGGAAATCAACGATGCCGACAAGACGGTGCGGTTGAATATCAATGTGGATGCGGGGAACCGTTTTACGGTGCGTCGCGTCCGTTTTGAAGGTAACGATG
Organism: Dickeya sp. ws52; assembly: GCF_007210685.1. Taxonomy (NCBI): domain Bacteria; kingdom Pseudomonadati; phylum Pseudomonadota; class Gammaproteobacteria; order Enterobacterales; family Pectobacteriaceae; genus Dickeya; species Dickeya sp. ws52. Next base: position 96,384 of record NZ_SZVX01000002.1, read on the forward strand.
TCTCCAAAGATTCCGTGCTGCGTCGCGAGATGCGCCAGATGGAAGGCGGCTGGCTCGGCAACGATTTGGTACAGCAGGGTAAAGAGCGTCTGAACCGTCTTGGTTATTTCGAAAGCGTGGATACCGAAACCCAGCGTGTGCCGGGTACGCCGGATCAGGTAGACGTGGTGTACAAGGTCAAGGAGCGTAATACCGGTAGCCTTAACTTTGGCGTCGGCTTCGGTACGGAAAGCGGCATCAGCTTCCAGGCGGGTGTTCAGCAGGACAACTGGCTGGGAACCGGTAACTCCGTCGGCATTAGCGGGACTCGCAACGACTACCAGACGTATATAGAATTGTCGATGACCGACCCGTACTTCACTGTGGATGGCGTGAGTCTCGGCGGCCGTATTTTCTATAATAACTTCAAAGCGTTGGATGCGGATCTTTCCGACTACACCAACCAAAGTTATGGTGCAGGTACAACGCTGGGCTTCCCAATCAACGAGAATAACTCGCTGCGCGTCGGTTTGGATTACGTGCACAACTCGTTGTCTGACATGAAGCCTCAGGTCGCCATGTGGCGCTACCTCAACAAAGCCGGTGTGGATCCTGATCCCAGTACGACGTCGAGCGCCAGTTTCGACGCCAACGATTTCTTCCTGACATCGGGCTGGACTTACAATAACCTTGACCGTGGTTACTTCCCGACAGCGGGCAATCGTGCCAACCTGAACGCTAAGGTAACGGTGCCGGGATCCGACAACGAATACTATAAGCTGACCTTTGATTCGGCGAGTTACTTCCCACTCAGCGAGAGCCACAACTGGGTACTGATGGCGAGAACCAAAGCGGGTTATGCCGATGGATTAAGTGGTAAAGAAGTGCCGTTCTACGACAACTTCTTCGGTGGCGGCTCCAGCTCGGTGCGCGGCTTCCGTTCTAATACCATTGGTCCGAAAGCGGCTTACTACACGAACTGCGCTAATCAAAGTGTGTCGTCGTGCAGCATTGATGGATCTAAAATGAGTGATGCGGTGGGAGGTAACGCTATGGCGACCGCCAGTGCGGAATTGATCGTGCCGACGCCGTTCATTAGTGATAAATATTCCAGCTCGGTACGTACTTCTTTCTTTGTTGATGCGGGTACCGTGTGGGATACGCACTGGGAAAATACCGCCCAGACGCTGGCGGCTGGCGTGCCGGATTACAGTACGCCCGGCAATATTCGTATGTCCTCAGGTCTTGCCGTGCAATGGATGTCGCCGCTGGGGCCGTTGGTGTTCTCGTACGCGCAGCCGTTTAAGAAATATGAAGGCGATCGCTCCGAGCAGTTCCAGTTTAACATTGGTAAGACCTGGTAATCGGGCCGCGTACGTTTGAATCGAATGGAAAATATACCGGCATTCGGTGGTAATTGAAGCGAACAGCTTGACTGCCGATGCCGTGATTACGATAAGCGCAATCAGCGCAGAAATACTTAGGGTAAGGAGTTTTAACGTGAAAAAGTGGTTGTATGCCGCAGGGTTGGGTTTAACGCTGGCTGTCTCTGCCGGTGCTCAGGCTGCTGACAAGATTGCTATCGTCAATGTTTCCAGCATCTTCCAACAGCTGCCGCAGCGTGAAGCCGTGGGCAAACAGCTGGAAAACGAGTTCAAAGGCCGTGCCACTGAACTGCAGTCTATGGAACGCGCCCTGCAGGAAAAAATGCAGAAGTTGCAGCGTGATGGTTCGACCATGAAAGCCAGCGAACGTTCCAAGATGGAAAGCGACGTGATGGCTCAGCGTGAGCAGTTCTCCAGCAAAGCGCAGGCGTTCGATCAGGACAATCGTCGTCGTCAGATGGAAGAGCGTAACAAAATCCTGAGCCGTATTCAGGATGCGGTAAAAGCCGTTGCGACCAAACAGGGTTATGACGTAGTTATCGACGCTAACGCCGTTGCCTATGCAGACAACGCGAAAGACATTACTGCCGATGTGCTGAAACAGGTTAAATAATTCATGTTTTCAATTCGACTGGACGCCTTGGCTCAACAGTTGGATGCACAATTACACGGTGATGGCGATATCGTCATCACCGCTGTTGCTTCTATGCATTCAGCGCAGGCTGGACAGATTACATTTTTATCCGATAGCCGCTATCGTGAACAACTGAGCAGCACTCAGGCCTCGGCAGTAGTACTGACGGAAGCTGATTTGCCGTTCTGTAATATTGCTGCGTTAGTGGTAAAGAATCCTTATTTGGCCTATGCGCGTATGGCGCAGTTGATGGATACAACGCCGGCGCCTGCACAGGGGATCGCACCTTCCGCGGTGATAGCTCCTGATGCGCGTTTAGGAGATGGGGTTTCGGTTGGAGCTAATGCGGTGATTGAATCCGGCGTTGAGCTGGGTGATGGCGCCGTGATTGGCGCTGGCTGCTTTATCGGCAAAAATGCCCGTATTGGTGCGGGAACCCGGTTATGGGCCAACGTCACCATTTACCATAACGTTGTATTGGGCGAAAAATGCCTGATTCAATCTGGTGCGATAATCGGTTCAGATGGATTCGGGTACGCCAACGATCGTGGCAATTGGATCAAGATTCCCCAGTTGGGGACGGTCATTATCGGCGATCGTGTCGAGATCGGCGCTAGTACCACCATTGATCGTGGGGCGCTGGATGACACCATTATTGGTAACGGGGTCATCATTGATAACCAATGTCAGATTGCACACAACGTTGTGATTGGGGACAATACCGCCGTGGCCGGTGGTGTCATCATGGCGGGCAGTCTGAAGATTGGCCGGTATTGCATGATTGGCGGTGCCAGCGTGATCAATGGTCACATGGAGATTTGCGACAAGGTAACAGTCACAGGGATGGGGATGGTCATGCGGCCGATCACCGAGCCGGGAGTTTATTCCTCCGGGATCCCGTTACAACCGAACAAAGTCTGGCGCAAAACAGCTGCGCTGGTGATGAATATTGATGAGATGAGTAAACGACTCAAAGCTGTCGAGCGTAAGCTCGAAGACCGCTAATCACCGGTATTCATAACCCTGAGTTTCGGGTGTAAGACTGACGCCGATGTGCGTAATTTTTATTTGCGGCCTGCATGTTGTTCCTCCCTCGTCGGGGAATGTGCAGGCCGTGTTGTTAATGCTATCGTTTTTATTGACAGGAAGAGTATTTTGAATACAGACACGCATACTCTGCATATCGAAGAGATTCTGGATCTACTACCGCACCGCTATCCGTTTTTGCTGGTGGATCGTGTACTGGATTTTGAGAAAGGAAAATTCCTGCGCGCGGTAAAAAATGTCTCTTTTAATGAGCCGTTCTTTCAGGGGCATTTCCCCGGCAAGCCGATTTTCCCGGGTGTATTGATTCTCGAAGCCATGGCGCAGGCCACGGGGATTCTGGCGTTTAAGAGCCTGGGTAAACTGGAACCGGGCGAGCTGTACTACTTCGCCGCTGTAGATGAAGCACGTTTCAAACGCCCAGTAGAACCAGGCGATCAGATGATTCTGGAAGTCGAGTTCATCAAGGAGCGCCGTGGCATTGCGCGTTTCAAAGGTGTTGCTAAGGTTGATGGCGAAGTCGCTTGTGAAGCGGAAATGATGTGCGCGCGTCGTCGGGAGGGCTGATTAGTGATTGATCAAACCGCCTTTATTCACCCCAGTTCGATTGTTGAAGACGGCGCTGTTATCGGTGCCGGTGTTCATATCGGGCCGTTTTGCCATATCGGCGCGCAGGTTGAGATTGGCGCAGGAACGGTGCTGAAGTCTCATGTCGTCGTGAATGGCATCACCAAGATTGGTCGTGACAATGAAATTTATCAGTTTGTAACGATTGGTGAAGTCAACCAGGACTTGAAATACGCTGGCGAACCGACCCGCGTTGAAGTGGGCGATCGCAACCGTATTCGTGAAAGCGTGACCATTCATCGTGGTACTGCTCAGGGCGGTGGGTTGACTAAAGTCGGTAACGATAATTTGCTGATGATCAATACCCATATCGCTCACGATTGTGTTATCGGTAATCGTTGCATTCTGGCGAACAATGCGACGCTGGGCGGCCATGTTTCCGTTGATGATTTCGCGATTATCGGCGGCATGACGGCAGTGCACCAATTCTGTGTCATTGGCGCTCATGTCATGGTGGGTGGTTGCTCCGGCGTCGCTCAGGATGTTCCGCCGTATCTCATCGCGCAGGGCAATCACGCTACGCCGTTCGGCATCAATATTGAAGGGCTTAAACGTCGTGGGTTTGAAAAGGACACGCTACATGCCATTCGTAACGCTTACAAACTGATCTATCGCAGTGGTAAGACGCTGGACGAAGTGAAAGCTGATCTCGAAGCGTTGGCGGCGGAGCATTCTGCGGTACAGGCTTACCTCGATTTCTTTACCCGCTCAACGCGCGGCATTATTCGCTAAGTCATGACGCAGCGTCCCCTGACTATCGGACTGGTCGCCGGAGAAACCTCCGGCGATATTCTTGGTGCCGGCTTGATCCGCGCACTGAAAGCTCACGTGCCTGATGCCCGCTTTGTTGGTGTGGCGGGTCCGCTTATGCAGGCTGAAGGTTGTGAAGCCTGGTATGAGATGGAAGAGCTGGCGGTGATGGGGGTGGTTGAAGTACTGGAACGCCTGCCCCGCTTGTTGAAAATCCGTCGTGACCTGACGCAGCGTTTCAGTGCATTGCAACCCGATGTGTTTGTCGGTATCGATGCTCCCGACTTTAACATTACGCTGGAAGGTCGTCTCAAGCGCAATGGCATCAAAACCATCCACTATGTCAGCCCGTCGGTATGGGCATGGCGGCAAAAGCGCGTCTTCAAGATAGGTAAATCCACACATCTGGTGCTGGCGTTTCTGCCGTTCGAAAAAGCCTTTTATGATCGCTTCAATGTGCCTTGTCATTTTATCGGCCATACCATGGCGGATGCGATGCCGCTGCATCCGGACAAAGCCGCTGCACGACGTACGTTAGGGTTGCCGGAAGACGCGCGTTGCCTGGCGATGTTGCCGGGGAGTCGCGGCGCCGAAGTAGAAATGTTGAGTGCGGATTTTCTGAAAACGGCGCAATTACTGCGGCAAACCTACCCTGAACTGGAAGTGATCGTGCCGCTGGTAAATCAGCGACGCCGTGAACAGTTCGAAAAAATTAAGGCTGAAGTCGCGCCGGACATGACAGTTCGGCTGCTGGACGGGCAGGCGCGTGATGCGATGATCGCCAGCGACGCTGCCTTGCTGGCATCCGGTACGGCGGCGCTGGAGTGTATGCTGGCGAAGTGTCCGATGGTAGTCGGTTACCGCATGAGGCCCTTTACCTATTGGCTGGCGAAACGACTGGTGAAAACGCCGTGGGTATCGTTGCCTAATTTACTGGCGGGGCGTGAACTGGTCAGCGAATTGTTGCAGGACGATTGCACGCCCGACAAACTATCGACGGCGTTATTACCTTGGCTGGCAGGCGGCGACGCGGCCCAGCAATTGCAGCAGACATTCTTACATTTGCATGAGCAGATTCGATGCGACGCCGATGAGCAGGCGGCGCAGGCGGTACTGGAGCTGTGCGGTTATGAGTGATGTTTTTGTTTATCCACCGGCACGTTGCATTGCCGGCGTGGATGAAGTGGGGCGCGGCCCGCTGGTTGGCGCGGTGGTGACGGCGGCGGTGATTTTGGACCCGAACCGGCCGATCGTCGGACTGGCGGATTCCAAAACGCTCAGCGAGAAACGCCGTCTGGCTTTATACGATGAGATTCGCGAAAAAGCGTTGTCCTGGAGCCTTGGCCGCGCCGAGCCGGAAGAGATCGACACGCTTAATATCCTGCACGCTACCATGCTGGCGATGCAGCGTGCGGTGGCTGCGTTGCCTGTTACGCCGGATTTTGTGCTGATCGACGGTAACCGTTGCCCAGCTTTGCCGATGCCGTCGCAGGCGGTGGTTAAAGGGGATAGTCGGGTAGCGGAAATCAGCGCGGCCTCGATTTTGGCCAAAGTGACGCGGGATCGCGAAATGGAAGTGCTGGACCGGCAATTTCCAGAGTATGGATTTGCGCAGCACAAAGGGTATCCTACGGCATATCACCTTGAAAAACTGGCGACGTTGGGCGCCACCCTTCACCACAGGCGCAGTTTTGCTCCGGTTAAACGGGCGCTGGGTCTGGCGTAACGCAAACGTCTGGAAACGCATAATGTGCCTGATGCTATCTATCAGGCGGGTTACTGAAAAGATTATGGGATCCGTAAATGGCCGAACCACGTTTTATTCACCTGCGTGTTCACAGTGACTATTCCATGATCGATGGGCTGGCAAAAATCGGCCCGTTGGTAAAAAAAGCCGCTGCTCTGGGGATGCCGGCGCTGGCGATCACCGATTTTACTAACCTGTGCGGGCTGGTGAAGTTCTATGGCGGTGCGCATAGCGCCGGTATTAAGCCGATCATCGGCGCTGATTTTTATCTGCAAAGCGAAGAGTTAGGCGACGAACTGGCGCATCTCACCGTTTTGGCGATGAATAACGAAGGTTATCAGAACCTGACGTTGCTGATTTCGCGGGCTTATCAACGCGGGTATGGCGCTGACGGCCCGACGATCGATCGCGCATGGCTGGTGGAGCATCAGGCTGGGTTGCTGTTGTTGTCCGGCGGGCGTCATGGTGATATCGGCAAGTTTTTATTGCGTGGTAATCAGGCATTGGTGGAACAGTGCGTCGCGTTTTACCAGCAACATTTTCCTCAGCGGTTTTATCTGGAGCTGACGCGCACCGGTCGACCGGACGAAGAAAGCTACCTACATGCCGCAGTGACGCTGGCTACCGCGCACGGCTTACCGGTCATCGCCACCAACGAAGTCTGTTTCATCAGTCAGGATGATTTTGACGCGCATGAAATTCGCGTAGCGATTCATGACGGCTTTACACTGGATGACCCTAAACGCCCCCGTAATTATAGTCCGCAGCAGTACATGCGCAGCGAAGATGAGATGTGTGAGCTGTTTGCCGACATCCCTGAAGCGCTGATCAACACGGTAGAGATCGCCAAACGCTGTAACGTGACTATCCGGCTCGGTGAGTATTTCCTGCCGCAATTTCCTACCGGCGACATGTCGACCGAAGACTATCTGGTCATGTGCGCTAAAAAAGGGTTGGAAGAGCGACTGGCGTTCTTGTTCCCGGATGAAGACGTACGTGCTCAGCGTCGCCCGGAATACGATGAACGTCTGGATATCGAACTCGGCGTCATCAACCAGATGGGCTTCCCCGGCTACTTCCTGATCGTAATGGAGTTTATCCAGTGGTCTAAAGACAACGACGTACCGGTAGGGCCGGGACGAGGCTCCGGCGCCGGTTCGCTGGTGGCCTACGCGCTGAAGATTACCGATCTGGACCCGCTGGAATTCGACCTGCTGTTCGAACGCTTCCTTAACCCGGAACGTGTGTCGATGCCTGACTTCGACGTCGATTTCTGCATGGAAAAACGTGATCTGGTGATCGAGCATGTGGCGGATATGTACGGCCGCGATGCGGTGTCGCAAATCATCACCTTCGGTACTATGGCGGCTAAAGCGGTTATTCGCGACGTGGGCCGGGTGTTGGGGCATCCGTATGGTTTTGTCGACAGGATTTCCAAACTGGTGCCGCCCGATCCGGGCATGACGCTGGAGAAAGCCTTTGCCGCTGAGCCGCAACTGGGCGAAATTTACGAAGCGGATGAAGAGGTTAAGGCGCTGATTGATATGGCGCGCAAGTTGGAGGGGGTAACCCGTAACGCCGGGAAACATGCCGGTGGGGTGGTGATTTCACCCACTAAAATCACCGATTTTGCGCCGCTGTATTGCGACCCGGAAGGGCATCACCCGGTCACCCAGTTCGACAAGAGCGACGTAGAATACGCCGGGCTGGTGAAATTCGACTTCCTCGGCTTACGTACGCTGACCATCATTAACTGGGCGCTGGAGATGATTAACGCCCGGCGCGAAAAACAGGGGCTGGAACCGGTAGATATCGCCGCCATCCCGCTGGATGACAAGAACAGTTTCGACATGCTGCAGCGGTCGGAAACCACGGCGGTGTTCCAGCTTGAATCGCGCGGCATGAAAGACCTTATCAAGCGCCTTAAGCCGGACTGTTTTGAAGATATGATCGCTCTGGTGGCCCTGTTCCGCCCGGGGCCGCTGCAATCAGGGATGGTGGATAACTTTATCGACCGTAAGCACGGACGTGAAGCGATTTCCTATCCGGATATCCAGTGGCAGCATGAGACGCTCAAGCCTGTGCTGGAGCCGACCTATGGTATTATTCTGTATCAGGAACAGGTGATGCAGATTGCCCAGGTACTGGCCGGGTACACCCTCGGCGGTGCGGATATGCTGCGCCGCGCGATGGGTAAGAAAAAACCTGAAGAAATGGCCAAACAGCGCTCGGTATTCAAAGAGGGCGCGGAGAGGATGGGGGTCGACGGCGAGCTGTCGATGAAAATCTTCGACTTGGTGGAGAAATTCGCCGGTTATGGCTTTAACAAGTCGCATTCGGCTGCTTATGCTTTGGTGTCGTATCAGACGTTATGGCTGAAAGCACACTACCCGGCGGAGTTTATGGCGGCGGTAATGACCGCCGATATGGACAACACCGACAAGATAGTCGGGCTGGTGGATGAATGCTGGCGTATGGGATTGAAGATCCTGCCGCCGGACATCAATAGCGGGCTCTACCATTTCCACGTCAACGATGACGGCGAAATTGTCTACGGCATCGGCGCCATCAAAGGCGTGGGTGAAGGGCCGATTGAAGCCATTATCGAAGCACGTAATAACGGCGGCTATTTCCGTGATTTGTTTGATCTGTGCGCCCGCACGGATATCAAGAAGCTGAACCGCCGGGTGCTGGAAAAACTGATCATGTCCGGTGCGTTTGACCGGCTTGGCCCGCATCGGGCGGCACTGATGAATTCGCTGGCAGATGCCATGAAATCAGCCGATCAGCACGCAAAGGCGGAGGCTATCGGTCAGGCGGATATGTTCGGCGTACTGGCGGAAACCCCCGAACAGGTAGAGCAGTCTTACAGTACGGTGCCGCCGTGGCCTGAGCAGGTGGTGCTGGATGGTGAAAGGGAAACGCTGGGGTTATACCTGACCGGCCATCCCATCAACCAATATCTGAAGGAAATCGAACGCTACGCCGGAGGCGTGCGGTTGAAAGATATGCATCCCACGGAGCGGGGAAAAATGACCACTGCCGTCGGGCTGGTGCTGGCCGCCCGGGTGATGGTGACCAAGCGGGGCAACCGTATTGGCGTCTGCACGCTGGATGATCGCTCCGGTCGTCTGGAGGTGATGTTGTTTACCGACGCGCTGGAAAAATATCAGCACCTGCTGGAGCAGGATCGCATTTTGATAGCCAGCGGACAGGTCAGCTTTGATGACTTCAGCGGTGGACTTAAAATGACGGTCAGAGAGTTAATGGATATCAGTGAAGCGCGGGAAAAATATGCGCGTGGGCTTGCTATCTCGCTGACTGACAGGCAAATTGATGACCAGCTGTTAAACCGTCTCCGTCAGTCGTTGGAACCCCATCGATCGGGGACGATTCCGGTGCATCTCTACTACCAGCGCCAGGATGCGCGTGCCCGGCTACGTTTTGGTGCAGCATGGCGCGTCACGCCCACCGATGTGTTGCTGAATGATTTACGTACCCTGGTTGGTAATGAACAGGTAGAACTGGAATTTGACTAAAATAGGAATACTATGAGTCTGAATTTTCTTGATTTTGAGCAGCCGATTGCAGAGTTGGAAGCGAAGATTGATTCCCTGACCGCAGTCAGCCGCCAAGATGAAAAATTGGATATTAACCTGGACGAGGAAGTTAAGCGTCTGCGTGAGAAAAGCGTAGAGTTGACGCGGAAAATCTTCGCCGATCTGGGTGCCTGGCAAGTAGCCCAACTGGCTCGCCATCCGCAACGTCCTTATACCCTGGACTACGTTCAGCATATTTTCTCCGACTTTGATGAGCTGGCGGGCGATCGCGCCTACGCCGACGACAAAGCGATCGTCGGCGGGATTGCTCGTCTCGACGGTCGGCCGGTGATGATCATCGGTCATCAGAAAGGTCGTGAAACCAAAGAAAAAATCCGTCGCAACTTCGGGATGCCGGCTCCGGAAGGTTATCGCAAAGCACTGCGTCTGATGGAGATGGCCGAGCGCTTCAAAATGCCGATCATCACCTTCATCGATACTCCAGGTGCCTATCCGGGCGTGGGGGCGGAAGAGCGCGGTCAGTCTGAGGCGATTGCCCGCAACCTGCGTGAAATGTCCGGCTTGCGTGTGCCGATCGTCTGTACCGTTATCGGGGAAGGCGGTTCCGGCGGCGCGTTGGCCATCGGTGTCGGCGATAAAGTCAACATGCTGCAATACAGTACCTATTCGGTGATTTCGCCGGAAGGGTGCGCTTCGATTCTGTGGAAGAGTGCCGATAAAGCGCCGTTGGCTGCGGAAGCCATGGGCATTACCGCTCCGCGTCTGAAAGAGCTGAAGCTGATTGATTCCGTGATCTCCGAGCCACTGGGTTCCGCTCACCGTGATATCGCAGCGATGTCGGCGTCCTTGAAGTCTCAATTGCTGTCTGACCTGAAAGAGCTGGATACACTGAGTGAACAGGAACTGCTGAACCGTCGTTATCAGCGTTTGATGAATTACGGCTACTGCTGATTTAGCACGCGTTACGCAAGAAAAGTCCGCGATTGGGAACGATCGTGGACTTTTTGTTATGCTGATAACGGTTTTATGCGATGCGTGATGTTCACGGCGATAATTACCTGACCCAAACCTTTCTCCCGACTCATGGCATCGCATCGACAGGCGTGGTGGTGCGCCTCTTCGGAGAATCAACCTTATGCTGACACTGCTGAATATCCACCATATCGCGATTATTGCCTCGGATTATGAGCGCAGTAAGCGTTTCTACTGCGATGTGCTCGGTTTTACGCTGCAACAAGAGGTTTACCGTGCCGCTCGTGATTCCTGGAAAGGGGATCTGGCGCTGAACGGTCATTACCTGATCGAACTGTTTTCATTTCCTGCACCACCCGCGCGCGTCAGCCGGCCGGAAGCTTGTGGGTTGCGTCATCTGGCGTTTGCGGTTGACGATATCGAACAGGCAGTGGCCGCGCTGAATGCGGCGGGCGTAAACTGTGAACCGGTACGCATAGATGAGTATACCGGGCGCCGGTTTACGTTTTTCGCTGATCCTGATGGATTACCGCTCGAATTGTATGAACGCTGAGACCGATATTACCTCCACACTGTTGACCACTGTTGGCGAACAGCTCGCTACCGGCGGGCATTATCTGGTGGCTTACAGCGGCGGTCTGGATTCCACCGTGCTACTGCATCTGATGACACGCCTGCGTTTGCCTCGTGCCCTGTCGTTACGAGCGGTATACGTGCATCACGGTTTGAGTGTGAATGCTGATACGTGGGCCGAGCATTGTCGTACCCAGTGTCTGAACTGGCTGGTGCCGTTTGATGTCGTGCCGGTGCAGGTCGATGCTCGTGACGGCGGTATTGAAGCGGCGGCCCGGGCGGCGCGTTATAAAGTGTTGCATCAACATGTGTGCGATGGAGAAGTGCTGCTGACGGCCCAGCATCAGGATGATCAGAGCGAAACTTTTCTGCTGGCGCTCAAGCGTGGCAGCGGCCCTGCCGGCCTGGCGTCGATGGCGACGGCCGCAACGTTGAACGGTATGGTGCTGCAACGCCCATTATTAAGCATCAGCCGTGAGCAACTGGAGATTTATGCCCGGTTGCATCAACTGAGTTGGGTAGAAGACGACAGTAATACTGATGAGCGTTATGACCGTAATTTTTTGCGTCGGCAAGTCTTGCCAGTGTTGAAGCAGCGTTGGCCTCATTTTCCATCCACCGTTGCACGCAGTGCGGAATTGTGTGCTGAGCAGGAACAGCTGTTGGATGAGCTGCTGGCGGAGTCGCTGGCGGCATTGCGCAATGCTGACGGCGCATTGAGTGTGGAGGCCCTGATGCCGATGAGCGCGACGCGGCGGTTTGCCTTGTTGCGTCGGTGGCTGGCAGAGCAGGGTGCTCGTATGCCGTCTCGTGAGCAACTGGTTCGATTATGGCAAGAGGTGGCGCTCAGTCGCGATGACGCCAACCCGCGGTTACAACTTGGTTCATGGCAGATCAGGCGATTTCGTCATTACCTTTATTTGCTCCCGACGATGCAGCCGGTAACCGACTACGTGTTGTCGTGGCAACCGACGGTAGCCCCTTTAGCTTTGCCGGATAACCTCGGGCAATTGCAGTTGTCGACGCAAGGAACCTGGGTTCGGCAACCACGTCATGATGAAACCGTGACGGTAGGGTTTGGTTTCCAGGGGCATGTGCAGATAGTTGGGCGCGCCCACGGACGGCCGATTAAAAAACTCTGGCAGGAGCTGAACGTGCCGCCGTGGCTGCGTGAGCGCACGCCGCTGGTATTTTACAACCGGCAATTGATTACCGCAGTGGGGCGATTCGTGACCCGAGAGGGAGCGGTAACGCAAGGCGTCGCCGGGTGGTTTATCGACTGGTGCAGGCCGGAGTAAAAACGGACAACCAGGGTTGTCCGTTAATGCTGATGCCGAAGAGGCGTTGGGGTTATCAGGGTTCGCTGACCACAACTTTGCCTATTTCAGGGTGACTGAAGCTGAGGATGTGGTCGAGTCGAAGTTCGCGTTTTTGGCCCGCATCGTCAATCACCAGGTATTCGATGTTTTTTCGAGAGATCATATCGCTGGCTTTGCCGACCACGATTTCGCCGTTACGCAATTCGACCGTTAATGTCAGATGCTGCTGGCAGGTGGCTTCCAGATTATCGTAGTCATCACAATTGATGGGTTGATATTCATTACTCATTGACATAATCGCTCACCAATAAGTTAGCGGCGGCATAGGCCGCCTGTTCCCTGACAGAGGATGGTAATTCGCTATTTGTCGCGATGTCATCCAGGGTTTTCAACACACAACCCAGCGCGTCGGGTATGAACCCCAGATCGCCGCTGGCGATCTCCGCGTATAGACGGCGTACTAATTCACTGTATTGTTGCACAATATCCTCCCTTAGAGCTTACCCCGGTAGAGATTCATGCACCCTTCATGGTTATCGTGACTGCAATGTAGTTCTACGAAGATAAACTCTCCTCTTATTCCCGACTATAGCATAGGCCCCGGTAGGTTATCAGCATAATGCAACAGCATATTAAGTTGTTACCGTCAGACGCGTGCGTGCGGCTGTGATGTCTGTCGCAGCTAGGGTAGACTGTCGGTTCTGTCACAAGGGGTAGAGAATGGCCTTAAAAGCAACGGTTTACAAAGCCAGCGTCAATATCGCTGATATGGATCGCGCCTTTTTTCAGGATGTCGGTCTGACACTGGCTCAGCACCCTTCTGAAACCGACCAACGCATGATGCTGCGGCTGCTGGCGTGGATTTGTCATGCCGATGATCGATTGCGTTTTACCAAAGGGCTGTGCGCGGATGACGAACCGGAAATCTGGCAACATAGCGACGACGGCCGACTGATGCTCTGGATTGAACTGGGGTTGCCGGATGAGAAACGTCTAAAGAAAGCCTGTAGCCTTTCGCCGTCGGTTGTACTTTATGCGTATGGTGAACGCGCCGCCCGGGTTTGGTGGCAAAACATGGCGGATAAAGCGGGAGCGCTGGCTAACCTGACGGTGCGTTTCTTGGATGATCAACAACTGATGAGCCTGGCTGCTCTGGCAAAGCGCACCATGACGTTACAGGCGACGTTGCAGGAGGGAACTATCTGGCTGTCTGACGATCAGAATAATCTGGAATTGTCGTTCAGTAACTGGCAAATTGCGCAAGGTTAAGGATGATCTGACAGCAGGCCAGCACAACACAGCAGGAGAATAAGGATGAAAAAACTGGCGACAGGGGTGATGCTTGTTGTTTTATTATCGGGGCTGATGGGATGCCATTCCCGCTCCCAGGTTCAGGACGAGTCACTACGCCCGATGGCGCAATACTATCGCGGTAAGCTGCCTTGCGGCGCGTGTGGTGACATGGATACATCGCTCTTTTTAAGCACGGACGGCAGTTTTGTGATGCAGGAGAGCTATTCATCCGGGGCGGAAGGTAAAACTACGGTTGCCGAATCCGGTCGCTGGAGTCGCACGGCTGAACGTCTGGTATTGACCGATAGTCATGGTGAGAAGCGCTATTTCCGCCCGTTGAACAACGACCTTGAAGCGCTGAGCGATGATGGCCAGCCGATGGCTGCGGCGGCGCGTTATCGGTTGCTGGCGGTAGATAAGCCAGGTAACAGCGGTACTGCGCCTGCCTGCCTCAGTTGGCTTTCTGAACATGGTAAGCGAGCGCTGAGCACGGCAACTGAGCGTGAGACGGTGCAACCGGATGGGTATGTGTTTTCGATTACGGCAACGCCGGGGAGCGCCGCCATTCGCGTGAGTTATTACTCACATTCCCGCGTGATCGTTTATCCTGTCTCGCCGTCCCGAGTAGCAGGGTGAATAGGCGTATTCTATGAGCGGAGAACCAGAACACGGCTGTTCTCCGCCCAAAGCGCTTACTCTTACAGCATACCTTTTAATTTATACAGCCAATCCAGCGCCTGACGCGGCGTCAGTGTATCCGGGTCGATAGATTCCAGCGCCTCCATTGCCGGTGACGGCTCGACTGGCGCGAGCAGCGCAAGCTGCGAACCATCGACATGGCTGGCGGACGCATGACCGGCCAGCGATTCCAACTCCCTCAGTTTTTGTCTGGCCCGTTTGATGACCTCTTTCGGTACGCCGGCCAGTGCGGCAACCGCCAATCCGTAACTCTTGCTGGCTGCGCCTTCCTGCACGCTATGCATAAAAGCAATCGTGTCGCCGTGTTCCAATGCGTCGAGATGGATGTTGATGACGCCTTCCATTTTCTCCGGCAGGTTGGTGAGTTCGAAATAGTGGGTGGCGAACAGCGTCATGGCTTTGATGTTGTTTGCCAGTGCTTCAGCACAGGCCCAGGCCAGCGACAAACCATCATAGGTGGAGGTGCCGCGCCCGATTTCATCCATCAGTACCAGGCTGTGTTCAGTGGCGTTATGCAGAATATTGGCGGTTTCCGTCATTTCCACCATGAAGGTTGAGCGACCGGAGGCGAGGTCATCGGCGGCCCCGACGCGAGTGAATATTCGGTCAACCGGGCCAATCACCGCCTGTTCGGCCGGGACGTAACTACCGATATGCGCCATCAGCACGATCAATGCCGCTTGCCGCATATAGGTGCTTTTACCGCCCATGTTAGGACCGGTGATGATCAACAGCCGGCGCTGGGGCGACAGTGATAACGGGTTGGCAATAAACGGCTCGCTCAGTACCTGCTCTACCACCGGGTGGCGACCACCGGTGATCTTGATCCCCGGCTTGTCGCTCAATGTCGGGCAGACGTAATTCAGTGTGTCGGCACGTTCGGCCAGATTGCTGAGCACATCCAGTTCCGCCAGTGCGCCGGCGCTTTGCTGGAGTTCCGCCAGGTGCGGCAGTAACAAGTCGAACAATTCCTCATACAGCGCTTTTTCCAGTGCTAACGCTTTGCCTTTTGAGGTCAGTACTTTATCTTCGTATTCTTTCAGTTCGGGAATGATGTAACGCTCGGCGTTTTTGAGCGTTTGGCGGCGGACATAGTTCATCGGCACCATGTGGCTTTGCCCACGGCTAACCTGAATATAGTAACCGTGCACACCGTTGAAGCCGACTTTCAGGGTATCGATGCCGAGTCGGTCACGTTCACGGATTTCCAGCTTTTCCAGATAGTCGCTGGCGCCGTCGGCCAGCATACGCCACTCATCCAGCTCGTCGTTGTAGCCGCCGGCGATAACGCCGCCATCGCGCACCAGCACCGGCGGCGCTTCCACCACCGCGCGTTCCAGCAGGTCGCGCAGTTCATCGAAATGGCCGACCTGCGCGCGCAACTGTTGTACCGCGTCGGCGTTGACTGTTTCCAGCAGGGTGTGGATATCCGGCAGTTGCTGAAACGCGTGACGCATTCTGGCCAAATCACGTGGGCGTGCGGAACGTAACGCCAGACGCGCCAGAATACGCTCCAGATCGCCGACCTGACGCAAAAACGGTTGCAGCTCGGCGGCAATATCCTGCAGTGCGCCGATGGCCTGTTGACGCAGCAGCAGCGCCTGAGTGTCTCGAATGGGGGTGTGTAGCCAACGCTTGAGCATACGGCTGCCCATTGGCGTGACGGTACGATCCAGTACGGAAGCCAGTGTGTTGTCGACGCCACCAGACAGGTTCTGCGTCAGTTCCAGATTACGGCGGGTCGCCGCATCCATAATGATGCCGTCTTGCTGGCGTTCCATGGTGATGCCGCGGATATGCGGCAGCGATGTGCGCTGGGTATCTTTGGCGTACTGCAACAGGCAACCGGCCGCACGTAACCCCAGCCGGGCCTGCTCGACACCGAAACCGGTCAGGTCGCGGGTGCCGAATTGCAGGTTTAACTGCTGGCGAGCGGTATCAAGCTCGAATTCCCACAACGGACGGCGACGCAACCCGTGGCGGTGCTCAATCAAGGGCATCGCCTCGAAGGTTTCCGGATAAAGCAGTTCCGCCGGATTGGTGCGCTGCAACTCGGCCGCCATGGTTTCTCTATCAACCGGCTCCACCAGCCGGAAGCGACCGGAGCTGATATCCAGCGTAGCGTACCCAAATCCCCGGTTTTCCTGCCAGATGGCCGCCAGCAGGTTATCCTGCTTTTCCTGTAACAGCGCTTCATCACTGATGGTGCCGGGGGTGACGATGCGGACAACTTTGCGGTCTACCGGCCCCTTGCTGGTGGCCGGGTCGCCAATCTGTTCGCAAATCGCGACCGATTCACCCAACTGCACCAGTCTGGCCAGATAGTTTTCTACTGCATGATGAGGGACACCGGCCATCGGAATCGGTTCGCCGGCGGAAGCGCCGCGTTTGGTGAGCGAGATATCCAGTAATTGCGACGCACGCCGGGCATCGTCATAAAACAGCTCATAGAAGTCGCCCATACGGTAAAACAGCAAAATATCGGGATGCTGGGCTTTTAGCTTCAGGTACTGCTGCATCATGGGGGTGTGGGCGTCTAAACTCTCTGGTGTACTCATCGCGTTGTGATGTCCATCTTCTTAAATTTTAATGAGTTAATGATGCTGGCGATGCTCATTAGCTCTCATGAAATCCTGTGCTTTACTGCGGGCCGGTCTGGTTATCCCCCCGGAAGCGGAGGAATGTTCGACCAACATGGCTTTCATTGGTATGCAGGCTGCATGATAACGGAGTCTTTAAGGCAGGAAAACAAGAGGGGCGGGCGTATTCTTCGAGCGCGCTCGAAACAATGGTATTTAGTGGTAGCCAAATAATGACGGGTGACCCGTTTTCGAGGTGCTTTTTTAGCCATGTCTTATTCTGGCGGCGGAAAAGGGGGCTTTTAACCAAGGGATATCGGAGAACGTAACTGGCCAGGTCAATCGGGTGTCGAATGCGCAATCGCCCCAAGCGGTTCAATCGGAGGGAAACGTACTATTTTATGGCGCGTTGACCAGCCCATTACACGGAAATAAGCATGGGCTGGTTAACGTGGCGCGATATCCGTTATTGCGATTAATGATTAGTTATGGAAGGTCACTGATTCGCTGATATCCACGCGATCCATGCTCATGCGGTTACCCGGTGCGGCTTCATCGGGATAACCAAAGGAGATGCCAAACAATAGCTTCAAATTATCGGGGATACCGAGGAAACCGCGTATAGGGTCGGCAAAAAATCCGAGAGAAGTTTGCGGGATGCCGCCCAGCCCGTGCGCAGCAAGAGACAGCAGAAAAGTCTGGCCGTACATGCCGATATCGCCTGCCACGCGGACATTGTCACCAAACGTCGGCATGAAGAGTAGTGCAACATGCGGGGCGTTAAAAAAAGAGTAATTATAGGCGACAGCCCGGTGGCGTCCCTCTTTGTCATCACGGGCAATATTCATGGCTTCATAATAAGCCTTGCCCTGTGCATTTTTACGTTCGCCGTATGCGCCATAAAAATGGTCCATATCGAAGGTAAAATCGGGAGTAAACTCCCCGGCATTATTCTTCTCATTGAGTATTTTCGCCAGCTCCGTCAGCTTGTTGCCTGAAACGATATGTACATTCCACGGCTGGGTATTGCAGTTAGACGGCGCGCGCTGGGCGTCTTCTAACACATTGCGCAATATTTCCGGCGGAACGGGCGTGGGAAGAAAACCCCGGTAAGAACGACGAAGCCTTACTGTTTTACTAAAGGACTGCGCATCATGAAGGGATGACTGCGGTTGGGTGAGTATCGTGTTGTTCATTTGAACCTCCTGTAGCGGCTTAATTCTTTGGAATTAAGCCGAAACTGCTCTGTTACGGGCAACAATGTGATCGTGGGTAAGGGCTTCCCCGGCAGACATAAACTCATCCATCAGAGCATCTCTGTTTTTTGGCGCGCGGGCTTTATCTGCATCCTGCAACGCAGTTTTTAGTTCAGCAGGAGACAACTCAGTGCAGTACGCCGGCGTGCCAGGTTGCTGGCGCCAGGATTCGGTCAGCGCGCCTGCGTCTACGGGTTCAAACCCCGTTTCACTCACTAATGTCATCGTGATGGATTTTGCTTTTTCGTCGTCGCCGGCAACCGGGATGGCGATGCTTCCGGCGGCACCCGCTGGCTGGCCTTTGTCTGCCAGGGTAGCGGCCAGCACGGCATTCCACGCTTTGATGAGCGGCCGGCCGACTTGCTCGCTGGCCCAGACGCTTTCAGGTTTTCCATGCTCAACATCGGCAATCGAACCATCGCGAAACGGATAGTAATTCGACGTATCGATAACGGTCGCATTTGCCGGCGCCTTGCTGAGCAAGGTAGCGAGTTCACTGTGCTTCCCGAAAGGGATGGCAAGGATAATCACGTCAACATCACTGACGGCTTCCTCGTGTGTAACCGCCCTGGCGCCGGCGTCGTTGGCGATGTCCCGAATGGTGTCGGGCCCTCTGGAGTTGGTGATTTTTACCCTATGCCCGCTGGCAGAAAGCTTTCTGGCCAGTGATGCGCCAATGTTGCCTGCGCCAATGATGCTAATAATCATGAGGTTTCCTTCTGTGAGAATGCGCCGTCGTTATTCAGAAGCGGGGTGGGCAAACGCGTTCAGCGTGTCGCGAAGCTGCGTCAGCTCGTCTTCAGTAAGCCGACAGGCCGATTTTATTTTTCCGGTAATGCTCCAGAGCTCGTCATGAAGCGCCTTACCTGCCTCGGTGAGTGTTATCAGCACGCGTCGCTCGTCGCTCGTATCGCGTGTGCGTTGTACCCTGCCGGCGGTTTCAAGCCGTTTCAGAAGTGGTGTGATGGTGCCCGTATCCATCCCCAGTTTGTTGCCCAGTTCGCCTACGGTTCGCGGTGCCTGGTTAAACAGTTCAAGCATCACAAGGTATTGCGGAAAGGTCAGCCCGAGCGGATCGAGGAAGATCTTGTGCATCCGGTTCATTCGGTTGGCTGCGCCGTATAACGCAAAGGACAGTTCGGTGCCGATTTCCCGGCGCTGTTTATTGTTCATGGAAAAAGTCTGTTGAGTGATAATCTAGTGCAATAGATAAATGATAGCAGGCCTAGCCGGCCGAATAAAACATCTGCTATAGGTAATTTGTGCGGTGGCCTGAATCGAGTAATTCACCGGCCGTTAAACGTCATCCTCCCGGCATTGGCGATGTGAATGTTGAGAAGACTCTTCTGAACAGGCTATTTCCACGTCAGCCCAGCGAGTTTCACGGTGCACATGCAGGGAGTGCATTTTTGCCCGTACGCAAAATTTGCCAGGTTTACATGAGAGGCCATAACGTTTGGGCGCAGCAAACTGAGCGTCGGATACTGACATTTTCACTCAATCATGAGCAGAAAAAAGCGTAAGCGCATGGGATCAAACCGGAAGACCCAACGCGCTTAAAGTGGATGTTGATGCAACGGTGTCAGGCGTTGGCGCCGCCGTCTACCGTGATGCCGGTTCCGGTTATGTACCGTGCGGCTGGGCTGGCAAGAAACGCGACCGCAGCAGCAATATCTTCGGGCTTGCCATACTGGCCAAGGGCTATCAATGCACGCTGTGCGTCCGCATGGCTGCCGTCGGCGGGGTTCATGTCGGTGTCCGTCGAGCCTGGGTGTACCAGGTTTACGGTGATGCCGCGAGGCCCCAATTCACGTGCCAGACCACGGGTGAAAGACAGCAAGGCGGATTTCGACATAGCGTAGACTGCTATGCCCGCCATGGAGACTCGTTCTGAGACGCTTGAACCGATTGAGATAATTCGACCGCCTTCGCTCAAATGCGCTATTGCTGCTTGCGATGCGAGAACAACGGCTCGAACATTCACGTTCAGAATATCGTTGATATCCGCGAGGCTCATGTCCGCCACCATGCCGGCGCGGGCAATGCCGGCGTTGTTGACGAGAATATCGAGACCACCCAGCTTATCCGCCGCTTCGTGTACCGAGTGCGTAACGGCTTGCGCATCTGCGCTGTTGGCCTTTATCGCCAATGCACGCCGGCCCTTTGCCTGAATCGTTTGGACTATCTCCAATGCGCGCGCGTCAGAATTTTGGTACGTGATTGCCACGTCTGCGCCTTTCTCCGCCAGCTCGAGTGCAATCGCTGCGCCGATGCCGCGGGAAGCACCCGTCACCAACGCTTTTTTACCGATAAGTTCAGTCATCGCTTTTCCTGTTTTGTAGTGATCGATATAAAATGTTATAAACAGCTCATGGGTATGAGTCAATCTATTTATGTAACGATCGATGCAAAATAAATCCAATCCGAAGTGCTCTTCGACCGCGCGCCCTGCCAAGGGCAGGCCACGTACGTTTGATCGTGAAAACGCGCTGGCAGAAGCCACGCGCCTTTTTTGGCGCAAGGGGTTTTCGGCCACCTCCATGGCTGATCTCACCGCCGCGATGGGGATAGGCGGCCCCAGCCTTTATGCTGCGTTTGGGTCGAAAGAGGAACTTTATGCCGAAGCGATTTGCTACTACGCCGAGCACTACAGCGATCGGGTTTGGGCGGGGTTCGATAGCGCCCGGACGGCCCGTGATGCGGTTCAAGCCTATCTTATGGATTCGGCTGCGGCGCTCACCGGGTCGTACGGCCCGGATGAACCTCTCGGTTGTATGCTGGCGCTGTCGGCTGTCGGCGAAGAGGGCAATACTACCCTTGGCGAATTAGTACGAGACGGGCGAGCACAGGCGCGCCGAAAGCTGGAACTCCGTTTTTCGCAAGCGGTCAGCGAGGGGGATCTCGCAGCCTCGGTGAATATTAACGGGCTTGCTCGTTATGTTCTGGCGGTACAAGGCGGCATGGTGTTGCAGGCGCGCGATGGCGCCAGCCGTGCTGAGCTTGAGAAGGTTGCCCGGTACGCGATGCTGGGATGGGGCGACTGGGAGGCGGCTGCCTCCTGACGGCTTCACCCCGGCCCCTCGCTTCCTGCCGCCAGCAGCGGCACCAGCACGTCGCTGATGGGGGTTGGAATACCCTGTGAATGACCATAACGTTGGATCACGCCGTTGCGGATATCCCATTCCAACGGGCGGTTCGCCTGTCGGTCGGCGAGAATTGAGGTGCCTAAATCCGCGGGGGCATGGTGAAAGGCGTCAACAATCTCCTGTGGAACATTCTCATCAAGTACCGCGCCTTCCGCATGTGCTACCGCCAGACATTCGCGTAGATAAGCCAACGCCAGTTCCGAGATATCCCCGCGTGAGAACATCCCGGCCCGACGATTAGCCAGTACCATCAGCCCCGCGGCGGCATTTTGCAGCAGTTTGCGCCAGGCAATCGAGATAAAATCGGATGATAATTCAACCGTGCAGCGAGTGCCGCTGAGCGCATCCACTACCCATTTTGCCTGCGGCACATCCGGCAGCGTCAGGCGGGGTTGGGCGCGCAACCAGACGGAAGCGTCAGGTTCACGCTGTGCCGGAAACCAGACTACCGAAGGCAACACCTGTGCGCTGTTGACCCAAGGTTCCAACAATTTTTTCTGCTCGACGCCGTTTTGCAGTGCACACACGACGGTGTTTTCATCACACAGTGTAGCCAGCCAGTCGGCGCAGCTAGCAATCTGGGTGGTTTTCACCGCGACAAACACCAGATCGAACGGATGGCTGATAACCGCCGGATTGTTCAATACCGGGCCCGGCACCACAACTGCACCGTCATCGCGGTGCAGAATTAACTGTGGTTGCGCGGTGCGTCCGCAAAGGCGTGGCGTGCGGCCAACTTCATGGAGAACCGCAGCGATGGTCGTACCGATAGCACCCGGCCCCAGAAGCGCCATTGTGGGATGGTCTGACATTTTGTGTTCTCCTGATTCAATGATCATCACGGAACCGGTAGCGATGACCGAGGATGCCGACAGGGCCGATGGGTAACAGTATATTGGTTGAACGTGTTAATCAGATGAAAGCGTGATCCTACCCACGCAATGCCGATGGCACAACGCCGAATCGGCGACGGAAAGCGGCGGTGAATTTGCTGTGGGATTCATAACCGACGTCAAGGGCGATAGCGGCGACCGGGCGTTCGGATGACTGTAACAACACCATTGCCGTTTCCAGCCGGGTATCCCGCACACAGGTCGTGATGGTGCAGCCTTCCTGTGCCAGTCGGCGGTTCAGGGTGCTGGCGGTTGTGGACAGCGCTTGCGCTACACGGCTTGCCGACCAGTGATCATACGGGCGCTGCGCCACCAGCCGCCGCACCCGCTCGCTCCAGTTCAATGCTCCCGGCGGCGCCAGGACCACACCGGCGTGTTCAGCCAGCAAGAGCAACACTTCCAACACCCGGTGTTCACTGAGCGTTGTCGAACAGTTTGCGTCGCTCAATGCATCGGCGGCACGCAAAAACGCCGTTTTTATGCTTGCCGGGGTCTCTGCGACCCGGGCTGCGCTGCGCACCGGTTCCAGCGCGGCGAACTGACCGAAAGACTGATAAAAGCGCGTTATCGTCTCGGGTTGCAGGTTGATAACTTGCGCGACATAACGCCCTTGCGGCGCCGGGTCGTTGACAACATCCCATTGGGTGCCGCGCGGCAATATGAATAACTCGCCGGATGCAAAATCACTGCGGCCTTGCGGCGCCAGCAACTGTTTGGTGCCGGAAACGACCAGCCCAATCAGATCGGCGTGCATCACTACCGTGCGTAATACGTATTGGTTACGGGCAATAATTTGATGGGTAAGCAGCGAACCGGCCGGGCTATGGCGAGGCACCGGTTCGGGCGAATACGTCGTGGGCAGATTGGGGGGAGCGGTCAGCGTCATCCGGTATCCGTGGTCAAAATGGAACAGAGGTTGAACGAGCCGGAACAACGGGAACGATACCGGCGCGCTACCATTGGCATCACAGTTCAGTCTGTGTTCCGACTTCGTCATCAATAAGCCGTAAACGCGGTGAGGTAATGAATGACGAATCCAAAGCCTACCATGAGTCACAGGAATATGAATATGAAAACAGGTTTACGTTTGACCCGCTCTTGCGCCCCGTTGCTCGTCGGTTTGATGGTGACGGCTGCGGCACATGCGCAAACCCTGACACTCTCCAGCCCGACGATTGCGCCGAATAGCACGTTGCCTGCCAGCTTTGAGTTCAATGGTTTCGGCTGCAGCGGGCAGAATCAATCCCCGGCGCTGAACTGGCGCGGCGCGCCGGCAGGTACTCAGAGTTTTGCCGTCACCGTTTATGACCCGGATGCGCCGACCGGTTCGGGCTGGTGGCACTGGATGGTAGTGAATATTCCGGCAAATGTAGCGGGCCTTGCGGCTAATGCCGGCGAAATTGGCGGCAAACGCCTGCCCGCCGGCGCTAGCCAGGTCCGCATTGATTATGGGGTGGCGGCGTGGGGGGGGGGGTGCCCGCCGGCGGGCGACAAACCGCATCGTTACATTTTCACCGTGTATGCGCTGAAAACCAAAACGCTGGATGTCCCTCAAGATGCTAATCCGGCGCTCGGCGGCTTTATGATTAACGCGAATACACTGGCCAAAGCCAGTTTCACGGCTTACTACGGCCGCCCGGCGCAGTAATCGTCCGGCCGCGAGAGACGCTTTGCCGTTTGGTGGGGCGTCACGTTTGCATCAAGCCGGATACCCGATAGGGCGGTATCCGGTTTTATCGTAACGATGTGCCTGCCTCAAACGTGTTGATGCCGTCAGGCGTTAATCACGGCTTTCGCTATATACAGACCCTGAATCGCCAGACCGGAACTGTCGAAAACGGTGATGTCTGATGCTGATTCACGGCCGCTGACTTTCCCGTGTGTTGGTACAGGCGCACCACGATATGACCCGTCCACCATCCGTGGGTGTGAAAACGTCAGTAAACATATTGTTACAAATATGTGATGATGAAATATTAAATTCACCAAGAATAATCAACTTTCGTGAAGTGACATATTTAAAAAATTATGCTGATCATGGTTGTATTTATAAATAAAAAATTATCGTAGTACATAACTATACTGGTGATGATTGATGGGTAAATAAGGTAATTAATCGGAAATGAAAATGACGATAAGCGCGTTAAACAGATAAATGTTGAGCAGGTGATGATAAGTGCTTTTTCTCTGGCGAATAGGCATCAATGTTGTTTTGTGGTGAAAGGATTCAGGACAAGTGCGCCTCAATACCTCTATACCCGTCATACTTCACATTACCGGTACGTTGTTCAACATGCGAGCGTGTTGCCCTGCAACTCGAATTATTTAGGGTGAACATGCGAAGGAAGATACAGGGTGGAAATTTATTTCTTATTATTTCCTCATTAAGAATGGCATGAAGGCTGATTGAGGTCATCCATTTTAAAGATGGATGAATATATTTAAATCTTATTGATTTTATTTATTAGAGTTTCACAGGTAAATAATTTCAGAGAGAATTTCTTGTTATTCAAAAAAGGTGATTATCATATTCAATAAGTTCTATTGACGGCATGAAAGTATCGACTTAAGCTCACGGCGATATTCCCCATTGACTCAGTGTTTTTTCTGGGTTTCATTGTCTTTAAGAAAAGATGGCTTTATTTAATCAAACGGCTTGATTAAAGTTCGGATAGCATGTTCTATACCCAAAATAATTCGAGTTGCAGGGAAGCCAACGCACCTGCAACGTGAAGTATGACGGGAATATACCCAACAATGCAGCTGGAAAGTCTGGGCTTTTCCGGTTGTGCGCCTGTCGGCTGAAATATGACGGATATAAAAAATATATAGAGGTTATTCAGATGGATACTCAGATAAAAAGAATATCGCTGGGTAGTACCAATGATTTTCTTATGCAACCGGAACATAAAAATATTGCACTGGCGATTATTGAAAAGATATTTGAACGTCGTTGTCTGGTGGATGAAGACGGTCAGGAACATTACCGGCATGAGGATGAAATTGCACCTCATCTCGATAATATTATCCACGCCGTCAGCCGCCAGGAACCCATCGTCATGGTTCTTCCCGCGTTTCCGGGAAAGTCGCCGAATCGCAAAAAAACCCTCAGCCATCTACCTGATTATGCAGAATTGTATGCGTTGGATAATTTGCATGAATTATGTCAGGACATTCGCAGCGTTTATCAACCTGGGGCAGTCATTGGTATTTGTTCTGACGGTTATGTCTTTTCCGATGTCGTCCGTATTCCGGATCATCAGGTAAAGGATTATACGGATATGATCAGCGATTATTGCATGAAGAAATATCCAGGCATGTTTTTTATGTATGACCTGATTGAGACGTATCGGGAAATCAAGGATCTCGATTCCATGCGGGAAGAATTGATGATTCAGTATGGCACGTCATTATTGACGCTGAAAAAACGGGTGAAAGAAGAACCGGAAGCCGCCTCCATGTATAAAGGCGTAACACGCTTTTTGTGTGAGGATTACGGCGGTATGGAGGAGTTTGCCGGCGTGAGTAATGCACAAATCCAGAAAGTAGCCCGAGTGGCGGCTTATCGCGTTATTCAGCGTAGCGAAGCCTGGAGTCAGCATCTGGAAGAGAAATTCCCACAAGCTGTGCGTTTGTCGATTCATCCGCAATTCCGGATTTCTAAAAAAATTGGTATCAAGCTGGCTCCGGTCAGGGATCGCTGGCGGACGCCGTGGCACTCGGTGGCGGTGAAACGGGGAGCCGACATCTATTTGGAAAAGCGCAGCAATGTGGATGAACGCCATCACCACCTGATTTTCAAATCAGGCCGTCCTTTTCATTACATCAGCACCCAACTCAATGTGAAGTAACTTGTCGGTATGGAGTGATTATGTCGGTAAATAAAGCCGTGATTTTCGATCTGGACGGTACGCTGGTCGATACCTTGCCCGGTATTGCATTTGCATTGCATCAGACGCTGGGCGAGTTCGGCGTAACGCCGGACCCGGCGTTCATTGTCAGGGCGCATATTGGCGGCGGGTCAGGAAAGATGTTGGCCGCTGCCGCCAGACATCATGGCATCAGTGATACAACGGCGCTGTCGCAACGCTACCATGCGTTGTATCAGGCACATTGTCTGCACGATACCGTCTGCTATGCCGGGGTGAAAGAACTGGTCGTGACGTTAAAAGCGCAAGGCGTCAGGCTGGCGGTATTGACCAATAAGGATGACGCGCTATCCAACCGAATCCTGCAGGCGTTGTTCCCGCCAGATACCTTTGAGTTGGTGTACGGCGCCCGGCCCGATCGGCCGCTCAAGCCTGATACTACCGGTTTGCGGCAGGTGATGACGACATTGGAGACGTCGCATGAGCGGTGTCTGTATGTGGGGGATACGTCAATCGATGTGCAAACGGCAAACAATGCCGACGTGGCTGTCGCTTACGTGACCTGGGGATACGGTAACGCAGACGGCACTACCGCCTGGCAACCGAGCTCTGTTTGCCACAGCGTGGCAGAGCTGAATACCTATCTGTGTCTGCATTTAGCGTTGCAGGCGTCTGTTGCCTGATGCTGAGAATGCAGGATAAATACGGTGAAATAAGACGGCATAATATTACGCGGCAAGAAAAATAAATCATTAATGCTGTTGGCTTCTGATTCATTTTAATTATCACCATGATGCTGACGGTGTACTGCATTATCAATAACACTTTTATCTGGTTTTTATTTTACTGGCGGCGGTGTCGTTTCTGTGTGAAATAACGTGCCCATTTACAGGTTGGGGTAGGTGAATGCAAGGAATGTTCGATACATTGTTTTCTATGTGAACGGTTTTTCTGTGAACGAAAACAATGAATATACTCAATATTAATGGAGTCGAATTATGCACGACAGTATTAAAGAGACGGCTAATAAGATAGCTGATATCGTAAAATCCTATCTGGTTCAGGCTCACAACGATCGTTTTGAGCCGGAAGGGCGTGTGTTTCTGGAAAAACAAATCGGTGCCTTCCTGCAAGCCGCCACGCCTGTCAGATTCGTCCTGCCTGGCTTCCCTTGCAAATCGCCCAATGTCGTCGATAAGTCGTTTGGCACGTTACCGGATTATGGCGATGTGATTTCTATTAATCGTCTGGAGTCGTTGGCGAAAGCGATTCAGTCTTTATATGAACCCGGCTGTCAGGTGACTATTCTGAGCGATGGCACCACCTTTAATGATATTGTCGACGTTCCGGATGAAACGCGTAAAGCTTATAACCGCCAATTACGCGAGTTGATTCAATCGCCCTATATTGAATGGAAAGAACTCGGGGATTTTTTCCCGGAAGCGCGTTCGGACGATGAAACCCGAAAAGCGTTGATTAAATCAGCCGGATTACCTTACAAAGGCATTGCCGATTTTATCAAGCGAGTCAGAAATAACGCCGAACTGGCGGCGACGCACGATAAAATTTGCAGTTATTTGTATAACGATGTGCGACTGAACCGGCAACCCCAACAGTCCAATGAAGATTACCTGAACAGTGTGGCGGAAAAAGCCTATCAGATGATGTACCGCGGTCAGGCGTTGAGTGCGTTGGTTGAGCGGGCATTTCCCGATACCGTACGCCTGTCGGTCCATCAGTATGATAATGACGGCCCGAAATTCACCTTTGGTTTTACCGATGGTCTCACCATTGTGCGTCAACCGTGGCACAGCGTGCCGGTTCTGGCCGCGTCAGGAAACGTTTCGCTGCAGGGGCACGCCAGTATTGATAAAGACCGCCATGTGTTGGTGACTTATCAGGGGCGGCCGTGGGTGTATGTGGAAGCCGATGACGCCGGTGCCGGAAAGTTCGACTATGAGCTGCTGAAACAACCGTTGTTCGGCCTGAAGATTGACGATCCGCACGGATTAGGCGTTAAGGCGCTGTCGCCGGCGTTTCTGGCTTTCCTGTCCGCTCAGTTTGGCTTCGTGTGTATCAAGGGCGTGCAGTTTGAGCGCAGCGAGCAGTTGGAAGCGTTCTGCCAGCCGTTCGGCGAAATTTTCCAGTGGCAATTCGGTGCGGTGCATGTGGTTAAACCGGAGGATAAACCGAGCGGATTCGTGCACTCGCTGGAAAAAACGCCGATACATTGGGACCTGAGCATGATTCGGCTGGATCACGAGCAGGTCGGCGGCAACCCCTGGTTTACCGCGGAGCGCTTTATGCTGTACTGCAAGAATCCGCCGAAAAAAGGTGAAGGCAACACCACGGTGGTGGACGGTCGCATCGTGATGGAGATGGTTGGCCCGGACGTGGTGAAAAAGTGGGAAGACGTCCACATTACCTATAACACGCCGATGACCTATTTCGGCGGCAAGCCCCGCACTTATCCGCTGGTGTATGCGCACCCGAAAACCGGTAAGAAGGCGTTCCGCTATCAGGAGGGCAGCGACTCCGAGCTGCAAAAATTCACGGTTGAGGTGGAAGGCGTCTCCGCACAGGAGAGCCGGGCTCTCATCGAGGAGCTTGACCGGCTGGTATACGATGAACGTTGTATGATTGCGCATGACTGGGAGCAGGGCGATCTGCTGATCCTTGATAACTGGCAGACGCTGCACGGCCGGCTGCCGATGACCGAGGCCTCGCGTGGCCGCGAACTGTGGCGGGTGCAGGTGTTTTAATCGCTGCGGCATGACGGCAATAACACGGGGCGGCTCCGCCCCGTTATCTATCCGCCCGGTTATCTAATCGGCAGGTTCTACGTGTTTTCTCCCGCTTCCAGCGTCTGGCGTTGGGTCAACGTCGGGAAATATTTCATCCACAGCGCCACCACCAGCAGCGTGCCGAGTCCCCCGATGACGATCGCCGGCACCACCCCCAACCAGGCGGCGGTCACGCCGGATTCAAATTCCCCCAGTTGATTGGAAGTGCCGATGAAAATGGAGTTGGCGGCGCTCACCCGGCCGCGCATGTCGTCCGGCGTTTCCAGTTGCACCAGCGTTGATCGGATGACAACGCTGACCATGTCGGATGCGCCCAGCAACAGTAATGCGGACAACGACAGAAACAGATTGCTGGATAGACCGAACGCGACAGTGGCGACGCCGAACACCGCGACCGCTGAGAACATGATCTTACCGACATTGCGGGTGAGCGGGCGGCGGCTCAGGTAAATCGACATCAGCACGGCACCGAGCGCGGGCGCACAGCGTAGTAACCCTAGTCCCCACGGGCCGGTGTGCAGAATATCTTTAGCGACGATCGGCAACAAGGCGGTGGCGCCGCCGAGCAACACGGCGAACATATCCAGCGAGATCGAGCCGAGAATGACCGGATTACGGCGGATAAAATTCATGCCGCCAAACAAGCTCTCCAGCGTGACTGGCGCGCGGGCCGGCGCCTTGTGCTCGTATCTTAACCGCAGCAGCACCAAAAATGATGCCAGAAAACAGGCTACGCTGGTGGCGTAAAGCGTGGTGGCGCCTATCAGGTAAATCAGGCCGCCGAGCGCCGGGCCGGCAATCACCGTGGCCTCGCGAGCCGACGCCATCAACGCCACGGCGCGAGACAACAAACTGGGCGCTATCAGGTTTGGCAGCAGCGCTTGCGTCGCCGGCATTTCAAAGGCTCGCGTCGCACCCAGCACGGCGGAACAGGCATAAATCATCGCAGCGCTGATGGTATGGGTGAGGTTACCCAGCACCAGCACCAGTATGGTGGTGGCCATCAGCAGGCGGCAGCAGAGGATAATCACACGACGGTTGTACTGATCGACGGTATGACCGGCAACCAGCGTCAGCGCCAGTTGCGGCAGGAATTGCGCTAATCCCACCAGACCGAGGTTCAATGCGCTATTGGTCAATTCATACATTTGCCAGCCAATCCCGACGACCAGCATCTGAAAGGCAAAAGAGGACGCAATTTGTCCTAACCAGAAACACAGAAAAGTGGGATTTTTAAGTGGTGATGCGATTTCCACGGAATGTAATCCAGGCTGGTAGTTGTAATGAGATGTGTTCAGTGTACCCAACTTATTGTTTTATTAAACTGAAGTTTTCTCCACAGAGGTAAGTAAACGATAACGGATCGGCGGTGTCTTTCGCGTAGAGCGGCGATAGCGAGAAAACTGAATAAATAGAGTGGCTTTGATGAGGAAGGTGCAACAATATCGATTTTTCCGACTCTTTTTGCTGACACTGTTTGGTTAAAGGCGATAAAATAATAAATACGAAATTTTTTATTTATTGATATATCGGGTTTTTATCTGATTTTTCCATCTTAATGAGGATTATTATGCAACAGCTACCTGCCTGCCCTAAATGTCAGTCTGAATACACCTGGCAGGATGATGCCATGCTGAACTGCCCGGAGTGCGGGCATGTGTGGTCGATGGACGGGGACGCAGGAGCGCAGGAAGAAGGGCTGGTGGTGAGGGATGCCAACGGTAACCTGCTGGCGGACGGCGATACCGTTACTGTGGTGAAAGATCTGAAAGTGAAAGGTAGCTCTTCGACGCTGAAAATCGGCACCCGCGTGAAGGGGATTCGTCTGGTGGAAGGCGATCACAATATCGATTGCAAGATCGACGGTTTCGGCGCCATGAAGCTGAAATCCGAATTTGTGAAGAAAAACTGATCGGAAAATTCAGCGCGATGAAAAATAACGCCGTCCGGCATGGCGCCGGGCGGCTCGTCGGTTAGCTGACGGTATCGATCGGTATATATTCCACCCGGTTGCGCCCCTGATGCTTGGCCCGGTATAACGCGGCGTCGGCGGTGCCGTACAACATATCGAAACTGGTATGCGGCGGCGCCCAACTGACGCCGAAGCTGGCGGTAACCTGATGCTCAGGCAACGGCTCCAATGCGGTGTGGTTCAGGCTGGCGTGGATATGCTCGGCGACATCCACCGCGGCCATCAACGTATAGCCATCCAGCAGGATGGTAAATTCTTCGCCGCCGACGCGGCCAATACTGCCTTTTCCCTGTAGCAGGTCCCTAATGCGGGCTATCAACGCGCAGATCACCGCATCGCCGGTCGGGTGACCGTAAGCGTCGTTGACCTGCTTGAAATGGTCGATATCCAGCACTATCAGTGCCGCCTGCTCCTGTTCCAGCGCGTGGTCGACCAGGTCGATGATCGCGCTGCGGTTGAATACATCGGTCAGCGGGTCGTGGGTGGCTTTGTACTCCAGTTCCACCGCTAACTGATGTAATTGGGTATTGAGGCGGGTCAGCTCACGTTCCGCCCTGTCGCTGCGGGTGATCAGCCGGTGGGTTTCCCGTACCAGTCGTTGATAGTGTTCCGCCAGCATAATCAGGCTTTCCCGGTACACCTCCGCCGGCATGTCGGCCTGAGCGGCAATATTGCGGGCTGACAGCAGGATGTCGTATTCGGGGGTGAACAGTTCATAGCGACTCATGCCGTTACTCCAGAATGTGGGGATGAAATTCGAGCGCGGGAAAATCGATATGCAGCTCTTGCCCGAACTCTTCGGCAATGTCGTCGTCCTGGTCGTAATACCAGTGCAACGCAATAGGAAGCTGCTGCTGTGCGGCTTTATCGAGAATATTGAACAGGCTGAACAGCATTTTGGTACTGGAGCTGTTGAAGTAGGGCAGCGACACATGCACGTTAATCAGCGCCGGTTGCCCGGCGGTTGCGGCGAGACGGGTTTGTACGAGACGGTTTTGTAAATAGCGCTGCACCTGCTCGATCAGCGGGCCGTAAAACGCCGCCGCATTTTCCGGGTAAGACTCCCCGGACAACGAAAGTTGGTGGGCGTCGAAGCGAAAATCCACCGTCGGCGTACTGGCCGTGCCGGTAATATGAAGATTGTCCGTTGTTATTATGTCTGTCATGGTTAAATCACCGCCTTCAGATAAAACGTGGAGAGCCCGGTGGTGGCGTCGCTGCGAAAGGTGAATTGCAGCGGCTCGCTGGCATCGCGGGCAACGGTCAACAGGCCGATATCCGCCCCTTTGCTGGATGCCGGGATCTCTTCACGCAGTGAGGCCTTATAGGCAAGCCGAATTTCATCGAGCGTCATCGTGCACAGCGGTTCCAGCCGTCGGCGCAGTGTTTCCGCATCAGCCGGATAGACCCGATTGGCGCTCAATAAAAAGTATTTTCCCGCCTCAAAACCGATGCATACCGAGCCATGACGGATTTCATGTTCCTGTTCTTCCGACGTGAGCGCCGAGGCGGAGTAATGGATGATGTTCTGCACCATCTCCACAAAGCTGGAAAACAGCTTGCGGCGGACATTGGGCGGCACCCGGCTTTTTTCCAGTTGCAGCCGTACCGTTTCCGCCAGCGAGCAGATGATGTTTTGCGAGAAATACCCCACATAGTACAGCGCGATATTTTGCTGTTGGGTGAGGTCGAAAAATTCAGTGTACTTCGTGTCGGACATGTTCCGGTTTTACCTGGTTAAACGTGTTCATGGGTGCCTGAAGCCCCAAAATGTAAGATCGTCGCGTCGTGTCTGGGCGCCCTGCCAGATGCGATGCTGATGTAATAGTTGAGCGGCAAGCTGATTCATCGGCAGTTCCCTGATGCGTTGCAACACGTTCTGCAGACGGCGTTTGCCGAATTTGATCTGCCGCTCGCCGCCAATCTGGTCGAGCAAACCGTCGGTGGTGGAAAAAAACAGATCTTGCGGCGACAGCGGGCGTTGGAATGTCGGCCAACTGTAGTCGTATGGCGTATGGGTGTAGCCCACGCCCATACGGTCATTGTCGAGCGTCAGCAACTCGCCGCTTTGCGCATCGATCAGAAACGCCGTCATGCGGGCGCTGGCCCAGCTCAGGGTTTGCTCGGCGGTATTGACGTATATCACCAGCACATCGCAGCCATCGTCGGACGCTGACATTTGCCCCGGATAGCCGCTCTTTTGGCCCAGCGTGTCTTTGATGTAGCGATTAATGCCGCCGATCAGTTGTCCTGGTTGGTCCGGGCGGTGTTGCGCCAGCGCCTGTTCCAGCGCCGAATTGAATATCAGCGTCATAAAGGCGCCCGGCACGCCATGGCCGGTACAATCGGCCAGTACGGCCAGCCAGCCATGTGCGTATTGTCTGAAGGCGTAACTATCGCCGCCGACGCAATCGCGCGGTTCCCACACCAGACACCAATCCTGCAAGGTCGCGGCCAGCGTTTGCCGAAACGGCGTCAGCATCGCTCCCTGAATGACGCTGGCATATTCTATACTTTGTACAATCTGCCGGTGCTGGCGCACATGGGTATCCGAGACGATACGAAACAGATCGATACCCAGGCCGATACCAAGATAGCGGCCGTTTTCGGTAATGATGAAGCCGTCGGCCAGAAAGCGCTCTCCGCTGATGACCGCTTTGTCCGCCACATCGCTCAATAAGGCGGAGGCTTCGATGATCAGCGGCGTTTTGTCCATAAAAGCAATACAGCTTTTTCGGTCATACAATTCGCGGTAGTAGGGGCGCGCCATTTGCGACAGGAAACTATGACGGTTGATCAGGCCGAATGGACGTCCATCCTCCACCACCGGCAGGCTCACCAGATCCTTGTGACGGCTGAACAACTGTAATACGGTGGCGTTATCGGTAGAGGGCGAGATATCCGGCGTGGTGATACATAAGTCGCGTGCGCTTGGGAAGGAAGCGAAGCATAACCGATGTTCCTGTGACGGTAAGGCACTCATTGTTTTGTCTTTCTGGGGAAGTAGGCTGGCTCCACGTTAACAGCGACAGATGACGGGAACATGACAGGCTGTTGAAACGCTAAGGAATTGTCAGTTTCGTCTTTACACTCATGACTAAATATTGCCAACATGGTCGTTTAATGAACGTTTTTATGCCTTTTTCGTATTAATAAAAAAATAAATTGGCCGATATATTTTAGACGTGGGTGTGTCTTTTCTATTTTGTGAGTGCCGTGTGAAAAACGAGGCCGCTCGTGTGGTTTTCAACCACTCTTCTATTTCCTGATAGCTTTGGATGGCATGAGTCTGTTTAGCCGTCCTGTGTGATTCTCGCTGCGGCGGGTATGTTGTTTTTCTTCCGGTGTGCAGGTGTTGGTGCGTCGTAATAAATCAGTGCCCTTAGAGGCATGTTATCGTTAAAAATAAAAAAGGAGTGAATCGTGGTCATATCAGGTATTCAGAATCAAAACATAACATCTTCTTATCCACAGCAAGGTTATATTGCCAATGGCGGCTCTGGAGAGAGCGCCGACGCTGTCGGAGTAAATAAATCCGCTTCCTTTAGCTCAGGGAAAATGAATAATTCGCCAAATAATGAATTTGCGGATAACAATTCGAATGATGTAACCGATACGCGCGATCGTACGACATCGCTGGACGAGCGCCTGGCAAAAGAAAAACTACAGAAACAGCAAACTGAATCTAGCGTTGAGCGCTCGCTGCGTATGACGGGCATCCCGCTTTATGGCGGCGTGTTGGTTTCGGTAGTGAAATACCCTGACGGTCAAAGTGAAAGCTATAACGTATTTACCGGTAAGCGTTTGACTTCCGCGGATTTAAGTGTAAGTGGCGGGCGTGCGCCAGCGAGTACGGCGGAGTTTGGTTATTATAGCCAGGGTTTATATAGCGGTATGTCGGCAGCAGAAGTTTACGAGAAAATACAGCAAATGCTGGGTGCAAGTTCGGGTGAGGTTCCCTGGACGCTTCCCGGTAGCAATAAATTACCGCAGCCGGGCTGATACGTAAAAATATTACCGCTACGTTTATTATTCAGAAAATATATTAATGACCTGATTTATTATCAGGCGGCGACTTATTTTTAGATTTTTTCTTTTTTCAGTCTTTCCAGAACCAGGCGCAATGCCTTATTCACGGGTTTATCCTGCCGCATGACAATCGCCAGCGTCCTGTTAAGCACCGGACTCAGTGGCCGAATATGAAACGCTGGCGTCAGCGCGTCAGAGTTCAACGACAGTTTTGGTACGATGCTGCATCCCAGCCCGGCCAGCACCATTTCCTTGATAGCCTCGATACTGCCCAATTCCATTACCGGTTGCGGTGGCGTGCCCACGTCGCCAAACCAGCGGTCGATCAACGTGCGGGTGCTACTGCCGCGCTCAAATAAAATCAGCGGCTGGGTGTGCAGAAAGGCGGGAGAGACGCTCTCGGGAAGCGAGGGATCGTTACTGATGGCGACCAGTTCGTCTTCCATCAGTGGCGTAACCGCCACACTGGCAGCGGGAATAGGCAGAGTGACCAGCCCGGCATCAATCCGGTTGTCGATTACCGCCTGAACGATGTCGCGGGTATTACCGGTGCGTACCCCTACGGTCAACCGGGGATAGTCTTGTCGCAACTGGCGTAGCAGAGAGGGCATCAGATGAATGCAGGCGGTGGCGCCGGTACCCAGAATCACATGCCCCATGACGTCTTCGGTATAGTCGGCGATAACCTGACGGGTTTCGTCCAACAACTGGCGAATCTGTTCTGCTTTGAGCAGCAACATGTCGCCTGCCGGCGTTGGCCGCAGGTTTTTGCCGCTGCGTTCGGCCAGCCGTACGCCAAAATAGTGCTCCAGTTGGCGAAACTGCTGGCTGACGGCAGGCTGGCTCAGGTTGAGCCGGTTGGCTGCCGCAGAAAAACTGCCCTCCCGCATCACCGTGGTAAAGGTTTCCAGCAATTCCAGATTCAATCTGGCCATATCAAACTTTCCTTTATGGTGGGCATAACTGTTTGTGTCTGTTGCCTTTATCGGGGGTTGGTTAAGCTAGTGGATATCCTGCTGTCGCATACGATGGTGTGTGCGGCAATAAGGCCCAGCCTAATCGCTAACCTGCTGTTCTGACAAGGATACACGAATGAGTACCATTGTAATTGAGGATGCCCGGGCGGAACATATCGCCGCCATCAGGGATATTTATGCCCAACATGTTCTGCATGGCATCGCGACGTTTGAAACCGAAGCGCCTGAGGAAGCCGAAATGCGCGATCGTTGGCGGAAAATCCGCGACGCTGGCTTGCCCTGGCTGGTGGCGACGGAAAACGGACACGTGTTGGGATACTGCTATCTGGGGTTTTATCGTACTCGTTATGCTTACCGCTTCACCCTGGAGGATTCGATTTATCTGCATCCGGATCATCTGGGGAAAGGCGTCGGCAAGCGCTTGTTATCCGCCGCATTGTTACAGGCGGAACAACAAGGATATCGACAGGTGGTGTCGGTCATTGCCGACAGCGGTAATCAGGCTTCGCTGCAATTACATTTGTCGCTGGGATTTACCCTGACGGGGACGTTACGTTCGGTGGGGATGAAGCACGGGCGTTGGGTGGATACCACATTGCTGCAACGTGCGCTGGGGGAGGGGGATGCCTCCTTACCGTATGACTGACGCCGGACGAACATGGGTCACCGTCTGCGTCGGTATGACGCAACTGATTAACTGGGGGGCGGCATTTTATCTTCCCGGCGTGTTTTGCGCCGCCATCGCGGCGGATCGCGGCTGGAGCCCGACGCTGGCGTTCTCCGGCGCCACGCTGGCGCTGGTGGTGATGGGGTGCCTGTCGCCTTATGCCGGCCGGTTGCTCGACCGGGTAGGTGGGCGACGAGTGATGACGCTGGGAGCGGTCGGCAGCGCCGCCGGTTGTCTGCTCATGGCGAGCAGTACCGGTATGGCGGACTACTTTCTGGCCTGGATCATGCTGGGTGCCGGGATGCGGCTCTCGCTGTATGAAGCGGCTTTCGCCACGCTGGTGGCGTTATATGGCGGCGAAGCCCGGCGCGCTATTTCGCTGGTGACGTTGTTTGGCGGCATATCGTCGTCTCTGTTCTGGCCACTGGGCATGGCGCTGCAAAGTGGGCTGGGTTGGCGATGGGGCGTGGCGATTTATGGCGTTATCCTGTTGTCGGGAACCGCATGGCTGCGGGCATTGCCGAAGCCGGTGCCGTTGAGCGAGCCTCATTGTGCAGATAAGACCGAAATAGCGTTAAGTACAGGAGAGGCGGATCGTCTTCCTGCGCTGCTGTATGCGGTGCTGATGGCGTTATTCAGTTTTTTATCTGCCGGTATTTCCGCCCATCTGCTGGCGATACTGACCGGATTTGGGGTATCCGCTGCGCTGGGGGCGTTGTGGGGCGTCGGTCAGGTGTGCGCCCGGATGGCTGATGTGTTGATGGGCGGGCGCCTTCCGGCGCTGAAGTTAAGCCTGTTTCTGGGAGCTGGGCTGCCGGTCTGCTTTCTGTCGGCGCTGTTGGGGGAATATTCTCTGGTGGCGGTGGTGTTGTTTGTTGGCGGATATGGCGCGGCGAACGGATTGAGTACCCTGGTAAAAGCCGCATTGCCGCTGGAGTTGTTTAGCCGGGAGGGTTACTCCTTTCGTATCGGCTTGCTGTTGATGCCGGGGTTTTTCTTTTCTGCCGCCGCCCCGTCGGTGTATGCCGCGCTGAGAGCGTCGATCGGCGATCGAGGCACGCTGGTGTTTTCTTTCGGTATCGCCTGCCTGATTACCCTGACCGCGTTGCTGCTTTATCGGCGGCGGCCTCGCATAATTGGCGGCGGCCCCGCATAGCGCCGACGGGGGGTGTCACGCCTGCGCGGCGTCCAAGGTTCGGATAGGCTCCCCGCCAGGGCATAACGCGCCGCCATGACGGGGAACCGGGTATTGATTGCTAGCCGCGATGGCGTAACTGAGCCTGCCATAGCGCCAGTACGCTTATCAGCGCGGTGATCATCAGGTAGTAGCTTGGCGCCAGGCTGCTGCCGGTGGCGCTAATCAATAACGTACAGATGAACGGGGCAAAGCCGCCGAATACGGTCACCGCCACGTTATAGCTGATCGCCATGCCGCTGGCGCGGGTGGAGACTGGGAACAGGTCAGCCATCATTGACGGCACGGTGGAGAAATACACCGACTTCAGCAGCGCCATCCAGCCTACCACCACAATCAGCGACATCGCCGACAGATACCGGGTCATCAGCCAGAATGCCGGATAGATGGTTACCGCCAGCAACAGCAGCGCTCCCCACATCAGCGGCAGGCGGCCGACTTTTTCCGCCCACAAGCCGACCAACGGCGTGACGACCGTCAGGATGACGCCGGCAATCAGCGTGGCGCTGAACGCAGCGCCGGACGGCAGGTGCAGCGTCTTGGTGGCATAAGTAGGGACATAGTTCAGCATGTAGTTAATGGCGGTGGAAATCACCATCAGGCCGACGGCAATCAAGAACAGTGCCTTTTGCCGGGTGAACAGCGTTTTGATCGGCGATTGGGTTTTCTCGGCCTGTTCAAAGTTGGCGGGTTCATGCACGTGACGGCGGATGTACAGCCCCACCGGGCCAATCAACAAACCAAACGCGAACGGGATGCGCCAGCCCCATTCCTGAATTTGGACTTCGCTTAACGATTGCGATAATCCGAGACCAAACGCCGAAGCCAGCAGGGTACTGGCGCCCTGCGTGGCGAACTGCCAACTGGCGATAAACGCGCGGCGTTCCGGGAAATGCTCCACCAGAAACGCGGTGGAACTGCCGAACTCGCCGCCGGCGGAAAACCCTTGAATCAGGCGCGCCAGCATGATCAACAGCGGTGCCGCCAGGCCGATGCTGGCGTAAGTGGGCATAAAGGTAATCATTGCGCCGCCCAACAACATCAGGCTGATGGAGAGCAGCAGAGACGCCTTGCGTCCGGCGCGATCGGCGTAAGCGCCCAGCACCACCGCGCCCAACGGACGGATCAAAAAAGAAACGCCGAAACTGCCGAAGGCCAGCAACAGCGATACCGTCGGATCCTGGGTGGGGAAAAAGGCGTGGGCGATGTAATTGGCGAAGAAGCCGTAGACCGCGATGTCAAACCATTCCAGCGCATTGCCGATGCACGTAGCAAACAGTGTTTTGTACAGGCTGGGGCGTGTGGCTTGGTGATGTGAAACGGATACCGTCGTCATCGTGTCCCTCAGCTTGGCTTGTTGGCATGATGATGTGCGCGGTGTCGCGCCAGAATGGCGTGACCCTGTTCACCCAGATCCCAGAACAGACGCGTCATGATCTGCAACCCTTCGCGGGCGACGCTTATCAGCATATGCTCGTCCACGGCGTGCTGGCCGCAGGCCGGGTAAGAGTGAGGTATCCACAGCGTCGGCAGCCCGAGAATCTCGGCAAATACCTCGTTGGGCAGCGAGCCGCCGAGGTTAGGCAACAACGCCGGTTTTTTATCGCTGCACTGACGCATCAGGTCGAGCGCCCAGTCTACCAGCGGGTCGGTCGGGTCGAGACGGGTGGCGGGCGTACCACGTACCTCGCTGATCTCCACCATGGTGAAGCCGTGCTCGTCGAGGTGACGACGCAGATGCTGCGCCAGTTGCCGCCAGTCGGTGTCCACCACAAAACGTAGCTGGCATACCGCCGTAGCGTGGCCGGGAATGGCGTTCATCGGCCGCTGCGGATTGCCGGTCAGAAACGACAGCACCTCCAGCGTGTTCCAGCCGAACAGCCGCTCGGACGGGCTTAGCCCCGCTTCACCCCAATGCGGGTCGAGAGCCGGGTCCGTCGCCTGCCCGCCTGGCGTGATGTCCGCCAGAATCGTGCGCAACGCCGGTGTGAGGCGCGGTGGTTTCAGTGCATCCACCTGCATTTGACCGTGTTGATTGACCAGACAGGCAATCGCATTAGCCAGTTGCGTGCCGGGATTGCTCAGTAAACCGCCCCAGTTGCCGGAGTGGTAATCCCGCTCACGGGCGCGGATGGTCAGGCGAAAGTTGACGCAGCCGCGTGAACCCAGAAACAGCGTCGGGCGTTCGGCGTTGAGACGCGGGCCATCCGAAGCGATGAACAGATCGGCTTGCAGGTCTTGTGCATGACGGCGGCACACCTCGGCCAGGCCCGGCGAGCTTATCTCTTCGCCCATTTCAAACAGCCATTTGCAGTTAAAGCCAAGCCGCCCCTGACGGGCCTGAAAGACCTGCTCCAGCGCGGCGATATTGACGGTGTGCTGGCCTTTGTTGTCGGCGCTGCCGCGACCATACCAGCGACCTTCCCGCTCCACCAGTTGCCACGGAGAAAGCCCCTCGCTCCAGTGCTCGTCATCGCCGAACACGACGTCGCCGTGGCCGTAGCACAGCACGGTGGGCAGGCTGGCATCTTCAATGCGGGAGGCTATCAAAAATGGGCGATTAGCCGCGGCCGGGTTATCGATTTGCTGCAATTCGAAACCCAGCGCCTGTAACGCCGGTACGATTTCCCCGCTGAGATAGTGTTGTAGCGCGGCGTCCCGGTCATTGCGCTGACTTTCGCTGGCGATAGCGACGCGACGCGCCAGCACATCCCGAAAGCGGCCGCTATCGAAATACGCCAGCGCCTGTTGAATCACTTGTGGTGTCGTCATGTTGTGCCTGTCTGTGGTGATGTTTTTGTCGTGATGTTTTTTAGTGATGCGATAAACCACGTTCTAAATCATCGCCAGCATTGCCACAATAATAATAATTGCAAGCGAGCTTTGCTTTTAATATAAAGCGTCGTTGCACAAAAACGAGGCAAGCGGACAGGTTATGCATAGCAATGAAATCAGGTATTTCCTGACGGTAGCGAACACGGGGTCGCTAAGTGCCGCCAGCCAACAACTGTTTGTGGCGGTATCGGCCATCAGCCGGCAAATCCACAAGCTGGAGGCGCGCATCGGTGCGCCGCTGTTTGAACGCCATGCCCGCGGTATGGTGTTGACGGATGCCGGGCAAATCCTGGAAAACCACGTGCGTAAAAGCATGATGGACATGGAATACGCCATCGCCGAGATTCAGGGGTTAAAAGCGGTTCGGCGAACGTTTGTGCGGGTTGCCTGTACCGACGGCATGGCGTTTGATCTGCTGCCGGGGCTGTTTGCCCGCTTCCGGCAGGATAACCCCGCCGTCACGTTCTTTTTGCAGGTCGGTAGCGCGATACAGGTATCGGAAATGGTGCGCAACGGTGAATGTGATCTGGCGTTTCAGTTCAGCTTGTCGCCGGAACGCGGCATTGACGTGATGGCGTCGTACCCGGCGCCGGTGTTGCTGCTGATGCGCCCGGATCATCCACTGGCAAACAAAACCATCCAGCTCCCTGATCTGCATGGATTTCCGCTGGTATTGCCGCAACAGGGCACCACCATCCGCCAACTGTTCGATCTTTCCTGTCGGATGAGCGGCACCTTCCTGGAGCCGACGCTCAGTTGCAACAACTTTTCCGCGCTTTACTACTTTATGCAGCAGACGCCGGACGCCATTACCGCCTGTAGCCATTTTTCGGTGCTGTACCGGGCG
The DNA here is from genome assembly GCF_007210685.1 of Dickeya sp. ws52. NCBI lineage: Bacteria > Pseudomonadati > Pseudomonadota > Gammaproteobacteria > Enterobacterales > Pectobacteriaceae > Dickeya > Dickeya sp. ws52. Next base: position 138,035 of record NZ_SZVX01000002.1, read on the forward strand.
CGACAAGACGGCTTGTTGCTGAAACCCGTACACAGCGAACCGTTGACTCAACGCAGCCTGCAGGTACAAACGCCGGCGGGTAAACATCGCTCGGCGGCATTAAGTCATTTCATCGCGTTTATCCTTGCCGAACTGGGCCGCGAACATGCACGGCTGGCAGCGGATATCGGACTGGAGCCGCACACATTCGGTTAGCCCAAGAGCGTCGGGTTAGCATTGCCAGCGGCAGATGCGCCAGTCTTTCTCCTGCGCTAACGCCGCCAGTTCAGGCGATGGATTAACCACGTAAGCCTGATCGACGAATTCCAGCATCGCCCGGTCGTTGAGCGAATCGCTGTAACCGTAAAGCCGGCCGAAGGGCTCGCCGTCGCGGTGTGCCAGCCATTCGCGGATACGGGTGATTTTACCGTGCTGATAGGTTGGTACGCCGTGAATATCGCCGGTAAAACGCCCGTCTTTCAGCGTAACGCCGATCGCCAGCGCGTGGTCCGCGCCCAAATGACGGGCGATGGGCTGCACCAGATGTTCGCCGCTGGCGGAGATAACCACCAGGGTATCGCCGCGCTGGCGATGCCAGTCCATGTGCTCTCGTGCTTGTGGATAGAGCCGGGGCAGAATATCGCGCTGGATAAAGCGTTCGATCCAACTGGAGACCGTCTCGGCCTCCAGACCAATCAGCGGCGACAGCGAGAGGTACATGTAATCTTCGATCGCCAGCGTACCCTGGTAGTAGCTCTGCATCAGGTGCTGTTCCCGTTGCAATAATTCTTTGCCGGCGAACCCCTCCGCCTCCAGCCAGCGCAGCCATAAGCCGGTGCTATCGGCGCAAATCAGGGTTTCGTCCAGATCAAACAGGGCTAAATCCATCAGGATCCTCCGGTAGTCAGCTGCGGATATCAGGTTGTCGGGTAACCGCCGACGCAATGGATGCGCCCGGCACGGCAAAGCTAAATATTGTACCGATCAATAATGACAGTCACGCATCCGTGCGGCGGTTAGGGAGCGGCATCGGCCAGTACCTGCCGCATCACACTGTTCTGCCAATCAAAATAAGGATTAAACGTCAGCCGCACGTGCGTTTTTCCCTCCTCCTGATAGCCCCAGTCGGAATACCAGAAGCGACTGCGATCGCGGCATTGCTCGTCTGATGGAGAGTTCAGGCCATTGCGGCAAAGTATTACCGAACCATTGCGGCCGTACAGCGGGTTATCCGGCGAGAACAAGACCGACATATGTGAAAACTGGCTGATGTGCCATTCAGGCAGACGATCGGCGCGTACCTGCTCACGGTTGGTGATGGCATTATCCGGTTGCCCGTACCAAATCAGGCGGCTGGCCGGGTGAGTAAAGTGCGTTCGAAAGAGCTGCCGCAGGTAAGGCGTATCCAATACCGAGTCGTGCTCGGCGACGACCATCAGCACCGGGCGATCATAGTTGTAGCGCCATAACAGGCGTCTTACCGCCAGGCTGGTTCGGTAATATTGCGCCAGACCGTTGGTCGGGACCGACAGATAACGTGTGGCTAACTGTGTCGGCGCATTGGGGCGAGGCGCGAGCAACCACTCCCGGAACGGGGCAATCACCGGCGTTAGAAAATCAAAGGTTGAATTGGAGCGAATCGCCGGAGAGAACAGCAGCAGCCCGCGAATGTTCGGGTGTTCCAGTGCGTATTCCAGAACCAGATTGGCGCCGGTGGAGAAACCGCCCAGATAAACCTCATCCACATCGCGTTGTAGCTGCCCGGCCTGTTCGGCGACGACCTGCCGCCAATCGTCTACCGATATCGGGATCATATCTTCCGGGCGGGTGCCATGTCCGGCCAGTAGTACCGTGCGAACAAGGTATCCTTGTTGCGCCAGTGCCGGTGCCACATCGCTAAATGTGCCGGGCGCATCGCCCAGCCCATGCACCAGCAGGATCCCTTTGCGGGGTTTCCCGGCGGGGCTGGTTTCCTGCGGTGTATTCCAGCGTAGCTCTTGTCGAATATCGTCGGACTGAAACGCCCGATGCTGCCGCACCCATTGCTCGGTTTGCTGTTGATAGGCGGTAAAAGAGGGCTGTCCTAACGGCGGCGTGGCAATACGGCCGCAGGCGGCGAGCATCGGCAGCATGATGATGCCGGCCAGCGTCAGCATTTTGGCTGTGAGTAATCGGCGCCGGAGAGCGGTAAACGAGTATTTCATAAAAAACCATCCTTGCGAGCGAGCGCGCACAATCGTAAGACGGTATGACAAGTTGATTGACGAAAATCATCCCTTGAATCATAACGATGGCGTCCTGAGGAAACAATTTTTCCGTGCAGGAAAACCGGGTATTGGAAATCGGTGCCGGCGGATAACGGCGTTGCGTCGGTATTAAATCCCAGCATGGAAAATATATAGCAATGAAATAATTAAATTTTGTTATTTGTTATCAATGGGTAATCAGTGCGACAATCGCCCGCCCCATCAATTGACACCGGCGAGCGGATCAGTGACAGTCCGCCGCCTGAACGATAACCCGAGAAAACACAAGCGCATTGAAGCGCTGGCCATGTTGTGTAACCCACTGCGTCAACACAATAGCGCCGAGTAAACCAAAAGGATGCGTGAGATGCGCACAGTAAAAAAACCTTATCCGCCGTTTCATGCTGAACATGTGGGCAGCTTTGTGCTGCCGCCTCGCCTGAGGCAGGCACGACTGGCATGGCGGCAGGGGCTCATGACCCGTGATCGGTTAACCGAAATCGAAAACGAAGAAGTGCTGAATGTGGTCGAACGTCAGAAGGATTGCGGTCTTCATGCGATTACCGATGGCGAACTGCGCGTATGCGATGGCATCACCGATTTTTTCTCCTGCCTGACGGGCATCGACGTGGACGACTCGGTCCTGCCGGACGACGAGATACCCTACCGGCTGCGTGTCGTGGGTAAACTCGATTTTGACGATAACCATCCATTTTTGACCCATTATCGCTTTTTACATCAGGCGGTGGGCGGCGGTGGGGGAATGCTGGCAAAGCAGACGCTGCCCAGCCCGAATATGCTGATGTACCCGGCTATCCGCAACAATGCGGTTTATCCCTCGCTGGAGGCATTTTGCGATGATCTGGCGGCGGTATACCGCAAGGTGATTCAGGCGTTTTATCGTCAGGGCTGCCGCTATATTCAACTGGATGATCTGTTCTGGGCGCACCTGTGCGACAACCGGGCGATGGAGCGGGAAAGTGCGGCTGGAGTCGAGCTGCATACGCTGCTGGAACGCTGTACCTACACGTTAAACCAGGCGCTGGCGGAACGTCCGCAGGATATGTTCATCAGTCTGCATATCTGTTGCCGCCGTTTTTCCCCAAACTGGGTTTACGGCCGCGGGCGTGAAGTCATGGGACATGCGATGGCGAATCTGGCGGTAGATAGCCTGTTTATCGAGTATGACGACCGCCGTCCGGTTGGACTGGAACCGTTACGGCAGGTGAACTGCCAGAAAGTGGTGTTGGGCGTCATAGATTCTCACCATGCCGGGCTGGAGACGCCGCAATCGATCAAAATGGCTATCAATACCGCCTCGTTGTACCTGCCGCTAAAGCAGTTGGCCATTAGCCCAAAGTGTGGTTTCGGGCACAGCGAGCCGGGTGGGCTGACGGAAGAGCAGCAATGGGCCAAGTTGAAGCATATGGTGAATATTGCTCATGAAGTCTGGACGCTACCGGAGTAAGCCGTCTTAGGTAGACGGCGGAGGGGGAATCCGTTAGCGCCTGCATCTCTCATCTTGATGCGGGGATTGATGAAAATAGACAGTCCATTCAGTGATCTGGCTCTCCTGTTGACCATTCGACGCTATACAGCTCTGTGAGAGCGCTGCACCATAAGCGCCGATGCCAGCTAGCTGGCTGGCAGGCAAGGCATTTTTTAATAAAAAAACGATCGGCTGACGCCGAGTTTGGGCCGGATCAGCCCGATCGCCTCTGACCAGATAAAGAGAATCTGTTATGGAAAGATGGTTAAAATCTCTGTTTGTTATGGTTTTATTTTTTGTTTTTACGGCGAATGCGGCTGATAAGCTGCCGAACATCGTTATCCTGGCAACCGGCGGTACGATTGCCGGCTCCGCGGCAACAGGTACACAAACCACCGGTTACAAGGCAGGCGCGCTTGGCGTGGATACGCTCATCAACGCCGTGCCGGAAATCAAAAAACTGGCTAATGTGAAGGGCGAGCAATTCGCCAACATGGCCAGTGAAAACATGACCGGTGATGTGGTGTTGAAGCTGAGTCAGCGCGTGAATGAACTGCTGGCGCGGGACGATGTGGATGGCGTCGTCATTACTCATGGTACCGACACGTTGGAAGAATCGGCCTATTTTCTTCATCTGACGGTGAAAAGCGACAAACCGGTGGTGTTTGTGGCGGCGATGCGCCCGGCTACGGCCATCAGCGCCGACGGCCCGATGAACCTGCTGGGAGCGGTGCGCGTGGCGGGCGATAAACAGTCTCGCGGCCGTGGCGTGCTGGTGGTGCTTAATGATCGTATCGGTTCCGCCCGCTACATTACCAAGAGCAATGCTTCGACGCTGGACAGTTTCCGTGCGCATGAAGAAGGTTATCTGGGCGTGATGATCGGTAACCGTATCTATTATCAAAATCGCCTCGATAAACTGCATACTAACCGTTCGGTGTTCGATGTACGCAGCCTGACCTCGCTGCCGAAAGTCGATATTCTTTATGGTTATCAGGATGATCCTGAATATTTGTATGACGCGGCCATCCGTTATGGCGCGAAAGGCATCGTCTATGCCGGTATGGGGGCCGGGTCGGTGTCGGTTCGTGGTATTACCGGTATGCGTAAGGCTCAGGAGAAAGGCGTTATCGTGATGCGCTCCACCCGTACCGGTAATGGTATCGTGCCGCCGGATGAAGCGCTGCCGGGGCTGGTTGCGGACTCTCTCAACCCGCCGCACGCTCGTATCCTGCTGATGCTGGCACTGACGCGTACCAGCGATCCGAACGTGATTCAGGAATATTTCCACACCTACTGATAGCCCTGAACGTGTAAGGTCGATTCGGTATACGCAGGCCGCCTTTGGGCGGCCTTGTTGTTGGTAAGAGACCTATAAATATCTGCAGCGCTTTTATGGGGGGATTTGCCATATCCGGCGTAAATGATGGCGTGTTGTGCTGGATTTGGCGGGAAAGCTGGCGTGAAGTCGCTTTCCCCATATTGCGACAATACGGAGGCTTTCTTAATGAGGATTGTTGCCTGTATGATTCAGCTCTTGGTACGACGGGCGCTGACTGGCGGCAACTTCGCTGCGGGGAGCAGGCCTGAGAAGAAAAAGAAGGACAGGTCGTGACATGACACAACCCATTTTTATGGTCGGTGCCAGAGGATGCGGAAAAACCACCGTCGGCGGCGAGCTGGCGCAGGCGCTTGGCTATGACTTTGTCGATACGGATATTTTTATGCAGCACACCAGCGGTTTGACCGTGGCGGATGTGGTCGCCGCGGAAGGGTGGCCTGGGTTTCGCCGTCGGGAAAGCGATGCATTGCAGGCGGTCACAACCGCGAATCGGATTGTGGCGACCGGCGGAGGTATGGTGCTGCTGGAACAAAACCGCGAGTTTATGCGTGCACACGGAACCGTCGTTTATTTGCACGCACCGGCGCAGGAATTGGCTCAGCGCTTGCAGGCCAGCCCGCAGGCACATCAGCGGCCGACACTGACCGGACGGCCGATCGCCGAGGAAATGGAAGCGGTACTCAGGGAACGTGAGGCGCTGTATCAGGATGTGGCGCACTATGTGGTCGATGCGACCCGGCCGCCGGCGGTCATCGTCGCGGAACTGTTGCAGACGTTGCGTTTGCCTGCGGCCTGACGGCCAATCGATTTTTTAACAGAAGGGTTGGGCATTATGCTGAATGTAAATGAGTATTTTGAAGGGAAAGTAAAATCCATCGGTTTTGACGGTAGCCGCATCGGCCGCGCCAGCGTCGGCGTGATGGAAGCCGGTGAATATACTTTTGGCACCGGGCAGGCGGAAGAAATGACCGTAGTCAGCGGTGCATTAAACGTATTGCTGCCGGGCGCGCAGGAATGGCAATTATTTGAAGCGGGCGCCGTTTTCAATGTGCCGGAAAAAAGCGAATTTAAACTGAAGGTGTCTGAACCGTCTTCTTATCTGTGCCGTTATCTGTAACCTGCGGTTTTTCCTTTCTTGATAATGACCGTCGGTGATACCGGCGGTCGTTTTCTACGACCTGCTTACCTATCGCTAGCGCAATCTGCTTGTCATCCTGTCGTTATATCGTTATCGAAACGTATTACTGGGATATCATTCTTAGGTGATAATGACGTTTAGTCATTACCAAGCGGAATGATGGTTATTTGAAAATATATATTTGCGTATATTATCTTTTTGTTATTAATTAAAAATCTCATACTCTTTTCTTATGGGAAAAATTTCAGATAAATCTGTAAATCTAGCGAGAGCCATTGTATTTTCCTGAGAGAGAACCTTTCTTTTGGCTGCGGTATCGATAGTCCGCGTGATGAGAGGAGATACTTCTGGTCGATAGTTTATTTTTCCCGAATGGAATGCCTCGTAACCGATGAGGCGATCGTTGTGGTTATCTAAAAAAAAGTATTTCAATAATTACGTGGTCATTATGTTTAAAACTATTCGCGCTCGTATTCTGGCCGTGTGTACGGCTATCATTGTGGTTGCATTGGTAATTAACACTTTCTTGAATTACCGGGTGACTGATAAATATAACGATGAGTCTATCAATAACCTGCTTACCGCCGTCACTGCCGGCCACAGCCTGGCTATCAGTGATTGGGTTGCTTCCAAAAAACAAATCATAACATCGCTCAATTCCGTTGCACTGACCAACGATGACCCTATCCCTGTATTTAAACAGATGGCCACGGCGGGCAGTTTCATCAATGTGTATATGGGCTACGCCAGTCATACCGCTAAATTTTCAGACCCAGGCGGCATCCCGGCTAATTATGATCCCACCGTTCGGCCCTGGTATCAGCAGGCGGTGAGAGAAGGGAAAGCCGTTGCAACCGCACCCTATCTGGATATGGCGACCAATACCATCGTGGTGTCGTTTGTGGCGCCGGTACTGGACGGCAACAGCGTCAAAGGCGTGCTGGGCAGCGACGTGACTATGGACAGCGTTATCGCCAACGTCAAAGCCATTCACCCGACGCCTGCCAGCTACGGGATTCTGATTCAGGCGGATGGCACCATCATCGCCCACCCGGATGCCAAATTAACGCTGAAAAAATTAACCGAGATTGTGCCGCAACTGAGTCTGGCATCGGTACTGAAATCCGACCGGCCGGTACAGCTGAACATCAGCGGACGCGACATGCTGGTGAAAACCCAGCCGGTAGCCGGTACTGACTGGTATGTGCTGGTGGCGTTGGACAAAGCGGAAGCGACCGCCGGTATGGGGTCGTTGCTGTGGACCTCGGTGATAGCACTGGTCATCATCAGTATTCTGGGGTCGGTGATATTGGGGCTGCTGATCAACGCATCCCTCAAACGCCTGTTGCAGATTCGTGATGCGATGGATGACATCAGCCACGGTAATAACGACCTGACGCAACGTCTGCCGGATGAAGGCCACGACGAGGTGTCGCAGATTGCCCGTTCGTTCAACAGCTTTGTCGATAAGCTCAGCATGATCATGCTACAGATTCGCGACATCAGCGCGTCGCTGCAAACCGCGACGGATGAAGTGGCGACCGGCAACAATGATCTGGCGTCCCGTACTGACGCGGCGGCCGCCAGCCTGCAACAGACCGCCGCCGCGCTGGAGCAGATTTCCGCGACGGTTACGCAGTCGGCCGGTTCAGCCCGTCAGGTGAACGACCGGGCGCTGGCGCTGGCGAACGATGCCGGCGCCGGCGGTAAGGTGGTGTCCGAGGTGATCAATACCATGGAAGAGATCGAGGTGGCGTCCGGCAAGATCGGCGACATCATCGGCGTGATCGACGGCATCGCCTTCCAGACTAACATTCTGGCGTTGAACGCGGCGGTGGAAGCGGCTCGCGCCGGTGAGCAAGGTCGCGGCTTTGCGGTGGTAGCCGGCGAGGTCCGTTCGCTGGCGCAGCGCAGCGCACAGGCGGCAAAAGAGATTAAGGCGTTGATTGAATCTACCGTAGAGAGCGTGGATGCCGGTTCTCGTCAGGTTCGCCAGGCCGGTAACACCATGACCGAGATCGTCGGCGGCGTTTCTTCAGTGACGACGGTGATGTCGGAAATCACCCATGCATCGGAAGAGCAGATGCGTGGTATTCAGGAGATTAACAAAGCGGTGGCGCAACTGGATTCGATGGTGCAACAGAACGCGGCGATGGTGCAGGAAGCGGCGTCCGCTTTCGCGTCGTTGCAGTCGCAGTCTGAAGAATTACACTCCTCGATTAGCCACTTTAAGCTGTAAAGCGACAGGGTGCCGGTTTATTCGGCACCCTGAGTTTGACGGGGATTAGCGTTGCGCCTCGCCGCCCAACGCCTCCGTCAGGCTGGCTATCAGTGCCGCCACTTCACCGGTCATCAGCGTAAAATCGGCGTCAAACCGCTGTGCTACGTCTTCCCGGTCGATATCGTCGTTTTGCTCGCGTAACGTATCGGCGAATTTCAGCCGCTTGAGCGAGCCGTCGTCCGCCAGCACCAGTTGGATACGTTCCTGCCAGTCCAGCGCCAGTTTGGTTACCACCTTGCCTGCTTCGATATGCGTGGCGATCTCGTCACTGACCAGTTCCTGTTTCTTACAGCGGATCACGCCGCCATCCTCCAGCACCGCTTTCAGTTCGGCTTCGTCCTGCAAGGTAAAACCGGCGGGTGTTTGGCCGGAACGCACCCACTCGGTCAGCGTCAGTTCGATCGGGTTTTCCATCGTGAGCGGCACCACCGGCAGCGAACCCAGCGTTTTACGCAACAGCGCCAGCGTATCTTCGGCTTTCTTGGCGCTGGCGGCATCCACCATAATCAGATGATTGACGGTGTCTATCCACAGCGAGATCTGGCTAAAACGGCTGAATGCGCGAGGCAGCAGGCTGTGCAGCACATCGTCTTTCAACGCGTCTTTTTCGGTTTTCTTCAGTTTGCGGTGTTGTTCGCCTTCCAGCTTGTCGATCCTGGCCTGTAGCGCCTGTTTGATAACGGGAGCCGGCAGGATCTTTTCTTCTTTGCGCGCACAGATCAGAATCTGACCGTTGACTACGTGCGTCAGAGCGTCGCCGTGCGGGCCCATCGGCGAAACCCAGCCGGTTTTGGTCAGATCCTGGCTGCCGCAAGGGGTGAAGGCGAAGGAGGCCAGCTGTGTCTCCATGGCGTCCGCAGAGAGGCTGATATCGCGGCTCAGGCGATAGATCATCAAATTTTTAAACCACAGCATTTTTCTTCCCAGACTGGCGCGTCTTGGGCGCAATATCTCGTGATAACACGGAGCGAGTTTCAAGACGCAGGGGTTATTCGCAGCGGGCATAATAACGAATTGTGGTGAGAGGCGGTACGATAATGTCATCATCAGTGGTACGTGAGTTCGGTAGATAAACAGGAGACAACGTGCGAATAGGTATTGATTTGGGCGGTACCAAAACCGAGGTCATTGCGTTGACGAACGAAGGCGAGGAGGCGTTTCGCCATCGCGTGGCGACGCCGCGCCACGATTATCGTCAAACGTTACAAACTATCGCCGATTTGGTCGATATGGCGGAGCAGGCTACCGGCCAACGCGGTAGCGTCGGGGTGGGGATTCCCGGCACGCTGTCGCCGGTAACCGGGCGGGTTAAAAATGCCAACTCGGTCTGGCTGAACCAGCAGCCGTTGGATCAGGATTTGGCGCAACTGCTGGGCAGGCCGGTGCGGATAGCGAATGACGCCAATTGTTTTGCGGTATCCGAAGCGGTGGATGGCGCGGCTGCGGGGGCGGGTAAGGTGTTTGCGGTGATTATCGGCACCGGTTGCGGTTCCGGGATAGCGTTGAATGGCCTGGTGCACAGCGGACGTAACGGCGTAGCCGGCGAGTGGGGCCATAACCCGCTGCCCTGGATGGATGCCGACGAATGGCGCGATCAGCAGACGATGCCCTGCTATTGCGGCCGCACCGGATGTATCGAAAGCTTTATTTCCGGCACCGGCTTTGGCATGGATTATCAGCGTTTGAGCGGCGATGCACGCAAAGGGCATGAGATTATCGCGCTGGTGGAGCAGGGCGACAGACTGGCGGAACAGGCGCTGCAACGCTATGAACAGCGGTTGGCGAAGTCGCTGGCGCACATCGTTAACGTGTTGGACCCGGATGTGATTGTACTGGGCGGCGGCATGAGTAACGTGATGCGGCTGTATGACACCGTGCCTGCGCTGCTGAAACCCTGGGTGTTTGGCGGTGAATGCGACACGCCGATCCGGCGGGCGATGCACGGCGATTCCAGCGGCGTGCGCGGCGCGGCCTGGTTGTGGCCGCGGGAAGCATAAGCGAGAGGGGGGCGTGGTGAGCGCCCCCTTTGCGGTTATTTCACGGCGTACGTGCTATCGAGCTGGCTGATGCCGAGGCCGTTGCGCTTTTTGACCCGGATCTGCACCTGTATGCGGTCTTTCATCGCTTCGACATGGCTGATTACGCCGATAGTCTTGCCGGACGCATTGAGGTTATCCAGCACGTCCAGCGCGGTATCCAGCGTTTCGCTGTCCAGCGTGCCGAAACCTTCATCAAGGAACAGCGAGTCGATACGGGTTTTGGCGCTGACCAAATCGGACAACGCCAGCGCCAGCGCCAGGCTGACCAGAAAACTCTCGCCGCCGGATAATGTCCGGGTATCGCGAACGGCATCGGCCTGCCAGGTATCGGCCACCTGTAGCTCCAGGGTGTCGGAAGCCTTGCGTTGCAGCAGGTAGCGCCCGTGCAGACGAGAGAGCTGGCGGTTGGCCAGAAAGACCAGATGGTCCAGCGTCAACCCTTGAGCGAAACGGCGGAATTTGTCGCCTTTTTGCGACCCGATTAGCTGGTTGAGGTAGCCCCAGTCATCGCACACTTGCTGGCCGCGTTCGATAGCGTCGAGCAACTGGCGTTGTTTGTCGCGGCGTTGTTGGTCGCTGGCTAATTGCTGGCGCAGCTCGCCCTGACGTTCGACTTCGACTTTCACCATGTCGCCCAGACCGGCAAGCAACTGACGAATATCCCAGTCGTTGATACCTTCCGGCATCGATTCGGGCCGGGTCGCCTGATGTTGCTCCAACGCGCTGCCGGCCTGTTGCAATAACGCTTCTACCTGTTGTTGACGTTGGCTGAGCCGCTCTTTCAGCGTAATGAGCTGATGGCGTTCCCCTTCGTCCAGCAGGGCCTCGCGAAAGACGATGGCGTCACTGAATCCGGCTGCGGCGAGCGCTGCGTCAAACTGGGTTTGCAGTTGTTGCAACACGCTGTCTGCGTGTTGGCTTTGCTGTTCGAGACTGTCGATTTCTCCGTTCAGGCGGCTTAACAGCGACTGGCCTTGTTGCCATTGCTGCTGCGCCTGTTGATTTTCCAGTTCCAGCGCCTGGCTGACCTGCCGCAACTGCTTCAGCACGTCGTTCACCGCCTGGTTACCCAAGAGTTGCCAGCGTTGCTGCTGCGCCTGCTCCAGCGTGCGTTGTGTTTCCGCCAACTGTAACTGGCCGGTTTTGATGGCGGCGTCGGTCTCTTCCAGTCGTCGCTGGCCGGCGGTAATCTCGGCGGCCTGTGCAGCCAATTGCGGCTGGCACTGATGCTGCTCGTGTTCGTTTTCCTGCCAGCGTAACCATTCGGTTTGGCGCTGGCGCAGCCACTCTTCCTGCTGTGCGAGCGAGGGTGCCGTCAGCCCGAACGTTTCCATCGTTTGGCTCAGGCTGTCGTGCAGGCGCTGTAATTCGCGTTCGGTTTTGTCCAGTAATCGCTGTAGTTCATCGCGCGAGGTCTGCAACGCCGATTGCTGCTGGGTGTTTAACTCCAGTTGCTGTAGGGTTTGCGCCAGCAGTTGCTGCGCCGAAGTCAGTAAATCCTTACTTTCCTGAATAGTGCGCTGATTGCGCTCACGGCTGGCGATTTGTGTCTGTAGCGATTGCTCCTGCGCGTCACATTCATCAATCCACTGGTGCAACGTCGGCAGTTGCAGCGGATCGAAGCTAACCAGTAAGCGCTCACTGACAGACTGGCACTGCAACCGCAGCGACTCGTAATCGCGCTGGACGCTTTCCAGTGCGTTTTGCTGCTGCTGGCGGTGCTGTTTTTGCAACTGAAGCTGGGTTTCGGTCTGCACTACGTTGGCTTTCAGTGCGTCCACCTCCTGACGCAACGCATGTAGCCGAAGCTGGGTTTCGGACGGACGCAACGCCTGATAACGCTCCACCGCCGGGTGGTGCGTTGAACCGCACAGGGGACACTCTTTGCCCGGTTGGAGCTGCTGGCGTTCCCGCTCCAGGCTGACGATGTGCAGTTCCAGTTCGTGACGTTTGTCGAGATCGACCAAATGGCTGGCCTGATTCTGATAGTCGCGACGCTGCTGCACTTGCTGTTCTTCCAGCGCCTGAATTCGGCGTTGCGTTTCCAACTGTTGTACTTCCAGCAAGGTACGCTGGCTGATTAACTGTTGCAGTACGGCGGCGCTGGTCGCCAGTTGCTGGCGATCCGGCCGTTCCGCCGCACGCCGCGCTAACTGCTGACGCAGGTTTGCCAGCGGGTACTCCGCTTCCAGTTGTTCATCCTGTTGCAGATGCTCGTTAAGCCGTTGCCGGGCGCGTTCACAGGCGAGCTGTTGCGCCTGTTGTTTTTCGACCAGCGACGTGCGCTGCTGGTCAAGGTATTCCGCCTGAATCTGTTGCTGTGCCGCTTTTTCCTGCACCACGTGCAGGTCCTGCTGCCATTTCAGTTGCTGGGGGAATTGCGCTTGCCACAAGGGAATATGGCTGCCCAGATGCTGGTGGCGACTATGCTGCCGACGATAATTTTCTATCTCCTCCAACCGCAGCCGCGTTTGTTCTTGCTGGCGTTGTAGCCTGGCCAGGCCGGCTATCAGCGTCTTTTGTTGTTCAATCAGGCTATCCAGCGCTTGTTGCTGCTGGGCGCGCTGCGTCTGCAAGGTGGCGATATGGTGGTCAAGCGGCAGAATGCGCTCGTTGATCAATGTCTCTTGCTGTTGGCGGTGTTCGGCGTGTTGCTGGCGGGTAGACAGCGCTTTTTCCAGTTGTATTTTCAGCTGGTTCATGGCGTCCTGCTGGCGGCCGATTTGCTGGCGAACACTGGTTAATTGTTGATTCAGCCGCTGTTTTTCCCGTTGCGCACGCCCGCGCTCATCATAAAGCGGGCGCAATTTTTCCGCCGGTTCGCTACGTTGCAGCTTATCTAATTGCGGTTGCGATTGTTGCTGTAATTGTTGATGTGCGGATTGCTGTTGCAGGGCCTGTTTTTGCGTCTGCTGGAGTTGCAGCAGCGAGTCATACCAACGCTGGTGCGCCAGCACTTCTTCCCGGTGTATCGATAACGATTGTTCCTGCTGGCGGATGGCGTCCAGTTGCTGTTCCAGTGCCTGACGTTGCTCATCGCTCAATAGCTCCAGCGTGGCGACTTTCGCCCGCAGAGTCTCCAGTTGGCTCTGTGCTTCTTTGTGCCTTTCGAATACCCGTTCTGAGATCTGGCCGTAGATATCGGTGCCGGTCAGTTCTTCCAGCAACTCCGCCCGCTGATTGGCATCGGCGTTGAGGAAGGCGGCGAACTGCCCCTGGGATAACATCATCGATTTGGTGAAACGATCGAAATCCAGCCCGGTGATATCGGCTACCATCGCCAGCTTGTCGTTCACTTTATCGGTAAGGATTTTGCCGTCGGCGCACAGCGCCAGTTCCACTTTGGGCGGCTGTAAATTGCCTTCCGGGCTGTTGTGCGCGCGGCGCTGGCTCCAGAATGCGCGGTAAGCGACGTTTTTAACTTCGAACTCCACCTCCGCCAGACATTCAGCGGTGTGGCGCGTCATCAGTTCGTTATGACCGGGACTGACCTTCAAACGCGGCGTCTGGTGGTACAGCGCGAGGCAGATGGCATCCAGCAAGGTGGTTTTACCTGCACCGGTCGGGCCGGTGATGGCGAACAGGCTATTACTGGCGAAAGGCTCGCGCGTGAAGTCGATTTTCCACTCATCTTGCAGCGAGTTGAGGTTTTTCAGGCGCAGGCTAAGAATTTTCATGCGGACGTCTCCTGTCGCTGTGCGTCGATCTCCTGCATCACCCGGTTAAACAAGCCTTTCAGTCGTTGCCGGATCGCCTCGTCCAGGTTTTCTTCCAGTGCCAGTCGCCGTTCGAAAACCTCGACCGGCTGTAACTCTTCCAGTGTTTCTTTTTCCAGTTGCACCAGCATTTGCTGTTGCTGTTCCCGCGCCCGGCGCAAAAGAATCACTTCCACGTTGAGCGGTTCGGTCATCGCCTGAATATGTTGCTGGATATCGCTCAGATAATCCTGCGTGGCGATCTCGATATCCAACCAGACGGGTTTATCGCCATGATAATCGCGGAATCCGGCCAGACGGCGTTCGATCTCCGCCAGATTGCCTTTTACCAACTGCATCGGCTGTTCGGTCGGTATGCTCAGCGCGGTGACGTCCTGCAGTTTTCCCTGCTCAAAGTGCACCAGATAGACCGATTTCTCATGATTCAGCTCATCGAAGCTCAGCGGGATCGGTGAGCCGCTGTAACGGATGTGCTCACACTGCGCCACCCGTTGCGGGCGATGAATATGCCCGAGCGCGATGTAATCCGCCGGGGGGAAGGCTTGTGCCGGGAACGCATCCAGCGTACCGATATAGATATCTCGTACCGAGTCGGAGGTCGCGACGCCCACCGTCGTGAGGTGCCCGGTTAATACGATCGGCAATTCCCGACCCAGTGCCGCGCGCTGTTCGCACGCCAACTGGTAACAGCGACGATAGTGTTCGGCGATGGCATCCTGTAGCGCCTGCTGTTTCTGAGCGCCGGATTGACCCGCCTGACTGGCAAGCACATCGCGTGGGCGTAGAAAAGGGACGGCGCACAGCAAAGCGCCCGGCTCACCGGCGCGGTTATTCAGCACCAGTACCTGCTCGTTGATATCGCCCTCAAAACCGGCGACCACCCGGGTATTCAGGCAGGCCAGCAACGCACGGGATTCGTTCAGGGTGGCGACCGAGTCGTGGTTGCCGCCCATCACCACCAACTGGCAGCCGGTGCGTTGCAACGCCACCACAAACTGGTTATACATTTCACGGGCGTAACTGGGCGGTGCGCCGTTGTCAAACACATCACCTGCTACTATTACTGCATCGGCCTGATGCTGCTCAACCTGCTGAACCAGCCAGTGCAAAAACGCCTGATGCTCAGACGCACGGCTCCGTGTATAAAAGTACTGACCGAGATGCCAGTCAGACGTGTGAATAATTCGCATGAGACTCCCTGCAGGTGAGTGCAAACGACATGTTGTTTTGGCGGTGTTCATCGACAACGGCACAAAGGCGGGCACCGTAGGTTATGGCTAAACGCCGCGTCTTTATCATCGGCGATTATAGGCGTGCAGTTTAGGGCCTGTCCCATAATATCTGTATGAGCGCGGCCGACCGGCGTGGGATGGCGGAAAAAATAAGCGCTCCGGCTGTCTTCGCAAATGGTGATGGGGCGGCGGTTGTCGGGCGCGTTTTTCATAAATCTGTCATAAAACTGACGCATAATGCACACCGCACGCTAACCGTGACGATTAACGGCAGGATAGATATGGCAAGACGTATTTTGGTGGTGGAAGATGAAGCGCCGATTCGCGAGATGGTGTGCTTCGTGCTGGAGCAGAACGGCTATCAGCCGGTTGAAGCGGAGGATTACGACAGCGCGGTGACCCGGCTGGCCGAGCCTTACCCTGAACTGGTGCTGCTGGACTGGATGCTGCCCGGCGGGTCCGGTTTGCAGTTTATCAAGCACATGAAACGCGAAGCGCTGACCCGTGATATTCCGGTCATGATGCTGACGGCCCGCGGCGAAGAAGAAGATCGCGTACGCGGTCTTGAAGTCGGTGCCGATGATTACATCACCAAACCGTTTTCACCTAAAGAGCTGGTGGCGCGCATTAAAGCGGTGATGCGCCGAATTTCGCCGATGGCGGTGGAAGAAGTGATCGAAATGCGTGGCTTAAGTCTGGACCCCTCTTCCCACCGGGTGACGACGGAAGAACATGCGCTCGATATGGGGCCGACGGAGTTCAAGCTGTTGCACTTCTTTATGACCCACCCGGAGCGGGTATATAGTCGTGAGCAGTTGCTGAATCACGTATGGGGCACTAACGTGTATGTTGAGGATCGTACTGTGGATGTGCATATCCGCCGCCTGCGCAAGGCGCTGGAAACCAGTGGACACGACAAGATGGTTCAGACCGTTCGGGGAACTGGATACCGTTTCTCAACACGTTATTGATAGCGTGAGTCCCGGAGAAATCTGACGTGCTAGAACGTTTGTCCTGGAAAAAGCTGGCGCTGGAGCTGGCTTTTTTTTGTTTGCCCGGTTTGTTGCTGGGGCTGATCATCGGCTATCTGCCCTGGTTTCTGTTGGCGTCGGTGCTGGCGGCACTGTGCTGGAACTTCTATAACCAACTGCGCCTGTCCTACTGGCTGTGGGTTGACCGCAGTATGACGCCGCCGCCCGGCCGCTGGAGCTGGGAGCCGCTGTTTTACGGCCTGTATCAGATGCAACTGCGCAACCGCCGCCGCCGCCGTGAGTTGGCGCTGCTGATCAAACGCTTTCGCAGCGGAGCGGAGTCGTTGCCGGATGCGGTGGTGATCACCACCGAAGAGGGCGGCATCATTTGGTGTAACCGGCTGGCTCAGCACCTGCTCAGCTTTCGCTGGCCGGAAGACAATGGCCAAAACATCCTCAACCTGCTGCGTTACCCGGAATTCACCCAGTATATGCAACAGCAGGATTTCAGCCGCCCGCTGACGTTGACGCTAAAAAACGCCCATCATGTGGAATTCCGGGTGATGCCCTATTCGGAAGGCCAATTGCTGATGGTGGCCCGCGATGTCACTCAGATGCACCAACTGGAAGGGGCGCGGCGTAACTTTTTTGCCAACGTCAGCCACGAATTGCGTACGCCGTTGACGGTGTTGCAAGGCTATCTGGAAATGATGAGCGACGAATCGCTGGATGGCGCGTTGCAGTCCAAGGCGTTGCACACCATGCAGGAGCAAACCCGCCGTATGGACGGGCTGGTGCGGCAATTGCTGACGCTGTCGCGCATTGAGGCCGCCGCCGCTATCGATCTCAACGAGAAGGTGGATATCCCGCTGATGCTACGGGTGCTCAAACGTGAAGCCGACACTCTCAGCCAAGGGCGTCACGAGATTGTGTTTCGCGTCAACGAGCAACTGCAGGTGTTCGGCAACGAGGAGCAACTGCGCAGCGCGGTGTCGAATCTGGTGTATAACGCCGTTAATCATACGCCGTCGGGCACCCGCATTGAGGTGTGCTGGCAGCAAACGCCGCAGGGCGCGCAGTTCCAGGTCAGCGATAACGGCCCGGGTATTGCCGCCGAACATCTCCCTCGCTTAACCGAGCGTTTTTATCGTGTCGATAAGGCCCGCTCGCGGCAGACCGGCGGCAGCGGGCTGGGGCTGGCTATCGTCAAACATGCGCTCAGCCACCACGACTCCCGGCTGGAGATCCTCAGCGAAGAAGGTGCCGGTTCCCGCTTTATGTTCACCTTGCCAAACCGGCTGATTGTTCGTTCGGTGCTGGGACAGAATGCCGTGAATCCACAGTTGTGATGCCCGGCGGGGGCTTGATTGTCCCCGCCGCTGTGCCGAAAATAGCCGACTCTTGTCTTTCACTGCGATGGAAACCACACATGATAGCCACCCGCCGCCTGCTTGCTTTGCTGTTGTGCCTGTCTGGTCAGGTTGCGGCTGCGCCGCAGGCGATGCTGGCGGGGAATCTTTCCAGCGCCGGTTCCGACACGCTGGCGAACCTGATGACCTTCTGGGCGGCGGATTTCAGCCAGCATTATCCCGGCGTTAATTTACAGATTCAGGCTGCGGGTTCCTCGTCGGCGCCGACGGCGCTGGCCGCCGGTGCGGCGCAACTGGGGCCGATGAGCCGGCCGATGAAAAGCAGCGAAATCGAAGCGTTCGAACAGCATTATGGCTACGCGCCGACGGCGGTGCCCGTCGCGCTGGATGCGCTGGTGGTGCTGGTCAATCAGGATAACCCGATTACCGGGCTGACGGTGCGCCAACTGGATGCCATCTTCTCGGTGACGCGCCGTTGCGGTGCCGGCAAAGCGGTACAACGCTGGCAGGAATTGGGGCTAAACGGCATCTGGCAACAGCGATCGCTGCTGCGCTACGGACGCAATTCAGCGTCGGGCACCTACGGTTTCTTCAAACAGCAGGCGCTGTGCGGCGGCGATTTTCTGCCGCAGGTAAATGAATTGCCCGGTTCTGCGTCGGTGGTACAGGCGGTCGCGGCGTCGGTCAACGCCATTGGTTACGCCAGCATCGGCTTTCGCGCCAGCGGGGTGCGGGTGCTGCCGCTGGCGGCCAGCGACACAAACGATTACGTACTGCCGACCGCCGACACTATCCGCAGCGGGCGTTACCCCTATACGCGTTATCTCTATATTTACGTCAATAAAGTTCCCGGTAAACCGCTGGAGCCGCTGACCGCCGCGTTTCTGGACCGGGTGTTGTCGGCGCCGGGACAAGCCCTGGTCAGTCAGGATGGTTACCTGCCGTTGCCGGAAATAGCGCGTGAGCAAACCAGACAGTCGCTCGGGCTTGACGATATGGCGCCGGCATCGCATAGCGTTTCTGCAACAAACTGATGAATAACATGAATTTATTTCATGTGTCGTGAAAATTCTTCCCTTGTCGTTGAGAAAAACGCATGACAGGATAGTTTCACTTCTAGCCGTCTGGATGGCTAAAAAGTTCAGCGGCGTAATTATTTCCTCTGAAAACCAATTCATCTAAAAATCAGTTCATCTGAAAACCAACCGCCTGAAATCAGGCTGTTTCGTGTCAGTTGAAGTGCAGGAGCAGAATATGACACAAGCCCTTTCTCCGTTTCGTGCCGATGTGGTCGGCAGTTTGTTGCGTCCGGCGGCCATCAAGCAGGCACGTTTGCAGTTTCAGGCCGGTGAGATTGACGCCACTGCGTTGCGCCGTGTCGAAGATCAGGAAATTCAACGCGCGGTGGAGTTGCAGCGCGCGGCGGGTCTGCAACTGGTGACCGACGGCGAGTTTCGCCGCGCCTGGTGGCACTTTGACTTCTTCGACAGCCTGAACGGCGTGGAGCGTTATGAAGCGGATCAGGGGATTCAGTTTAACGGCGTGCAGACCAAAGCCCGCGGTGTGAAAGTGACCGGCAAAGTCAGTTTTAATCCCCAGCACCCGATGCTGGACGATTTCCGCTTCCTCAACAGCGTGGCCGGCGATGCGGTCGCCAAGATGACGATTCCCAGCCCGAGCGTGTTGCATTTCCGCGGCGGCCGTAACGTCATCGACAGTACCGTTTATCCGGATCTGGCCGACTATTTCGACGATCTGGCGTTGACCTGGCGTGATGCCATTCGCGCATTCTATGACGCTGGCTGCCGTTACCTGCAACTGGACGATACGGTGTGGGCTTATCTGTGTTCCGAAGACCAGAAACGCCAGATCCGCGAACGCGGCGATGATCCGGATTATCTGCGCCGCACCTATGCGCAAGTGCTGAACAAGGCGCTGGAGGGTAAACCGGCCGATCTGGTGGTGGGCCTGCATGTCTGCCGCGGTAACTTCCGCTCCACCTGGATTTCCGAAGGCGGCTATGAGCCGGTGGCGGAAACGCTGTTTGGTGAAGTGAATGTGGATGCATTTTTCCTCGAATACGACACTGAACGGGCCGGTGGCTTTGAGCCGTTGCGTTTCATCAAACCGGGCCACCAGAAAGTGGTGCTGGGTTTGATCACCACCAAAAATGGCGAACTGGAAAACGCGGAAGAAGTACAAAAGCGTATTGCCGAGGCCACGCAATATATTGCGCTGGACCAGTTGTGCCTGAGCCCGCAATGCGGTTTTGCATCTACCGAAGAGGGCAACACGCTGTCGGAAGAGCAGCAGTGGGCAAAACTCAAGCTGGTGGTGGATATCGCTAACCGCGTCTGGTAACGGCGAACTCCGCAGGTCAGTACGCTTTTTTATAACGCCGGTGCCTATTGCCGGCGTTTTTTATTTCCATAAGTTTTTAATATGGCTACTTATTGCTCTTTGATGGAAATCTGAGCTTATCTTTCGCGCTACAAACTGTTTTTATGCACAAATCATGTATAGTCTGGGTGTGAAAATATAAATTCTAATGCTGACTTTATATTAAATATCAGATTAATGTTCTGGTTTACCGATCGCGTATTGCCTTTTATTGCTATAAACGTTTTACTTAGCCCCCATTAACGCTGTGCAATAAAACCTCACATCCATAATCCTGCACATCGCACGGCCGTTTCGCTTTTCGCGTGCGCCGCTTTACGCGCCCGGTTTCTTGCCGGCAACACCATTTTTACAGGCAACAACATTTTTACAGGCAACAACAACATACATGATGAGTCATCGTTTAACTTCCAAAGATATCATGGCATTGGGCTTCATGACCTTTGCCCTGTTCGTCGGTGCCGGGAATATTATTTTCCCGCCGATGGTCGGCCAGCAGGCCGGTGAACACGTGTGGGTAGCCGCACTGGGCTTCCTGATTACCGCGGTGGGCTTGCCGGTGCTGACGGTGATCGCGTTGGCCCGAGTGGGCGGCGGTATTGATACCCTGAGTAGCCCGATCGGCAAGAAAGCCGGCGTGCTGCTGGCGACGGTCTGTTATCTGGCGGTGGGGCCATTATTCGCTACTCCGCGTACCGCGACGGTATCGTTTGAAGTCGGTATCGCGCCGCTGGTGGGCCAGGGCGCCATGCCGTTGCTGATTTATAGCCTGATCTACTTTGCCATCGTCATCGCGATTTCGCTCTATCCCGGGCGGCTGCTGGATACCGTCGGCCACATTCTGGCGCCGGTAAAAATTATCGCGTTGACCGTACTGGGAATTGCCGCGCTGTTATGGCCGGCCGGTACGCCGATGCCGACGGCCGAGGCCTACCAGCAGGTGCCGTTCTCCAGTGGTTTCGTCAACGGCTATCTGACTATGGATACGTTGGGTGCGCTGGTGTTCGGTATTGTTATCGTCAACGCTGCGCGTTCTCGCGGCGTCAGCGACGCTGCCTTGTTAACCCGTTACACCATTTGGGCCGGGCTGATCGCCGGGCTGGGATTAACGCTGGTTTACCTGAGTTTGTTCCACCTGGGTTCCTTCAGTGGTTCGCTGGTGCCGAACGCACAAAACGGCGCTGAAATTCTGCACGCCTATGTGCAGTACACCTTCGGCAATATGGGCAGCAGCTTCCTGGCGTTGCTGATCTTCATCGCCTGTATGGTCACCGCCGTAGGGCTGACCTGCGCCTGTGCCGAATTTTTCGCGCAGTACCTGCCGTGGTCTTATCGCACGCTGGTGTTTGTGCTGGGGGGGTTCTCGATGGTGGTCTCCAATCTGGGGTTGAGTCATCTGATTCAGCTGTCAGTGCCGGTGCTGACTGCTATTTACCCGCCGTGCATTGTGCTGGTGCTGCTGAGTTTCACCCGTCGCTGGTGGAATAACAGTACCCATGTGATCGCACCGGTGATGCTGGTCAGTCTGGTGTTTGGCTTGCTGGACGGTATTAAATCCTCTGCTTTTCAGTCATTACTGCCGGGCTGGACGCAAAGCCTGCCGATGAGTGAGCAGGGTCTGGCCTGGTTGCCGCCGTCATTGCTCATTCTGCTGGTGGTGGGGATTTATGACCGCATCACCGGTCGTCAGGAAGTCACCGCACACTCCTGATTGACGGTTGGACGGAGGTTTTTCACCACAGGCATTTGCCTGTGGTTTTTTCGTTTGTAAAGACAGGGTTGCTTATTTATGGAACAACAATCCAAACCTATGGAACAACAATCCAGACTCAAGCGCGGCTTAAGTACGCGGCATATTCGTTTCATCGCGCTGGGCTCGGCCATCGGCACCGGACTGTTTTACGGTTCTGCCAGCGCCATTCAAATGGCCGGCCCCAGCGTGCTGCTGGCGTATCTGATTGGCGGCGTGTTCGCCTATATCATTATGCGTGCGCTGGGGGAGATGTCCGTCAACAACCCGCAGGCCAGCTCCTTTTCCCGCTACGCCCGCGATTACCTCGGCCCGCTGGCCGGTTATATCACCGGTTGGACCTATTGCTTTGAAATGCTGATCGTGGCGATTGCCGACGTTACCGCTTTCGGCATTTATATGGGCGTGTGGTTCCCGGCGGTGCCGCATTGGGTTTGGGTATTGAGCGTAGTGCTGATCATCGGCGCCATCAATCTGATGAATGTGAAAGTCTTCGGCGAGCTGGAGTTCTGGCTGTCGTTTTTCAAGGTCGCGACCATCGTGGTGATGATTGTGGCCGGGATTGGCATCATCGTCTGGGGGATCGGCAACGGCGGCGAGCCGACCGGTATCCATAATTTATGGAGCAACGGCGGTTTCTTCAGCAATGGTGTGATGGGGATGATCCTGTCGTTGCAGATGGTGATGTTCGCTTATGGCGGCGTGGAAATTATCGGCATCACCGCCGGCGAAGCCAAAGAACCGCACAAGTCCATTCCGCACGCCATCAACTCGGTGCCCTGGCGTATTCTGGTGTTCTATGTCGGCACCTTATTTGTGATTATGTCGATTTATCCGTGGAATCAGGTGGGCACCGAAGGCAGCCCGTTTGTACTGACGTTCCAACATATGGGCATTACGGCGGCGGCCGGCATCCTGAATTTCGTGGTGATCACCGCATCGCTCTCCGCCATCAACAGTGACGTGTTCGGCGTCGGTCGCATGTTGCACGGCATGGCGGAGCAGGGACATGCGCCGAAGGTATTCAGCCGCCTGTCACAGCGCGGCACCCCCTGGGTGACGGTGGTGGTGATGGTGCTGGCGCTGTTGATCGCCGTGTATCTCAACTACATCATGCCGGAGAAAGTGTTTTTGGTGATTGCGTCGCTGGCGACCTTCGCTACGGTATGGGTGTGGATCATGATTCTGTGCTCACAGATTGCCTTTCGCCGCAAACTGAGTCGCGAACAGGCTAAAGCACTGGCGTTTCCGTTACCCGGCGGATCGGCGACCGCGATGGTCGGCATTGTCTTTCTGGTATTCATCATCGGCCTGATCGGTTATTTCCCTGATACCCGTATCGCGCTGTATGCCGGGATGGTGTGGATAGCGCTGTTACTGGCAAGCTACGCGCTGCGTCGGCGCCGTGCTTGAGCCGCACGGTGCACGGATGACGGGCATAAAAAAGCCAGCGGCGAGGCCGCTGGCTGATGCCTGATATCGACGTATCGATTACAGGTTGTTGGCGTTTTCTTTCAGGTATTTCGCCACGCCGTCCGGAGAGGCGCCCATACCGGCTTTGCCTTTTTCCCACTGAGCCGGGCACACTTCGCCGTGCTCTTCGTGGAATTGCAGTGCATCAACCATACGTACCATTTCGTCGATGTTACGACCCAGCGGCAGATCGTTCACTACCTGATGACGGACGATGCCGTTTTTATCGATCAGGAAAGAGCCGCGCAGCGCTACGCCGGCTTCCGGGTGTTCGATACCGTAGGCTTTCTGAATTTCACGTTTAATATCAGCGACCATCGCGTATTTCACTTCGCCGATACCGCCGTTTTCGACCGGAGTTTTACGCCAGGCGTTGTGAACGAACTCAGAGTCAAAAGACACACCAACCACTTCAACGCCACGTTTTTTAAACTCTTCATAGCGGTGATCGAACGCAATCAGCTCAGACGGGCACACGAAGGTGAAATCCATCGGCCAGAAGAAGATCACAGCCGGTTTACCGTTGATGTGCTTTTTCAGATTGAAATTCTCAACGATTTCCCCGCTTCCCAGTACGGCAGCGGCGGTGAAATCGGGGGCAGGACGCGTTACCAGGACCATAATTACTCCTGTAAATACTGTTAATGATAGGTGAATGTAATAAACGCCGTAAGTATAGGTACAGCCTGCCGGTGAATAAAGTGAAAGCGACCAATCAATAAGATAGCCTTTGTCTATCGAATCAATTGATAATTCTTTTCACTGACAGATGAACAGCCTGGCGTGCTGTTCCTCATGTTACCGTGCGGCGTCAGCCGGGCCATCAAGCTGACCTGTTTTTGCCAGATGCATCATACGAGGATAGAACTGCCAGAATAATGTTTCAAATTGATGGTAGCCGCGTTCAATGTCGCCGAAAGAACCGGAAAGCGCCGCCAGCTTCGGGCGGCGCACCGACATGCGGTGCAGTACGTCGGCGATGAACGGCAGTTCGGCGTAACGCTCCAGCCAGCGTTCAGGCCACAGGTAATGATTCAGGTTGCGAAAGCGCTCCGGGGTATCAGGCAGGTGGGGCGCTATTTGTCGTTCGGCGTCGTTGACGAAATGCGTCAAGGGTATTGTGGGCTCCAGTTCCGACCAGTGGCGCGCCAGAAAATGGTCCCACAGCACATCCAGCGCTATCGGTGCGACGCGGCGATAATCGGCACTGAAATGGCGACAGGCGGTGCGTACTTCCGGCAGGCTGTCGGTCAGGGCGTCTATGCGGCGGTGCAGACGGATGCCTGCGACCATTTCCGCCGGATAAAGTGTGTCAGGGTTACCGCGCACGAAATCCGCCATCAGGTTTCCGGTCAACGAGCTTTGTGCCAGCGTGGCGAGATGCAGATGTGCGAGAAAATTCATGGGGTCGACGCGCTCCCGGAAAAGCGAAAAGGCATTAATAATGCGCAAGTATAGAGGAAGGCGACGAGCAGTCCCGCTTATTTCTTGCAGCCGCTCCCGACGGGCTCTAGACTAGGCCGCTTCTTTTGTTCCACTGTGCCGAAAATTAAGTGAATGGTCATGCGTGTTGCCGATTTTTCGTTTGAGTTGCCTGAATCTCTGATTGCCCGCTATCCGCAGGCAAAACGCAGCGGTTGCCGTCTGTTGTCGCTGGATGGCCCGACAGGCGCAATCGCGCACGGCGTCTTTACCGATCTGCTCGATAAATTACAGCCGGGCGATCTGCTGGTATTTAACAATACCCGTGTTATTCCCGCTCGTCTGTTTGGCCGCAAGGCCAGCGGCGGCAAGTTGGAAGTCTTGGTCGAGCGCATGTTGGATGATAAGCGCGTATTGGCGCATGTGCGCGCTTCCAAGGCGCCGAAACCGGGTACTGCGCTATTGCTCGGTGAAGGTGAGAGCGTGAAAGCCACCATGCTGGCGCGTCATGACGCCTTGTTTGAAATTCAGTTTGACGATACGCGCGATGTGTTGACCATTCTCAATGACATCGGGCATATGCCGCTGCCACCCTATATCGACCGCCCGGATGAGGCGGCGGACCGCGAACTGTACCAGACGGTATATAGCCAGCGTCCGGGCGCGGTGGCGGCGCCGACCGCCGGTTTGCACTTTGACGAGCCGTTGCTGGCGGCCCTGAAGGAAAAAGGCGTGGAAATGGCCTTCGTTACCCTGCATGTCGGCGCCGGTACATTCCAGCCGGTGCGGGTGGAGTCCATCGAAGATCACATCATGCACGCCGAGTATGCCGAAGTGCCGCAGGCGGTGGTGGATGCCGTGTTGGCCTGCAAGGCGCGCGGCAATCGCGTTATCGCCGTCGGCACCACGTCGGTGCGCTCGCTGGAAAGCGCAGCCCAGGCCAGCGCAGGGGAGAGTCTCGCACCGTTTTTCGGCGATACCCGTATCTTTATCTATCCCGGCTATCACTACCGGGTAGTGGACGCGCTGGTGACCAACTTCCACCTGCCGGAATCGACGCTGATTATGTTGGTTTCGGCGTTTGCCGGTTACCGCCATACCATGGCGGCTTACCGGCAAGCGGTGACGGAGCAGTACCGTTTTTTCAGTTACGGGGATGCGATGTTCATCACCCGTAATCCATCGGCGGAACAGGAGCAGGTGGGCTAATTCGCCGCCGACCGATTTCCATACCGCAGGCCAGGTTCTGTGGGTATATCAATAACGCCATCAGACTGTTTTCTGATGCTGGAGGTTAAGTGAAGTACGAACTGTTGCAAACGGACGGCCGCGCGCGTCGCGGTCGTCTGGTTTTTGAACGTGGTGTGGTGGAAACCCCGGCTTTTATGCCGGTCGGCACCTATGGCACCGTTAAGGGCATGACGCCGGAAGAAGTTAAAGACACCGGCGCTCAGATCATTCTGGGCAACACGTTTCACCTGTGGTTACGCCCGGGGCAGGAAATCATGAAACGGCACGGCGACCTGCATGATTTTATGCAGTGGCATGGTCCGATCCTGACTGACTCCGGTGGTTTTCAGGTTTTTAGCCTCGGGGATATCCGCAAGATCACGGAAGAAGGCGTACATTTCCGTAATCCGATCAATGGCGACGCTATTTTCCTGAGCCCGGAAAAATCCATGGAAATTCAGTACGATCTCGGTTCCGATATCGTGATGATTTTCGACGAATGTACGCCGTATCCCGCCGATTGGGATTACGCCAAGCGGTCGATGGAAATGTCGTTGCGCTGGGCGAAGCGCAGCCGTCAGCGTTTTGACGAATTAAGCAACAAAAACGCGCTGTTCGGCATCGTTCAGGGCAGTGTTTACGAAGATTTACGTGATGTGTCGGTAAAAGGTCTGGTAGACATCGGTTTTGATGGTTACGCTGTGGGCGGCCTCGCGGTCGGCGAGCCGAAGGCCGATATGCACCGCATTCTGGAGCATGTCTGCCCGCAGTTGCCGACGGATAAACCCCGCTATCTGATGGGGGTGGGTAAACCGGAAGATTTGGTGGAAGGGGTACGCCGCGGTATCGATATGTTTGATTGCGTGATGCCGACCCGTAACGCCCGTAACGGCCATCTGTTCGTGACGGACGGCGTGGTCAAGATCCGTAATGCCCGGCATAAAGACGACACCGGACCGCTGGATGAGCACTGTGATTGCTACACGTGTCGCAATTATAGCCGCGCCTACTTGCACCACCTTGACCGTTGTAACGAAATACTCGGCGCGCGCCTCAATACCATCCATAACCTGCGCTATTATCAACGCCTGATGGCGGGTTTACGTCAGGCTATCGAGGAAGGTAGATTAGAGAGCTTTGTGACTGAGTTTTATCAGCGCATCGGTAAACCGGTTCCGCCGTTGGTCGACAAGGCGGCGGGAGATGACCATGAAGGTCATGTGCCGCAATAAGCATGTTTGCGTGGCATGAACGTTTTATAGATAACTGTTGTTTTGATAACTAAAGAGGACATTTAAATGAGTTTTTTCATTTCCGACGCTGTGGCAGCAACCGCAGGTGCTCCGGCTCAAGGAAGCCCGTACTCTCTGGTGATTATGCTGGCCGTGTTCGGTCTGATTTTTTATTTCATGATCCTGCGCCCTCAGCAAAAACGTGCCAAGGAACACAAGAAGTTGATGGATTCGATCAGCAAAGGCGACGAAGTGTTGACTAACGGCGGCCTGGTAGGTCGCGTGACCAAAGTGGCTGATAACGGATTTATCACCATTGCCCTGAATGATACCAATGAAGTCGTGATCAAGCGTGACTACGTGACGTCCGTACTGCCGAAGGGTACCATGAAGGCCCTGTAATTTTTCGACTTTCCCGAAGGGAACTATCGTGTTAAACCGCTATCCTCTGTGGAAGTATCTGATGCTGATCGTGACGATCGTCGTCGGTCTGCTCTACGCACTTCCTAACCTGTATGGTGAGGATCCGGCAATTCAGGTCACTGGCGCGCGAGGAACCGCCGCCAGTGAATCTACGCTGGTCCAGATCCAGAATGTTTTGAAAGAACAAAATATCGCCAGCAAGTCTATTGCGCTGGAAAACGGCGCTATTCTCGCGCGCTTCTCTACGCCGGATATACAGCTTCATGCTCGTGAAGTGCTGCTGAACGCGCTGGGCGAGAAATATGTGGTGGCGCTCAATCTGGCTCCCGCTACGCCAACCTGGCTGAGAGTGCTGGGGGCGGAGCCGATGAAACTGGGTCTTGACCTGCGTGGCGGTGTTCACTTCCTGATGGAAGTGGATATGGATACCGCATTAGGCAAGTTACAGGAGCAGACGATGGATTCCCTGCGCAGTGAACTGCGCGAGAAAGGCATCCAGTATGCTTCTGTTCGCAAGTCGGATAATTATGGCGTGGAAATCCTGTTCCGCGACAGTCAGCCGCGTGACAACGCGGTGAATTACCTGACCCCTCGCCATCGCGATTTGGTGATCAGCTCTAGCGGCAACGATACGCTGCGTGCGGTGATGAGCGATGTTCGTTTGCGCGAAGCCCGTGAATATGCGGTGCAGCAGAACATCAATATCCTGCGCAATCGTGTTAACCAGCTCGGCGTCGCCGAACCGCTGGTACAACGCCAGGGTGCCGACCGTATCGTGGTTGAATTGCCGGGGATTCAGGATACGGCGCGCGCCAAAGAAATTCTGGGCGCGACGGCTACGCTGGAGTTCCGCCTGGTGAACAGCAATGTTGATCCTGTCGCGATGAGCAACGGGCGTGTGCCGGGCGATACCGAAGTGATGAATATGCGTGATGGCGGCCCGATAGCCCTGTTCAAACGTGTGATTCTGACCGGCGACCACATTACCGACTCGACTTCCGGCAATGATGAGTACAATCGCCCGCAGGTGAATATCTCGCTGGACAGTGCCGGCGGCAACCTGATGTTAAACTTCACTAAGGGCAACGTCGGTAAGCCGATGGCGACCCTGTTTGTGGAGTATAAGGACAGCGGTAAAAAAGACGCTAATGGTCGCGCCATTCTGGAAAAACAGGAAGAGGTGATTAACGTCGCCACTATCCAGTCTCCTCTGGGTAACAGCTTCCGCATTACCGGCATCAACAATCCGAACGAAGCTCGCCAACTGTCGCTGCTGCTGCGTGCCGGTGCGCTGATAGCGCCGATTCAGATTGTGGAAGAGCGTACCATCGGCCCGACGCTGGGGATGCAAAACATTACCCAAGGTCTGGAAGCCTGTCTGGCTGGCTTAGCGGTGTCGATTCTGTTCATGATCTTCTTCTACAAGAAGTTCGGCATGATTGCGACATCGGCACTGTTGTTGAACCTGGTGCTGGTTGTCGGGGTGATGTCGTTGCTGCCGGGGGCTACCCTGACCATGCCGGGGATCGCGGGTATCGTGTTAACCCTGGCTGTAGCAGTGGACGCTAACGTACTGATTAACGAGCGTATCAAAGAGGAACTCAGCAACGGACGAACCGTTCAGCAGGCGATTGACGAAGGCTATCGCGGCGCATTCAGCTCCATTTTCGATGCCAACGTTACGACGCTGATTAAGGTCATTATCCTGTATGCGGTCGGTACCGGCTCGATCAAAGGATTTGCGATTACGACCGGGATTGGCGTGGCGACATCCATGTTTACCGCGATCGTTGGGACCCGTGCCATCGTAAACCTGTTGTACGGCGGCAAACGCATTAAAAAGCTGTCTATCTGAGGAGTGCGTTGTGGCACAGGAATATACTGTTGAACAATTGAACTACGGCCGTAAAGTTTATGACTTTATGCGCTGGGACTACTGGGCTTTCGGTTTGTCCGGTTTGTTGTTGATCCTGTCTATCGCCGTGATGGGCGTGCGTGGTTTCAACTGGGGACTGGATTTCACCGGTGGTACGGTTATCGAGATTTCGCTGGAAAAATCCGTGGATCTGGAGCAGATGCGTGAAGCGCTGCAGAAAGCCGGTTTTGCGGATCCGCTGGTACAGAACTTCGGCAGCAGCCGCGACATTATGGTACGTATGCCGCCTGCTCACGATGAGTCCGGCGGTCAGGCTCTCGGCAGCAAAGTTGTTAACGTGATCAACGAATCAACCAGCCAGAATGCAGCGATTAAGCGCATTGAATTCGTTGGGCCGAGCGTAGGGGCTGATCTGGCGCAGAATGGCGCCATGGCGTTGATGGCGGCGTTAATCAGTATTCTGGTCTACGTCGGCTTTCGTTTCGAATGGCGTCTGGCTGCCGGGGTGGTGATTGCGTTGGCGCACGACGTGATCATCACTATGGGCATACTGTCGTTGTTCGATATTGAAATCGACCTGACGATTGTAGCGTCGCTGATGTCGGTCATCGGTTATTCGCTGAACGATAGCATCGTGGTGTCTGACCGTATTCGTGAAAACTTCCGCAAGATCCGCCGTGGAACGCCTTACGAAATTTTCAACGTGTCGTTGACCCAAACGTTGCACCGAACCTTGATCACATCGGGAACGACGTTGGTGGTGATCCTGATGTTGTACCTGTTCGGCGGTGCAATGTTGAAAGGGTTCTCGTTGACCATGTTGATTGGTGTAGCCATCGGTACGGTGTCTTCTATTTATGTCGCTTCCGCACTGGCGCTCAAGTTGGGTATGAAACGCGAGCACATGTTGGTGCAGAAAGTGGAAAAAGAGGGCGCGGATCAGCCGTCATTGCTGCCGTAACCTTCTTTGAATGCGGATGGTGCAATCAAAACCCTGCCAACCGGCAGGGTTTTTTTATCAGCCCTAAACCACCGCCTCGGGAGGTGGTGATTGTTCGTGAATAGAGAATAAATGCCGGCGCCGCTTTAGTGGGTGGGTGGATTCGGATTACTCTGGCGCGGTTCAGACTCGGCCATCACATCATGCATACGCACAAAACCCAACTGTTCGGGCGTCAGGCCGGAAAGTCGTATTTCGATCGTCGTTTCTGAAACCGGCGTCAAAGACGGCGAGAACGTGATCACTTGTGTCTGCATATCGCCGGTCAATGGCTTGCCGCTGACCGGGTCAAGCGCTCCCCAGTCAAGTGTTGCCCGAAAAGCAGGTAATGCCGGCATGTTCATGGTACGAATAGTCAGCAACGCGCGAGTGCCGTTAGCTTCCGGTTCAACTTTGCTGATTTCCAGACTTAACTTGCCGATGCCGCTCTCAAGCAACGCCCGGTTTCGCGCTGCGGGTAACAGATACACGCCAGACGTGGAGTTGGCATTCAGTGTATTTTGCTGTTCCAGAGCGAGCGCTCGGTCTGTGAGGTCATGCAGTTTCTGGTTGATCTGCCCTAATTCGTTTTTGACGTGGGTAGTTTGTGGTTGCGCACATGCGGCGAGCAACATGATGACGGATAACAGCGGAATAACGCGGTGGTAAACAGTCATGGCCTGTTTCTCCCTGAGACCGTAGCGGGCCGTTTCATAAGCTAATCCGTGTCAGTTTAGACACGATTCGTTGTCCCTTATAGTGGATGACATTTCAGGAAAAAGATAAGCAGAACAAGCTGAATCGAGAGAACTGTCACGATGCAGCGGCCACTATTCACCGCTGCATCGATTATCGTTATTGCCAGCCGTAGCGACGGGCGAAGAAGTCTTTCATGGCCTGAGTAAGCAGCAGATAACCGCTCAGAATCGCCAGTAGCCATGGGAAGTAACTGAGCGGAAGCGCCTGTAGTTGCAGGAAACCCGCCAGCGGCGAGAACACCAGACCAATGCCTGTCGCCATGATTAAGAGCGTCATCGCCATCACCGGCCAGGATGGACGGCTCTGGATAAACGGGATACGTCGGGTACGGATCATATGCACAATGAGCGTCTGTGAGAGAAGCCCTTCAATAAACCAGCCGGACTGGAACAGTGTTTGAGCGGCCGGGGTGTTCGCATGAAAGAACCACCACATCAGTGAGAAGGTCAGCACATCGAAAATAGAGCTGATCGGACCGAAAAATACCATGAAGCGACCGATATCGCCGGCATTCCAGTGCTGTGGTTTTTTGACCTGATCGTCGTCCACGTTATCGAACGGGATTGCTATCTGCGAAATATCGTACATCAGGTTTTGGATCAACAGATGCAGCGGCAACATCGGCAGAAACGGCAGGAAAGCGCTGGCTATCAGTACGCTGAAGACGTTACCGAAGTTGGAACTGGCGGTCATCTTGATGTATTTCAGCATGTTGACGAAGGTGCGGCGACCTTCGATGACGCCTTCTTCCAGCACCATCAAGCTTTTTTCCAGCAGGATAATGTCTGCCGCTTCGCGGGCGATATCCACCGCCGAGTCCACCGAAATACCGATATCCGCCGCCCGCAGCGCCGGCGCGTCGTTGATACCGTCGCCCATAAAGCCGACCACGTGCCCTTCCGAGCGCAGCAGGCGCACAATACGTTCCTTGTGCAGCGGCGTGAGACGGGCAAATAGCGTGGTGTCGCGGGCAGCGTGCGCCAGTTGTTCATCGCTTAGCGCATCGATATCACGGCCCGTCAGTACGCCGGTCAGTTCGATGTCTACTTCACGGCACACTTTAGCCGCCACCAGTTCGCTATCGCCGGTGAGGATTTTCACCATCACGCCGTTGTCCTTCAGCGCTTTTAGCGCCGGCGCGGTGCTCTCTTTCGGCGGATCGAGAAAAGCGATATAGCCTTCCAGAATCAGGTCGGATTCATCCACCCGGCCGTAATCCTGACGATCGGCTGGCATGAGCTTGCTGGCGACGGCCACCACGCGCAACCCCTGGCGGTTCAACTCATCCGTTAAATGACGGATATGCGAGAGTAAGGCGGCGTCCAGCGGCAGCAATTGTTCAGCACGCCGCACCTGAGCGCAGGCGCTGAGGATTTCTTCCAGCGCGCCTTTGCAAATTAACAGGTGTTCATGGTTGTTTTCCGCCACCACGACCGACATACGGCGGCGTTC
The DNA here is from genome assembly GCF_007210685.1 of Dickeya sp. ws52. Taxonomy (NCBI): domain Bacteria; kingdom Pseudomonadati; phylum Pseudomonadota; class Gammaproteobacteria; order Enterobacterales; family Pectobacteriaceae; genus Dickeya; species Dickeya sp. ws52. The sequence continues at coordinate 170,834 of NZ_SZVX01000002.1, forward strand.
AAAATCAAACGGGATTTCGTCCACTTTTCGCCAGCGCGACAGCTCGGCTTGTTGCTCCTGGCATGGGATACCGGCCAATACCGCTTGGTCCAGCAGATTGCGCAACCCGGTTTGGTAGGCGCTGTTTAGCCAGGCACGGCGCAGCACTCGCTGGCTGGTACGGCCAAACGCATCGGTATGGCATTCCAGTACGATTTTGTCCTGCGTCAACGTGCCGGTTTTGTCGGTACACAGGATATCCATCGCGCCGAAATTCTGGATGGCATCCAAGCGTTTGACGATCACTTTCTGGCGCGACAGTTTGACCGCGCCTTTCGCCAGCGTCGAGGTGACGATCATCGGCAGCATTTCCGGCGTCAGGCCGACGGCGACCGACAGCGCGAACAGTGCGGCTTCCCACCAATCGCCTTTGGTGTAGCCGTTGATGAACAGGACAGTCGGCGTCATTACCAGCATAAAGCGGATAAGTAACCAGCTTACGCGGCTGATACCTTGCTGGAAGGCATTTATTTCACTGGGGTTTTGCGCGACCCGGCCGGCCAGTTGACCAAACCAGGTGTGGCGGCCGGTGGCTATCACCATTGCCAGTGCGGTGCCGCTGACCACGTTGGTGCCCATAAAGCAGAGCGTGTCGCATTCCAGTGTGGTTGCCGGCTCGCTCTGGCGGCTGTTCGCTACTTTTTCCACCGGTAGCGATTCGCCGGTCAGCGACGCCTGACTGATGAACAAGTCGCGAGCCTGTAAAATGCGCAGATCGGCTGGGATCATATCGCCTGCCGCCAGTTTAACGATATCGCCCGGAACCAGTTGGTCCAGCGGGATGTCCTGATAGTCGCTATAACCGTTGTGGGTATCGCTGCGCAGTACCGTCACCTTGTTGCTGACCATTGCTTTTAATGCATCGGCCGCTTTACCGGAACGCGCTTCCTGAATGAAATTGAGCAGCGTGGAAATGAGCACCATTAGCGCGATGACCAGCGCAGCGGTCAGGTCTTCCGTGGCATAAGAAATCATTCCCAGCAGCGTCAGCAGCAGGTTGAACGGGTTGCGATAGCAACGCCATAAGTGCCGCCACCAGGGCAGGGGTTGCTCGCCGGGAATGCAGTTATCGCCGTGGCGCGCCCGCGCCTGCATCACTTCATCAGGCAATAATCCTTCGGGATGGCTGGCGAATTCCTGATACAGGGCGGTTTCATCAAGATAGGCCAGATGCAGGCAACGTGCCGTCATCGCCTCGGTCATGGCCTGGTTGATGTTCAATTTGCCGTCTGGCATCAGGTCGCGCTGGAACAAGCGGCGCGGCAAATGGCGGCCAAGTTGCGAGAACAGGTGTCTTGTGAGTCGAATAAACAGCATAAAAACTCCCTGCCGCAGCGATAAAAAGCTGCAGCCCAATAGCACGCAGAGCCAATACACCCGCGTGTGGCTTGTTATCAAAGGCAGGGGGAATGAACGCCGCTGCCTTGCCTGTGTTGACCGGCAAGGCAGCGTAAAGCTGACTTACCGGCGAGTGACGCAGTACCCTGGATGAGGGTTAGGGTCAGGTCCCATTGAGGGGGTCTCCGGTAGTGGAAAAAGAAGAAACGCGGGGCGTTTCCGTTAGCGTGCCGGCTATCCCGGCGCCGATAGGTTTATCAGTCGGCTGCCGACACACAGCATGACCAATATGCGGCGCTACTTTAACGTATGTCACTTCAATCAAAACTAAACCGCAGTGATGTCGACGATGAAAAAGGCGTTATGCCGGTATTTGGGTTATAAGCGAAATTCGGGGTAAACTAGGCCGAGATAATAAGGCTATGGTCTGGAAACGTTATGCATTGTCCTTTTTGTGCCGCTGTGGATACCAAGGTAATTGATTCTCGTCTGGTGGGAGAGGGCTCTCAGGTGCGCCGTCGCCGCCAGTGTCTGGTGTGTAATGAACGTTTTACCACGTTTGAGGTGGCTGAATTGGTTATGCCGCGCGTGATCAAAAGTAATGATGTGCGCGAACCGTTCAATGAGGACAAACTACGCAGCGGTATGCTGAAGGCGCTGGAAAAGCGCCCGGTCAGCTCTGACGATGTGGAAATGGCGATTACGCATATTAAGTCCCAACTGCGAGCGACCGGCGAGCGGGAAGTGACGGCCAAAATGGTGGGCAATCTGGTGATGGATGCGCTAAGAAAGCTCGACAAGGTGGCCTACATTCGTTTTGCGTCGGTGTACCGTAGTTTTGCGGATATCCGCGAGTTTGGCGAAGAGATCGCCCGTCTGCAGGATTAACGGCGCGTAGTTTTCTTGCGTATCGCGCGCTTCCAACATAATTCTTAATCCAGGATAAGCACCGGATGGCTACATACTCTGATGAATTCTATATGGCTCGCGCACTGGAGCTTGCTCGCCGCGGGCGTTTTACTACGGCGCCGAATCCGAACGTCGGCTGTGTGATCGTCAGAGACGGCGAGATAGTCGGTGAGGGATATCACCAGAAAGCCGGCGAGCCCCATGCCGAGGTACATGCGCTGCGTATGGCAGGCGACAAGGCGCACGGCGCTACGGCGTATGTGACGCTTGAGCCCTGTAGTCATCACGGGCGTACCCCGCCTTGCGCCGATGCGCTGGTTGCAGCCGGTGTGGCGCGGGTGGTCGCCGCGATGCAAGACCCTAACCCGCAGGTGGCCGGGCGCGGTTTGCATCGTTTACAACAAGCCGGTATCGCCGTGCATCACGGTGTCCTGATGGATCAGGCGGAAAAGATTAACCGCGGCTTTCTGAAGCGGATGCGCACCGGCTTCCCTTATGTACAACTCAAACTCGGGGCGTCGCTGGATGGCCGGACGGCGATGGCGTCCGGTGAAAGCCAGTGGATCACCTCGCCGCAGTCTCGTCAGGATGTGCAGCGTTTTCGCGCACAGAGTTCGGCTATTCTCAGCAGCAGCGCCACCGTGCTGGCGGATGATCCGTCGTTGACCGTGCGTTGGTCCGAGCTGGATGAAGATACCCAGCGCCTCTACCCTGAAAGTGCGATGCGTCAGCCGGTACGCGTGATTGTCGATAGTCAGTCGCGCGTGACGCCGCAGCATCGCCTGGTGAACCAACCGGGGCAGACCTGGCTGGTGCGTGCACGTCAGGATGATCAGTCATGGCCGGATGGCGTAGAGCAACTGGAAATGCCGCTGCATGGCGGTGGTATCGATCTGGTTGGCCTGATGATGACGCTGGGTAAACGCCAGATTAATACGGTATGGGTGGAGGCGGGCCCTCGTCTGGCCGGTGCATTATTGCAAGCCGGCGTGGTGGATGAACTGATCGTCTATCTGGCGCCGAAATTATTGGGGGACGCAGCGCGATCGCTGTGCGTCCTGCCGGGGCTGGAACAGTTGTCGCAGGCACCGATGTTCGATATGACGGATGTCTGCCAGATAGGGCCGGATGTTCGCCTGACGCTGAAGCCGCGTTAGCACGTTTCTGCCCGCGTTGAGGCGGCAGATATCCGTTACCGGGTCAAAAGCGGATACGTGCCCGGAAGAATATGATAGAATCCGCCCCCCTGCGGGGTCGTAAAACAATCAAAGGAAAGCTATGAACATTATTGAAGGTGTTGTTGCCGCTCCGAATGCCCGCGTGGCGATTGCTATTGCCCGTTTCAACCACTTTATCAATGACAGCCTGCTGGAAGGCGCGCTGGACGCGCTCAAACGTATCGGCCAGGTGAAAGCAGAAAACGTCACCGTGGTGTGGGTGCCGGGCGCCTATGAACTGCCGCTGACCGTGCGTGCGCTGGCCAACAGCCAGAAGTATGACGCCGTGGTGGCGCTGGGTACGGTGATCCGCGGCGGTACTGCGCATTTTGAATTTGTTGCCGGCGAATGCAGTTCCGGCCTGTCTCACGTCGCAATGAACAGCGACATTCCGGTCGCCTTCGGTGTGCTGACTACGGAAAGTATTGAGCAGGCTATCGAGCGTGCCGGCACGAAAGCGGGGAACAAAGGGGCGGAAGCCGCTCTGACCGCGCTTGAAATGATCAATGTATTACACTCAATCAAGTCAGCCTGATTTATTTTGTAAGGGGTATTCCGTGAAACCTGCTGCTCGTCGCCGCGCTCGTGAATGTGCGGTTCAAGCGCTTTATTCCTGGCAGTTGTCCAAAAATGATATTGCCGATGTTGAACTCCAGTTCCTGAGCGAGCAGGATGTCAAAGGCGTGGACATCGCCTATTTCCGCGAGTTGCTGGCGGGCGTCGCCACCCAGGCGGAAAAGCTGGATGCCCAGATGGCGCCGTATCTTTCCCGTCAGTTGGAAGAGCTCGGGCAAGTCGAACGCGCTATTTTGCGCTTGGCGGTGTATGAGCTTAGCAAACGCGAGGATGTGCCGTACAAGGTTGCCATCAACGAAGCGATTGAGTTGGCTAAAGTGTTTGGTGCCGAAGACAGCCACAAATTCGTCAACGGTGTACTGGACAAAGCCGGGCCACATTTGCGGCCGGGTAAAAAATAAGTCAGTCAGGGCCGGTTTTCCGGCCTTGGTTTTTTTTAGGTTAGCACTGTCTGGAAAGAGTATGGCTCAAGGTGAGTTTGATGTGATTGCCCGCTATTTCAATCGGGTGGGCTATTCACGACGGGGTGTTGAATTGGGGATCGGCGATGACTGCGCCCTGCTGAGCATTCCGGACAAACAACTGCTGGCGGTCAGCACGGATACGCTGGTATCCGGCATTCATTTTCTGCCTGATATCGACCCGGCCGATCTGGCATACAAATCTTTGGCGGTCAATTTGAGCGATTTGGCGGCGATGGGGGCCGACCCGGCCTTTGTCTCACTGGCGCTCACGTTGCCTGGCATTGATACCGACTGGCTGGCCGCTTATAGCGACAGTCTGTTTGAACAGCTTTCTTACTACGATATGCAACTGATCGGCGGCGATACCACGCGCGGACCGCTTAGCATGACGCTGACCATCCAAGGGCTGGTGCCGGCAGGGCGAGCGCTGAAGCGCAGTGGAGCGCGTATCGGCGATTGGATCTATGTAACCGGAACGCTGGGTGATAGCGCCGCCGGCCTGGCTATTTTGCAGCAACAACGACAGGTGGCTGACGCTGACGATCGTCATTGGTTGTTGCAGCGTCATTTACGACCCCAGCCTCGAATCCTGTATGGCCAGGCGCTACGCGATCTGGCCAGTGCCGCTATCGATCTGTCCGATGGGCTGGCCTCTGATTTAGGGCATATTCTCAAAGCCAGTGATTGCGGCGCACGCATCAATCTGGAATCGTTGCCTTATTCCAAGGCATTGTTGCGGCATAGCGACCCTGATCAGGCGATGCGCTGGGCGCTGGGCGGCGGTGAAGACTATGAACTGTGCTTTACCGTGCCGGAGGTCAACCGGGGCGCGCTGGAGGTGGCGATTGGTCATTTGGGGGCAAACTATACCTGTATCGGCCAGATCGCTCCTGCTTCGGAAGGGTTAAGTTTCTTCCAGTCAGGCCAGCCGGTGGCAGTCAATCTGAAAGGGTATGACCATTTTGGCGCATGAAAACAAAGGGTCGCTGGTTGCCAAACGTCGTTTGCGGATGCGTAATCCGTGGCATTTTCTGGCGACCGGATTCGGCAGCGGCTTGTCGCCGTGGATGCCCGGCACTGCCGGTTCGCTGGCGGCAATCCCGGTGTGGTATCTGTTGATGCTGTTACCGTTACAGCTTTATTCGCTGTTGGTGATGCTCAGTATCTGCATTGGCGTTTACCTTTGTCACCGTACGGCTAAAGATATGGGAGTACATGACCACGGCAGCATCGTCTGGGATGAATTCGTCGGAATGTGGATCACCCTGATGGCAGCGCCATCGACGCATTGGAGCTGGGTGATTGCCGGATTTGTGATTTTCCGGGTGTTGGATATCTTCAAACCCTGGCCGATCCGCTGGTTTGATCGTAACGTTCATGGCGGTATGGGCATTATGGTTGACGATATCGTCGCCGGGGTGATGTCGGCTGCGGTGTTGTATGTTGCCGGGCATTATGTGGTGTAGCGGCTGCCGGAACCGCTATTTCGCAACGGCCGAAACGTAAAAAAACCGGGATTCCCGGTTTTTTTGTTTGTACGGTTTTTGTCTGTAAGGTTAATGCCAATCAGGCCAGCCAGTCGCGGATGCGGCGTTCAATACCCGCGCCGTTCAGCGCCAGGTCGGCGCGGATTTCCGCCTGGGACCCTTGGGGAATAAACGCGTCCGGCAAGCCGATATTGAGCACCGGAACGGCCAGGCGCTTCGCCATCAGGTATTCGTTCACGCCGCTGCCGGCTCCACCCATAACGGCATTTTCTTCCAGCGTCACCAGCACATCGTGGCTGGCGGCCAGTGAGGCAATAAGCGCTTCATCCAGCGGTTTGACGAATCGCATATCCGCCAGTGTGGCGTTGAGTGCATCGGCCGCCTGCTGAGCTTCCGGCAGCAGAGTACCGAAATTCAGAATAGCAATCTTCTCACCCTGACGTTTTACGACGCCTTTGCCGATAGGCAACGTTTCCAGCGAGGTCAGCGCCACGCCCAGCGCATTACCGCGCGGGTAGCGCACCGCACAGGGGCCTTGTTGATAGTGATAACCGGTATGCAGCATCAGCCGGCACTCGTTTTCGTCGCTGGGCGTCATGATCACCATGTGAGGGATACAGCGCAGGAACGACAGGTCAAACGCGCCCTGATGTGTTTGACCGTCGGCCCCGACGATGCCGCCGCGGTCAATAGCAAACAAGACCGGCAGGTTTTGAATGGCGACGTCATGAATTACCTGATCGTAGGCACGTTGCAGGAAAGTGGAGTAAATCGCCACCACCGGGCGATAACCGCCAATCGCCAGCCCGGCGGCAAAGGTCACCGCATGTTGCTCGGCGATCGCGACATCAAAGTATTGCTGCGGATATTCACGCGAAAACGCCACCATGCCGGAACCTTCGCGCATCGCTGGGGTAATGGCCATCAGCCGATGGTCTGTCGCCGCGGTTTCTCTCAGCCACTCGCCGAAAATGGCGGAGTAAGTCGGCAGCGCTTCTTTGCTTTTCGGTAATGTCCCGCTGGCCGGGTCGAATTTCGGCACGGCGTGCCAGCTTATCGGGTCCTGTTCGGCCGGCGCATAGCCTTTACCTTTTTTGGTCATGATATGCAGCAACTGCGGGCCTTTCAGGCTGCGCATGTTTTTCAGGGTTTGCACCAGCGACTGCACGTCGTGACCATCCACCGGGCCGATATAGTTGAAGCCCAATTCTTCGAATAGCGTACCGGGCACCACCATGCCTTTCAGGTGTTCTTCAGTACGTTTGACCAGTTCCTTGATAGGCGGCAGGCCGGATAACACCTTTTTACCGCCCTCGCGCAACGTGGAATAGAGCTTGCCGGAAAGCAACTGTGCCAGGTGGTTGTTCAGCGCGCCGACATTCTCGGAAATCGACATTTCGTTGTCGTTCAGCACGACCAGCATATCCGGTTTGATATCGCCGGCGTGGTTCATGGCCTCAAACGCCATACCGGCAGTGATGGCGCCGTCACCAATCACGCAGACGGTTCGCCGCCCCTGACCTTCATGTTCAGCGGCGACGGCCATGCCGATACCGGCGCTGATGGACGTCGACGAATGGCCGACGCTCAGGACGTCATATTCGCTTTCGCCACGCCATGGAAACGGGTGCAGCCCGCCTTTTTGACGGATGGTAGCGATGCGATCACGTCGCCCGGTCAGGATCTTATGTGGATAAGCCTGGTGACCGACGTCCCATACCAAGTGGTCGAAAGGCGTGTTGTAAACGTAATGCAACGCTACGGTCAGCTCGACCGTACCCAGACCCGAGGCAAAATGCCCGCTTGAGCGGCTGACGCTGTCCAACAGATATTGTCGCAGTTCATCGCACAATTTAGGCAGGCTTTCCCTTGGCAGCAGGCGCAGTTCTTCAGGGTTTTCCGCCAGCGCCAGCGTGGGGTATTTCGCTATATCAAAGGTCATCGGATACTCATCAAGCGGTATTAAAATTATTTATCGCGTTCAACGACATAGTTCGCCAGCGCGCGCAGTGGGGCAATTTCTGCGGGCGTGTCCAGCGTTTCTTCCAGTTCATTCAACGCCGAGAGAGATTCCTGGCATAATTCCCGGGCTTTTCTCTGGGCTTGTTCAAGTCCCAGCAAGGCCGGGTAGGTACTTTTACCGAGTTGCTGATCGGCACCCTGACGTTTACCGGTGGTAGCGCTGTCGCCAATCACATCGAGAATGTCGTCCTGCACCTGAAAGGCCAGGCCAATTGCATCGGCATAACGATCAAGGCAGGGCAGGGCAAGACGGCCACGTTCGCCCGCAGCTAACGCACCCAAGCGCACTGAAGCGCGAATCAGTGCGCCGGTTTTGTGGCGATGGATGCGTTCCAGCGTCTCTAGGTCGACCTGGAGACCTTCCGCCTCCAGATCCAGCGCCTGACCGCCGCACATACCGGCCACGCCGCTGGCGCGCGCCAGCTCGGAAATCATCGCCAGCCGATCGCGGTCGCTCACGCCAGGCATCGGGGCATCGGCCAGAATGGAGAACGCCAGCGTTTGCAACGCATCGCCTGCCAGAATCGCTTTATCCTCGCCAAACCGCACATGACAGGTGGGTTGGCCGCGCCGCAGATCGTCATCGTCCATAGCCGGTAAATCATCATGAATCAGGGAGTAGGCATGAATGCATTCAACGGCGGCAGCCGGTGCGTCGAGGCTATCCTGTGCAATAGCAAACAACCGGCCGGTAGAATAGACCAGAAATGGGCGTAGCCGCTTACCTCCCAACAGTGCGCCATGCGCCATCGCCGCCACCAGCGGACTACTCTGAAAAGGCAGAGCGGAAATAAAATGGCTGAGTGCGGCATCGATGCGCTGATGATGTGCTGCAAGCTGTTTGAGAAAATCTGTCATAACGACTCGTTATCCGGCGTAAAAGGTGTCAGGGCGGTATCGGCATCGTCATTCAGCAAAATCTGCACGCGTTGCTCAGCCTGTTGCAGCTTTATTTGTCCCTGACGTGCAAGCTGGACACCCTGCTCAAAGGCGTTCAACGCCTCTTCCAACGGAAGTTCGCCCGACTCCAGACGCGATACAATCTGTTCCAGTTCGGCGAGAGAGCTTTCAAAGCTGACGGGTTGTTCAGTTTTTTTCGGCATATTCGTTTCCGGATTCTGTTTATACGCGCCTGACGGCGCCGACGCCACCGGATTGTCGCGGTAAGCGCCTTTATGGTGCGCAATTATGCGCTTAATTCGCGCAGCTTACCGCAATATGGTGGTATACTCCGCGCCCTGGATGCTATTGGTAACGCCACCCTGAACAGGATGGTTTTACCAATAACGTAATTTTAGCGCTCAGGGTATCTGCGTTTGTCGCGTACCCGTGTTTTACGCCTTCAGAATTAACTAACGATAACCGCCATGAAGTTTATCATTAAATTGTTCCCGGAAATCACCATCAAAAGCCAATCTGTGCGATTGCGCTTTATAAAAATTCTTACCGGTAACATTCGTAACGTTTTAAAACAGTATGATGAAACGCTGGCGGTTGTCCGTCACTGGGATCATATCGAGGTTCGCGCCAAAGACGAAAGTCAACGTGAAGTGATACGCGATGCGTTGACGCGCATTCCGGGTATTCATCATATCCTTGAGGTGGAAGATTGCGCTTATACCGATATCCACCATATTTTTGAACAAACGCTGGCTACTTACCGCGAGCAACTGGAAGGGAAAACATTCTGTGTGCGGGTGAAGCGGCGCGGCAAGCACGATTTCAGCTCCCAGGATGTGGAACGCTACGTCGGCGGCGGGCTGAATCAGCACATTGAGAGCGCACGCGTTAACCTGACTATTCCGCAAGTCACGGTGCACCTGGAAATCGATCAGGATCGCCTGCTGTTGATTAAAGGCCGTTATGAAGGCATCGGCGGTTTCCCGATCGGCACGCAGGAAGATGTGCTGTCGCTGATTTCCGGCGGGTTCGATTCCGGCGTTTCCAGCTACATGCTGATGCGCCGCGGTTGCCGGGTGCATTACTGCTTCTTTAATCTTGGCGGCGCCGCGCACGAAATCGGTGTTCGTCAGGTGGCACATTATCTCTGGAACCGATTTGGCAGTTCACACCGGGTGCGTTTTGTCGCCATTGATTTCGAGCCGGTGGTCGGTGAGATTCTGGAGAAGGTGGACGACGGCCAAATGGGCGTGGTGCTCAAGCGTATGATGGTGCGGGCCGCATCGCGGATTGCCGAACGTTATGGTGTGGAAGCGCTGGTGACCGGTGAAGCCTTGGGTCAGGTATCCAGCCAGACGCTGACCAACCTGCGCTTGATCGATAACGCTTCAGATACGCTTATCCTGCGCCCGCTGATTTCTCACGACAAAGAACACATCATTCGTCTGGCGCGGGAGCTGGGGACTGAGGATTTTGCCAAGACAATGCCTGAGTATTGCGGCGTGATCTCCAAAAGCCCGACGGTGAAGGCGGTGAAGGCCAAAATCGAGCACGAAGAAAGCCTGTTTGATTTCTCGATTCTCGACCGCGTGGTGGCACAAGCGCGTAACATCGATATCCGCGAGATTGCTGAACAAACCCAGCAGACGGTAACTGAAGTGGAAACCGTCGATGCCTTTGCCGCAAGCGATATTCTGCTGGATATTCGTTCACCGGACGAGCAGGATGAACACCCGTTGGCAGTGGAGCACGTTGAGGTAAAATCGCTGCCGTTCTATAAACTGGCGACACAGTTTGGCGATTTGGATCAGAGCAAAACCTACCTGTTGTATTGCGAGCGCGGCGTGATGAGCCGCTTGCAGGCGCTGTATCTGCGTGAGCAAGGGTTCAACAACGTTAAGGTGTATCGCCCCTGAGGCGATTTCCTGAATTCGCTACTAACAAAAAGCGCCGTAATCCGGCGCTTTTTGTTTTTGTACGGCAAATCAGGCCGGGTCCTGATAATTGTAGATCCCCGGCGGCAGGACCAGTTGTGCGGCGATTTCCGCTGCTTTGCTCTTACCCAGCAGCAGATCGATCAACTTCAGCGCGAAGTCGATACTGGTCCCCGGCCCCTGACTGGTCAGCAGGTTAACGCGTGGATCGAATACCACCCGTTTTTCCAGCCACTTTTCCGGTGAAATCCGGTCTTTTAGGGTGGGGTAGCCGGTCATGTTGCCGACGGGGAACAACTGATGATGCTCCAGCACCACTGCCGGCGAGGCGCAAATCGCCGCTACGATTTTACCCTCCTGATGGGTTTGCCGCAGGCGTTCAATCAGCAATGGGCTGTTGCGGAAACACTCTGCACCTTGCAGGCCGCCGGGCAACACGACGGCATCAAAGTCATGGTCGGCGACGGCGACCAGCGGGGCATCGGCAATCAGTTTCACGCCGCGAGAGCAGGTGATCTCGGTGTCGCCATCGCTCGCGACACTGGCCGTGGTGACGCGGATCCCCGCTCTGACCAGCAGGTCGATCGTTGTCACGGCTTCGATTTCTTCGCTACCAGGCGCCAGACAGACCAGAACCGAGGCGGTCATATTCATTCTCCTTTCGTTTGATATAGTCGAACAGGCGGCTGTTTTCCGGCAGAGATAGCCCATGAGCGCGGGCGCGGCGTAACAGGTAACCGGTGATATAGTCGATTTCCGTATGACGTTGCGCCAGCACGTCCTGACGCATTGACGACGTATTCGCCGCCGTGTTCTGGATGATTTGATTTACATAGAGCAGCAAACTTTCCGTCGATGTGTGGAAACCTTCTCGCTCCATAACCAGTGCCACTTCCTGACTGAGCGCCGTTATTTTTTCAGGATAAGCCTGCAATTCGCCATTGGTGCACTGGTGCAGCACGGTTAGCGGGTTGATCACGCAATTGGCGGCCAGTTTCAACCAACAGGTGGCGGCGATGTGATTATGCCAGGCGACGTCTGGCAGCGCCTGGTGCAGTGTTTCGGCGAGTTGGCTTTGATCTTCTTCCCGGTATATCGATCGGTCGAGCGTACCGATGTGGGTGACCCCCGCCGCGACGTGTACCACCGATGAGACATCCCGCCGTGCCGCGTGCGTGGTAACGCCCAATAACAATGGCTGGCTAATTGCCGGCAGTTCCTCCCAAGTCCCCATGCCGTTGTGTAACAAGAGAATGGTGCAGTCAGGACGTAATCGGGGCAGTAAGGCGGAAATCGCATCGGATACCTGCCAGGCTTTCAGTGTGACCAGCAGCAACTCACTTTGCGCCAGATGTTCCGTGTTGTTGGCCGGCAGATTAAGGTTACAACGCTCGCCGGAAAGCATCGTAACGTTAATCTGGCAAGAAACTTGCGGGATACGTAACCACCCTTGCACATCATGCCCTTGCCGATGCAACGCATTAAGCCAGAGTTGACCGATGGCGCCACAGCCAAGAACGGTAATTTTCATCCACGATTTCCTTTGTCGGGGCCAGCTTATGTTTGTCCGGCTTATCATAAAGTATTCCGCTGCCGTCTGCCCGTTGCTTATGGGATGAGAGCGCCGAAGTCGAGTGAATTTGCTTATTTGACGTGAGCGGTTATCATGCTCGGCAGCTATTGTCAGGAGAAAAAATTATGCCATCTTTCGATATCGTTTCGGAAATCGACATGCAGGAAGTCCGCAATGCGGTGGAAAACGCGACCCGTGAACTGGATACCCGTTGGGATTTTCGTAATGTGCCTGCCAGCTTTGAGCTGAATGAAAAAGCACAAACCATCAAGGCGACCAGCGAATCAGATTTTCAGGTTAAGCAATTAATTGAAATTATTAGGGAAAAACTGGCGAAACGTGGCATTGAAGGCGGCTCGCTGGAAATCCCTGAAGAAATGGAGCACAGCGGTAAAACCTACAGTGTGGAAGCGAAGCTGAAACAAGGCATTGAAACCACGCTGGCGAAGAAAATCGTTAAACTGATTAAAGACAGCAAGCTCAAGGTTCAGGCTCAGATTCAGGGGGAACAGGTACGCGTTACCGGGAAATCCCGCGATGACCTGCAAGGCGTGATTTCGCTGGTGCGCGGTGCTGACCTGGGGCAGCCCTTTCAGTTCAATAACTTCCGCGATTAAGCCAACGGCTTAGCCGGTAATGGCAAGTCCTAACGTCATGAGGCACCGGAAGGTGCCTCATATTTTTCTGACGACAGATTTTTCAGACGACGGACAACGTAGCGTGGCCTGATTAGCGATGCTGATAGCAGCTATCTTGCTCTGTTGCGGCTAGCTAACCGGCGACCCGACTGACCAATTGTTCCAGTTGCTGCCGATTGGTTTTACTGCGATCAATTTTGACGTAAGCACTGAATTCATCCGGAACGATGACCACATCCGCCACACCTGGGTGATGTTGCAGTTTATCTGATAACCGGCTATCTCGTAGCGCTTCATTCGGCAGGGTAATACGCAGGCTGCTCAAATACGGCGGCTCTTGCATAGTAAAGCTAACCAGTAACCAGACCAGCCCCAATAACGCCCCCGCACTGAAGACCAGTGAGGCGCCATGCAGGTCATACAGCGCGCCGCCGAGGCTGCCGCCAATCGCCACCCCGATAAATTGCGTGGTGGAGTAAACCCCCATCGCGGTGCCTTTGTAGCCGGCAGGCGCTTCTTTGCTGATAAGGGAGGGTAGCAGCGCCTCCATGATATTGAATCCCAGAAAGAACAGCTGAATGCCGATAAATAACGGCCACAATGCATGACCCCCTGCCTGCAGCAAAACCAGCTCCGCGGCAAGTAATATCATTACGCAGACGATAAATACCTGCCTCATCCGGCGTTTGACCTCGGCATAAATGACAAACGGCACGACAGCGGCGAATGATATCAACATGGTGATCAGATAAACTTTCCAATGTTGCTGCGGTGGCAAGCCGGCTTGTTCCATCACTCGCGGTAATGCGACAAAGCTCGACATCAACAGAATATGCAGACACATGATGCCGAAGTTGAGTTTGAGCAGTCGGGGGTTAGCCAATACCTTGCCGACGCCGCCGCGAACAATCGCCGATTCTCGATTGAGCACATGGGAAGGGGCTGATGGAATGACGGTTAGAGTGATGACGATAGCCAGTAGCGCCAGCAACGCAATTCCCCAAAACAGCGCATTCAGACCTAGTGCATGGGTGACTATCGGGCCGACCACCATGGCAATAGCAAACGTAATGCCGAAGCTGACGCCGATGAACGCCATCGCTTTGGTTCGGTTCTGCTCACGCGTTAAGTCGGACAGCAGTGCCATGACTGCCGCAGAAATAGCACCAGACCCTTGCAACGCCCGACCGAGAATAATTCCCCAGATGGAGTCACTGAGTGCGGCGAGGACGCTACCCAGCACGAATATCAGCAACCCGCCAACAATCAGCGGTTTACGGCCAATGCGGTCAGACATCAACCCAAACGGGATTTGAAAAACAGCCTGCATCAGGCCATAAATGCCGATGGCAATCCCTATCAGTGATTCGCTGGCGCCCTGCAGGGCCATTCCGTAGGTGGTTAATACCGGGAGCACCATAAACATGCCCAGCATACGAAGTGAAAAAACCAGTCCCAGTCCCCATGTCGCCCGCTGTTCAACAGGGGTCATGTGATTATCGTTCATTGCTACCTCTGATATTTTGTCGGCGCTATTTTAGTGCTCAGGTGAAAAAGCGTAAACGACGGCTTTGTTTCTGTATTTGGCAAAATAGGGGGCGGGGATAAAAAAACAGACGGGCAGGCCCGTCTGTCTGGATGTGTACACGGATGATATCAGTGCAGGTAAGTCAGCAAGGTTTCCTGCATGGGCGCCATCGAATCGACCGACATCATTACACTCAATGAAGTGATGGCGACGATGGAAAACAAGAACAGTTTTTTTGCCCATGCGCGGTCGTCATTCGGGCGCTTGTAGCCAGATAGCGCCATGCCCAGCCACCAGACGCTGACTGCCGCCGCAACCACCAGATATTTATACCCGGCGTAACCGCCCAGCGACAACATCAGGGTTGCGATCATAAACGCCAGGATATACAGCGTAATATGGTGCTTCGCCACCGAAATGCCTTTAACGACCGGCAATACCGGAATATTCGCTGCCTGATAATCCTTAAAGCGGAAAATCGCGATGGCATACGAATGCGGCATTTGCCACAGGCTGAAAATCAGCAGCAGGATCAGCGCGCCGGCATCAAACTGATTACTGACGGCGCAGTAACCGATGACCGGCGGCGCCGCGCCGGACAGGCTGCCAATCAACGTGCCATAGACCGAATGGCGTTTCATGTACAGGCTATACACACCGACATAGACCACAAACCCCATCACCGCCAGCCACATGGCCAGCGGGTTTGCCGCAAGATACAGTAATGCAAAGCCAGCAATACCCAACAGCGAAGCATAAATCAGCGTATTTTTCAGCGGAATCAGCCCCTTGACCAGAACCCGATTCTTGGTCCTCTCCATTTTTTTGTCGATGTCGCGATCGATAACGTTGTTAAAGACGCAACCCGATGCAACAACCAACGATACCCCGATCAGGGTCGCGACAAATAGCGGATAATTGATGGTGCCTTTGGCCGCCAACAAGAATCCACCGATAACGGAAATCAGGTTGCCAAAAATGATGCCGGGTTTGGTGACCTGCAGGTATTGCTTAATCATCATGTAAAAGGCTCGGTTACTGAATCATCATATTGTGGTGCGCGTTCATCATGATCCACAGGGATCCCACCACCACAATTGCGATAATAAGGGCGGTAAACACAATAGCCACCACGTTCCAGCGCTCTTCTGACGATGTGTTGAGGTGCAGGAAGTACACCAGATGAACCAGGATCTGGATAATCGCACAGCCCAACACAGCAAGCAGAATGACGTTATGGGAAGCCGAACCGTTCATTACCAGACCAAACGGAATAACGGTCAGGATAATGGACAGGACGAAACCGACCAGATAGGACTTCACGCTACCGTGGCTGGCGCCTGCATGATCGTGTGTGGAATGACTCATTACATCGCCCCCATCAGATAAACAACAGTGAAGACACAAATCCATACCACATCAAGGAAGTGCCAGAACAGACTCAGGCACATCAGACGGGTTTTGTTGGTGCTGGTCAGGCCGAACTTCGACACCTGAATCATCATGACGGCAATCCAGATAAGACCGGAGGTCACGTGGATACCGTGAGTGCCGACCAGAGCAAAGAACGCGGACAAGAACGCACTGCGATCAGGGCCGGCGCCTTCTGCAATCAGGTGATGGAATTCGTAGATTTCCATGCCGATGAACACCAACCCAAACAGGAAGGTCAGGCCCAGCCAGGCGTTAACCTGGCTTTTGTTGCCTTTGTTCATGGCGATCATCGCCATGCCGTAAGTAATACTACTGAACAGCAGGGCGAAGGTTTCTACCAACACGAACTTCAGATCGAAAAGTTCTTTGCCGGTCGGGCCGCCAGCTGTGCCGTTAACCAGTACGGCGTAGGTGGCGAACAACATCCCGAACAGGATGCAGTCGCTCATCAGATAGATCCAGAAACCGAAGACCTTGGTGGCGCCGGTATCGTGGTGCCCATGCTCGGCATGGGCTGCATTGTGATGAGTTAATGTATCAGTGGCCATTTTTCACGCCTGCCTTGCTGAGTTTATCGAAGTTTTGATTTTCGATTTGTTCGACCTCTTTAACCGGTACGTAGTAATCCACGTCCTGATTAAAGCTGTGGACTATCCAGGTCGCAACCATGCCCACGAAACCGATAATCGCCAGCCACCAGATGTACCAGATCATCGCGAAACCAAACACCAGGCTGAATGCGGAGATGATTACGCCTGCACCGGTATTTTTCGGCATATGAATTTCTTCATACTGCGCCGGTTTGCGATAGGCTTCGCCTTTTTCCTTGCTTTCCCAGAAGGCATCGCGATCTTGCACATGCGGTACGATAGCAAAGTTGTAGAACGGCGGCGGTGATGACGTTGCCCATTCCAGAGTACGGCCACCCCATGGGTCACCCGTCAGATCGCGATTTTGGTCGCGGTCACGGATACTGACGGCAAACTGGATGATTTGACACAGGACGCCCAAGGCGATCAGACCGGCACCGATAGAGGCCACCACCAGCAGTGGGTGGAATTCCGGGTTGATCTGCTGACTCAGACGACGGGTCATCCCCATGAAGCCCAGTACATACAGCGGCATGAAGGCCACAAAGAAGCCGATGATCCAGAACCAGAAAGCGCGTTTACCCCAGGTTTCATTCAGCGTGAAGCCAAATGCTTTCGGGAACCAGTAGGTAATCCCGGCGAAGCAACCGAATACGACGCCGCCGATAATCACGTTATGGAAATGGGCAATCAGGAACAGGCTGTTATGCAGCACGAAGTTGGCGCCCGGCACGGCCAGCAGTACCCCGGTCATACCACCGATAGAGAAGGTGATGATGAAGCCGGTGGTCCATAGCATGGCGGAGTGCGGCTGAATGCGCCCTTGATACATGGTGAACAACCAGTTGAAGATTTTCACCCCGGTCGGGATTGAAATAATCATCGTGGCTATACCGAAGAAGGCGTTGACGTTGGCCCCTGACCCCATAGTAAAGAAGTGGTGCAGCCAAACGATGAACGACAATACGGTAATGGCGATAGTTGCCCATACCAGCGAGGTATAACCAAACAGGCGTTTTTTACAGAAGGTCGCGACGACTTCGGAATAAATCCCGAAGACGGGCAGCACAAGAATGTACACTTCCGGATGGCCCCAGGCCCAAATCAGGTTGATGTACATCATCATGTTGCCACCCATATCATTGGTGAAGAAATGGGTGCCGAGATAGCGGTCCAGCGTCAACAGCGCGATGGTGACCGTCAGAATTGGAAACGCTGCAATAATCAGGATGTTGGTGCACAACGCCGTCCAGGTGAACACCGGCATTTTCATCAGCGTCATGCCGGGCGCACGCATTTTCATGATGGTGGCGAAGAAGTTAACGCCGGTCAGCGTGGTACCGACACCGGAAATCTGGAGACTCCAGATCCAGTAGTCGACCCCAACGCCGGGGCTATATTCCTTACCCGACAGCGGCGGGTAGGCTACCCAGCCGGTCTGGGCGAATTCACCGATCCCAAGGGAGATGTTGATCAGAACCACACCGACGACAAACAGCCAGAAGCTGAGTGAGTTCAGGAACGGGAAGGCAACATCGCGAGCGCCGATCTGCAAAGGAACCGCCAGGTTCATCAAACCGACGATGAACGGCGTGGCCACGAAGAAGATCATGATTACGCCGTGAGCGGTGAAGATCTGGTCATAGTGATGAGGATTGAGGAAACCCGCTTCACCGGCGGAGGCCAGCACCTGCTGACCACGCATCATGACGGCGTCGGCAAAACCACGCAACATCATCACCAGACCGACGAGGATGTACATAATGCCGATTTTCTTATGGTCCACGGAGGTGAACCATTCGGACCACAGCCATTTCCATTTACCAAAATAGGTAACGGCAGCCAGCAGCGCCAATCCGCCTAAAATGATTGCCGCCACCGTGACCATGATAATCGGCTCATGGTAGGGGATCGCATCAAGAGTTAATTTTCCGAACATCGTTTATCCCTCGACTCCTTTTAATGAGAGGAGTGCTCGCTCATGTTCATGCCCTGGTGGTTCTGCGCGCCTTCTTCTTTCTTCGGCTCGCTTTCGGCACCGTGCTGCATGTGCATGTTATTATTGCCAATGAATTTGTTAATGATCTGGCTGAAAAGCTCTGGTTGAACCTGAGAGTAGTACTCTACCGGGTGATATTCGGTAGGCTTCGCCAGTTTGTTAAAGTCATTCATCGTGCTCAGCGTCTTGGATGACTTGCGTACATTCTCAACCCATTGGTCAAATGCTTGCTGATCCGGAGTCGCAATGGCGGTGAACTTCATGCCTGAGAACCCTTTGCCGCTATAACCGCCGGAGATACCGTCGTACTTGCCCGGTTCATTGGCGATAAGGTGCAATTTGGTCTGCATTCCTGCCATGGCGTAGATCTGGCCGCCAAGACGCGGAATAAAGAAGGAGTTCATCACCGTGTCGGACGTAATCTTGAAGTTGACCGGAACGTTGGTCGGGAATGCCAGTTCATTGACCGTGGCGATGCCAAGATCCGGGTAGATGAACAGCCATTTCCAGTCAAGAGACACCACTTCAACATTGATGGGTTTGACATTGGAATCCAGAGGCTTGTAAGGATCAAGCGAATGGGTGGTTTTCCAGGTGATCGTCCCAAGGATGAGGATAATGATGATAGGGACCGTCCAGACAACGGCTTCGATTTTGTTTGAATGCGACCAGTTTGGCGTGTACTTCGCTTTTTCATTGGAGGCTCTGAACTTCCAGGCGAAGGCAATCGTCATAATGATCACCGGGATAACAACGATCAGCATCAAACCGAGTGCTGTCAGTATCAACGAACGTTGCTCTAACCCGACTTGTCCTTTGGGGTTCATCAATGCCATATCGCAACCACTGAGAAGCAGTGTGGCGGCGATTAAAGACAACATCCCAAAAATTTTATTGTATTTCCTGAGTCTCATCTAGCGACCTCAATTACAAGGGCTCTATTGTCATTTCACGCGAGCGGGCATTTTACGGGAAGGTTATCGCACTGTAAACATCATTAAAGAGATGTCAGTCTGTTGTTTACGGCTTTTGCCTGACATGTCACATATGAGATACACTTTTCAAAATTACTTTTAAAAACAGTGGGTAAACCGCCTATGAAAAAGTATGTATCGCTTTTCAGGAATTACAACTCTTTCTGAACATTATTTTAGTCTGGTGTTAATATTTCGTTTCTGTAACGTTGCACAAATTAATGGGCTGAAGGAATTATTAAGGATAATGAAATAAATGTTTTTGAGAGGCAGGCGTTCGGGAAGAAAAATAACTTAATTAAGTGCTAATAGGTAATGACGGTATGTTTTTTAACGATATACCCGTCATACTTCAGGTTGCAGGTGCGTTGGTTTTATTACTCGGCCCCTCCCTAGGCTTCGCTCTTTCATGGACGCAGCCAGCTGCGTTCACCACAAACTGATTAGGGCTGGCAGCTATTGATAGCCAGCGAATTTAGTTGTGCTGTGAAGACAGATAGTCAAGCAGGCCGCCAAGCAGGATAGCAAGAGCCGCCAGCGTTGCGCCTGCCGTCATCAGTATGTTTTTGATGTATGTACTCTCCAGCCAGCCTAATCCTTGTAACCCCCAACTGACCAGGCCGCCGACGAACAGCGCACAGCCGATAAAAAACAGTCGTGATGCCAGCTTATACAGGCCCGGATAGGCGCTGCGCTGCAAAAATACGCCGTCTGATTGTGCTTGCTCCAGTGATGAGCGGCAAATATTCAGCAGGGCCAACCCTGGAATAGCGATGATAATCGAAAATAGATAGAACCATGCCCATCCGTACAGCTCTACAAACCAGCCGGCAACTGGGCCAACGTATACCCGCCCTACTGCCGAAAGGGCCGATAGCAAGGCAAACTGGGTTGCAGAAAACGATTTATTACAAAGCGCCATCAGCAGCGCTACGAACGCAGCAGTTCCCATGCCGCCGCAGAGGTTTTCCAGAAATACCGCCGACGCCATGGTGAATAATTGTTTGTCGGTGATAGCCAGCAACCAGTAACCGGCATTTGATACGGCTTGTAGCAGACCAAATAACATCAATGAGCGAAACAGCGTCCAGCGCTGCATCAACACCCCGCCGTACAACGCGCCGATGATGGTGGCGAACAGGCCGAGAGTCTTGTTGACTAATCCGACTTCGCCTGGATTGAAGCCCACTCCTCGAATCAAAAAAGTGGTGCTGAGGCTGGCGGCGAAGGCATCCCCCAGTTTGTACAGCACAATCAACATCAAAATCAGCCAGGCATCATTGCGGCTGAAAAAATCTTTCAGCGGCGCGAAGATCGCCTGTTCAAGAGAACGTGGCGCGGGTTCGCTAACGACCGGTTCCGGAGATAACCAGGTCGCCAGCGTGCACAGCAACAAGAGGGCCGCCATCAACCAGTAGGTGGCGTGCCAGCCGAGAAAACGATCGGCAACCCATAGTGCCAGACCGCCGGA
This sequence comes from Dickeya sp. ws52, assembly GCF_007210685.1. Taxonomy (NCBI): domain Bacteria; kingdom Pseudomonadati; phylum Pseudomonadota; class Gammaproteobacteria; order Enterobacterales; family Pectobacteriaceae; genus Dickeya; species Dickeya sp. ws52. The sequence continues at coordinate 191,927 of NZ_SZVX01000002.1, forward strand.
GACTAACATGGCCAGGCGATAGCCCAGCACGGAAATAGCCGCGCCGCTGCCGCGTTCCTCTGGTAGTAATAAGTCGGTCTTGTACGCATCAAATACGATGTCCTGCGAGGCGGAACAGAACGCGATGATGACCGCCAATAGCGCCAGCCACCATAAATGTTGAGACGGGTTCAGCGTACCAATAAAGAGGATCGCCGCCGCCAGCGATAACTGCGTCACCAGCAACCAACCGCGGCGGCGCCCCATAAACGGTGGCGTGTAGCGATCCATCAACGGTGACCACAGAAACTTGAATACATAAGCCTGACCCACCAGAGAGAAGAACCCGATGGTTTTCAGATCGACGTTTTCCACCGTCATCCATGCCTGTAACGTGCCGGAAGTGAGTGCCAGGGGAAGACCTGAAGCAAACCCTAAAATCAGCAGTGCGGTATTGTTACGTTCACGGAAAAGCGAAAAAAGGCGACTAAACATGTGAGGTCCTTTTCCCTTGCCCTGAAGAGGGCAAGGGAAGGTGAGGCAGAATAAACTATTACCGGGAGTTGGTTTTAATGAAGGTGCTGATGCTGGTGTCCTGAGCCATATCGCTGATGACATCACTCAACACCTGATTGACCGACTCGGTAATCTTGCTGTTGGTCGCCGTTAGAGCGCCTTGTACATTATAGCTGGCGCGGTAATTCTTGATCTGCTTATTGCCGTTGGCTGCCTGCGCGATGATGGAGATATCCGCGCGAGTCGTAATGTTGTAACGCAGGTTGCCTTCGGAGACATCGGCATACAGGGTATTCACCACCACCTGCAACGCCACTGGGCCGCCGGTGCCAATCATATAACCTCGGGCCGACATCTGTTTCTCCAGTACTTCCTGCAGCAAGAAGCGCAGATCGCGCGATGGCGTCAGCGTTACCAGTTGGCCGTCACGGTTGACGCGCGCCAGCGACTGATCGGCACGTTGGTCGGCGCCATTGATGCTGATGGTTACGCCCATCAGGGTCGGGTCTTGCGACGGCAGGGCGATTTTCGGGGTGACATCCAGCGTGTTGCTCTTACTGGCGCATCCCGCCAGCACGAGTGCGGCGAACAACGGTAAAATGAATTTTTTTAACATGCGTGTCTTCTCGTCATAAAACGGTGGTTGGCGGATAAATATAGTTCGGTATCATATCATCGTCTTGGACAAGGGAAAGAGCAGAAATTGGCCGGTATCCTGCTGAGCCTCATTCGTTTTTTCCATGGTGTCTGACGTGAATGCCGTCTGTAATCGGATAATGCCATGCCGAAGTGGCGTCGCTGCTCATCCGAACAATCAGTTACTCTCATTCATAATCAAAAAATGACTAAAATTGAAGTGGATAAGCGCGCAATCAGTAAGATAAAGCCGTTTTATCGAGATCAACTTCACTGATGCCTGAAAAAGGTAACCCCATGATTCGCGAAACGATAGAAGCTAAGCTGCGTTCTGAGTTTGAACCACAACATATTGAAGTTATTGATGAAAGTTATCGTCATAATGTGCCGGCCGGCGCTGAAAGTCATTTCAAGGTAGTGCTTGTCAGCGAACACTTCTCCGGCGAACGGGTTATCGGCCGTCATCGCGCGGTTTATCGCGTGCTGGCTGATGAGCTGGCCGGTACGGTACATGCGCTGGCGTTGCATACTTATACGCCGAAAGAATGGCTGGACTTGCAGATGGCGGTGCCTTCGTCTCCGCCCTGTGGTGGTGCGGGATTAGCGCGTTGAAGAATAAGATCATCTGTTTGGTGAGGCGCTTACGGTGATTTGCAGATGACTTGCGCTGATTCGTAGTAAAAAGTGTGAAAGCCCTCTGCCAATAGTCTGGTTACTCTCCTCGACTCGGTCTATCGATGCCGCTATAATGTTGCGTCTTATTTTCCGGAATGTATTCGGGACGCTTCTGACTATAGGGAACTGGTCCGGTAAAATGGCCGTCCTGGTTCTGTGAGACTGTGATCAGCAAGGTCGCCCCAGGGCGCTTTATGAAAACGGCCTCTGAGGTTGACCGAGCACTGTGATTTTTTGAGGTAACAAGATGCAAGTTTCAGTTGAAACCACTCAAGGCCTTGGGCGCCGCGTAACGATTACTGTTGCTGCTGACAGCATTGAGAATGCCGTTAAGAGCGAACTGGTCAGTGTGGCTAAAAAAGTTCGTATCGATGGTTTCCGCAAAGGCAAAGTGCCGGCGAAAATTGTTGAACAGCGTTATGGCGCTTCCGTCCGTCAGGACGTACTGGGCGATTTGATGCAGCGTCACTTCGTTGATGCCATCATCAAAGAGAAAATCAATCCGGCTGGTGCGCCGAACTATGTTCCGGGCGAATATCAGGTCGGCGGCGACTTCACCTACTCCGTAGAGTTCGAAGTTTACCCGGAAGTCGAACTGAAAGGTCTGGACACCATCGAAGTTGAAAAACCGTTGGTAGAGGTGTCTGACGCTGATGTCGATGGTATGCTGGATACCCTGCGTAAGCAGCAGGCAACCTGGAAAGAAACCGACTGCGCTGCGGCGGCTGAAGACCGTGTAACCATCGATTTCACCGGTTCTGTCGGCGGTGAAGAATTCGAAGGCGGCAAAGCCTCCGATTTCGTACTGGCTATGGGCCAGGGCCGTATGATTCCTGGTTTTGAAGATGGCGTTGTGGGTCACAAAGCGGGCGATGAGTTCACTATTGATGTGAAATTCCCGGAAGATTATCACGCTGAGAACCTGAAAGGTCAGGATGCCAAATTCGCTATCGTTCTGAAGAAAGTCGAAGAGCGCGAGCTGCCGGAACTGACTGCTGATTTCATCAAACGTTTCGGCGTTGAAGACGGTTCTCTGGATGGTCTGCGCGCGGAAGTGCGTAAGAACATGGAGCGTGAACTGAAAGGTGCGATCCGTAATCGTGTGAAATCTCAGGTTATTGACGGCCTGGTGAAAGCTAACGAGATTGACGTGCCGGCTGCACTGATCGACAACGAAGTCGACGTACTGCGTCGTCAGGCGGCTCAGCGTTTCGGCGGTAACGAGAAACAAGCGCTGGAACTGCCGCGTGAACTGTTCGAAGAACAGGCGAAACGTCGTGTCGTTGTTGGCCTGCTGCTGGGTGAAGTGATCGAATCCAACGAACTGAAAGCGGATGAAGATCGCGTCAACGTACTGATCGATGAAATCGCATCTGCGTATGAAGATCCGCGTGAAGTGGTAGAGTACTACAAGAAAAGCAAAGAAATGATGAACAACATGCGCAACGTCGCTCTGGAAGAGCAAGCGATTGAAGCGCTGTTGTCCAAGGCGAAAGTGGTAGAGAAAGCCGTTGGCTTCAATGAGCTGATGAATCAGACCACTGCTGCTTAATTACGCTTTTTCATCTGGCATCGTTTCTTCAAAAGCCCACAGCTTGCGCTGCGGGCTTTTTTCTTCCCTGAGACGGCAAGCGACCCGGCGTTCGCCAACTGCTGCCAAATCTGCACTATGATTAATAACGGTTCATCAAGGCGCAATCCACCACCGGTTTTCGGCGCAGGATATCGCTTTAACCGAAATCAATCACTGGTGTAAGCTTGAAAAAGGATGCATCGGTCCCCAACTGGTTAGGTAGCCGCGTAGATTGCATCGTCAGGGAAATTCACCTGATCCCGGTCACGGAGAGATGGCTAACTGCGTGTCTTAGCATGGTCATCACTTTCTATCTCAAGTAGAATCAGGTTATATGCGCCAAATGCATTTTATCTAGGAGACGTTAATGTCATACAGTGGCGAACAAGAAAAACTGGCCCCGCACATGGCTTTAGTGCCGATGGTGGTTGAACAGACTTCGCGTGGGGAGCGTTCTTACGATATCTATTCCCGGCTACTTAAGGAGCGGGTGATCTTCCTGACCGGTCAGGTTGAAGATCATATGGCTAATCTGATTGTGGCGCAGATGCTGTTTTTGGAAGCCGAAAACCCTGAGAAAGATATCTACCTGTACATTAACTCTCCGGGGGGAGTCATTACTGCTGGAATGTCGATTTACGACACCATGCAATTTATTAAGCCGGATGTCAGCACCATCTGTATGGGGCAGGCTGCATCGATGGGCGCTTTCCTGCTGACGGCGGGGACAAAAGGCAAGCGTTTCTGTCTGCCGAATTCCCGTGTGATGATCCACCAGCCGTTGGGGGGATTCCAGGGACAAGCGACGGATATTGAGATTCATGCCAAAGAGATTCTCAAGGTTAAAGCCCGGATGAATGAGTTGATGGCCAAACATACCGGCCAGCCTCTTGAAATGATAGAAAGGGACACTGAGCGTGATCGTTTCCTCTCTGCCGCCGAGGCAGTAGACTATGGGTTAGTGGATTCCGTTCTGACCCATCGTGAATAACGCCATGGATGCGAAATAGCCCGAGGTCGCGGGTTGCCGGCTTGAGTGATAGTCGGCTGGCGTTTGTTGTGGCGTGATGGCTATGTGGTTGGCCTGCGGGCAAGAGACTAAAGAAGAGGTTTGACTCATGACAGATAAGCGCAAAGACGGTTCAGGGAAGCTGCTGTACTGTTCTTTCTGCGGCAAAAGCCAACACGAGGTTCGTAAGCTGATTGCCGGGCCGTCAGTGTATATCTGCGATGAATGTGTTGACTTGTGTAACGACATTATTCGCGAAGAAATTAAAGAAGTAGCGCCACACCGTGAGCGCAGCGCGTTACCGACGCCACACGAAATCCGTCATCATCTGGATGATTATGTCATTGGTCAGGAGCAGGCGAAAAAGGTACTGGCGGTTGCTGTCTACAACCACTACAAACGTTTGCGCACCAGTGACGGCAATAATGGCGTCGAACTCGGCAAAAGCAATATTTTGCTGATCGGCCCGACGGGTAGCGGGAAAACGCTGCTGGCGGAAACGCTGGCCCGTTTTCTGGATGTGCCGTTCACTATGGCTGATGCCACGACATTAACCGAAGCCGGTTATGTGGGCGAAGACGTTGAGAATATCATCCAGAAGCTGTTGCAGAAGTGTGATTACGATGTGCAAAAAGCGCAACGCGGCATCGTCTATATCGATGAAATCGACAAGATTTCTCGTAAATCGGACAATCCTTCCATTACTCGCGATGTGTCGGGGGAAGGGGTGCAGCAGGCGTTACTGAAGTTGATTGAAGGCACCATCGCCGCTGTTCCGCCGCAAGGTGGCCGTAAGCATCCACAGCAGGAGTTTTTGCAGGTTGATACCTCCAAAATTCTGTTTATTTGTGGTGGTGCATTCGCCGGGCTGGACAAAGTCATTGAACAGCGCACGGATACCGGTCGTGGTATCGGTTTCAACGCGACAGTGAAAGGCGTGTCTCAGAAAGCGACGGAAGGTGAACTGCTGAGCCAGGTTGAACCGGGAGACTTGATTAAGTTTGGTCTTATTCCCGAATTTATCGGCCGTTTGCCGGTAGTAGCAACGCTTAAGGAATTGGATGAAGAAGCGTTGATCCAGATCCTGCGTGAACCGAAGAATGCGCTGACCAAACAGTATCAGGCGCTCTTTAAGCTGGAAGGCGCAGAACTGGAGTTCCGGGACGAAGCGCTGACGGCCATTGCCAAGAAAGCGATGGCACGTAAAACCGGCGCACGTGGGTTGCGTTCCATCGTGGAAGCGGCATTGCTGGAGACGATGTACGATCTGCCTTCACTGGAAAACGTAGATAAAGTGGTGATCGACGAGTCTGTCATTTCAGGGCAGAGCGAGCCGCTGCTGATTTACGGTAAGCCTGAAGCACAACAGGCGTCTGGTGAATAATTAGCCTAAAAAACAACGGTAAACGATAAAATGGGGGAATTTAGTCCCCCATTTTTTTTTACACACGTTCAGTCGTTGAATGTGAGATATTTATCCCCATATACTCGATTACCTATAGGCGAAGCCCGTGATGCACGCGTTTCACGGAATTCCCTTAACCTGGCGGAAACGAAACTAAGAGAGAGCTCTATGAACCCTGAGCGTTCCGAACGCATAGAAATCCCCGTATTGCCGTTGCGCGATGTGGTGGTTTATCCGCACATGGTCATTCCGTTGTTTGTTGGTCGGGAGAAATCAATTCGGTGCCTTGAAGCGGCTATGGATCACGATAAAAAGATCATGCTGGTGGCACAGAAAGAAGCCTCAACGGATGAGCCTGGTGTTAACGATCTTTTCTCGGTAGGGACGGTCGCCTCTATTCTTCAAATGCTGAAACTGCCTGACGGTACTGTTAAGGTGCTGGTGGAAGGCTTGCAGCGCGCGCGTATCACGACACTCTCTGATAGCGGAGAGCATTTTGCGGCTCAGGCGGAATACCTGGAGTCGCCGGCAATTGAAGAGCGTGAGCAGGAAGTGCTCATGCGCACGGCCGTCAATCAGTTTGAAGGCTACATCAAACTGAACAAGAAAATTCCCCCTGAAGTATTAACGTCTCTTAATAGTATTGATGATGCAGCGCGCCTTGCCGACACCATTGCCGCGCACATGCCGTTGAAGCTGGCGGATAAGCAGTCCGTACTGGAAATGTCCGACATCACCGAGCGTCTGGAATACCTGATGGCGATGATGGAATCCGAGATTGACCTGCTGCAGGTAGAAAAACGGATCCGTGGTCGCGTCAAAAAACAGATGGAAAAAAGTCAGCGCGAGTATTACCTGAATGAGCAGATGAAGGCTATTCAGAAAGAACTGGGTGAAATGGATGATGCGCCTGATGAACAGGAAGCGCTGAAACGCAAAATCGATTCTGCCAATATGCCGAAAGAGGCTCGCGAAAAAGCGGAAGCGGAACTGCAGAAACTGCGCATGATGTCGCCGATGTCGGCGGAAGCGACGGTGGTGCGCAGCTACATCGACTGGATGGTGCAGGTGCCGTGGCAAGCGCGCAGCAAAGTGAAGAAAGATCTGACCAAGGCTCAGGAGATGCTGGACAGCGACCATTACGGTCTGGAGCGCGTCAAGGAGCGTATCCTCGAGTATCTGGCGGTGCAGAGCCGTGTCAGCAAGATAAGAGGGCCAATCTTGTGTCTGGTTGGGCCGCCGGGGGTGGGTAAAACCTCTTTAGGGCAGTCGATAGCTAAAGCGACCGGTCGTAAGTATATTCGTATGGCGTTGGGCGGCGTACGTGATGAAGCGGAAATTCGCGGTCATCGCCGTACCTATATCGGGTCCATGCCGGGTAAGCTGATCCAGAAGATGGCGAAAGTGGGGGTGAAAAACCCATTATTCCTGTTGGATGAGATCGATAAAATGTCTTCCGATATGCGCGGCGATCCGGCTTCTGCATTGCTGGAAGTTCTTGATCCGGAACAGAACGTCGCGTTTAACGATCACTATCTGGAAGTGGATTACGACCTGTCTGACGTGATGTTCGTCGCGACGTCGAACTCCATGAATATTCCGGCGCCGTTGCTGGATCGTATGGAAGTGATCAGACTGTCCGGCTATACCGAGGATGAAAAACTCAATATCGCGCGTCAGCACTTGCTGCCGAAGCAAATTGAGCGTAACGCCCTGAAGAAAGGCGAGCTGACTGTTGAAGATAGCGCCATCATCGGCATCATTCGTTATTACACCCGTGAGGCTGGGGTACGTAGTCTGGAGCGCGAAATCTCCAAGCTGTGCCGTAAAGCAGTAAAATCGTTAATGATGGATAAAGCTATCAAGCATATCCTGATTACCGGCGATAATCTGAAAGAGTATCTCGGCGTTCAACGTTACGATTATGGCCGTGCCGATGAAGAAAATCGTGTCGGTCAGGTGACCGGCCTTGCCTGGACGGAAGTGGGCGGCGATCTGCTGACCATTGAAACCGCCAGCGTGCCGGGTAAAGGCAAGCTGACGTATACCGGTTCGTTGGGTGAGGTGATGCAGGAATCCATTCAGGCTGCATTAACCGTGGTTCGCGCCAGAGCAGAAAAGCTGGGCATCAATTCCGACTTTTATGAAAAACGTGATATCCACGTGCATGTGCCGGAAGGTGCTACGCCGAAAGACGGGCCGAGCGCCGGTATCGCAATGTGCACAGCGTTGGTGTCCTGCCTGACGGGGAATCCGGTGCGCGCGGATGTGGCGATGACCGGAGAAATCACCCTGCGTGGCCAAGTATTGCCGATTGGCGGACTCAAAGAGAAATTGCTGGCTGCACATCGCGGCGGCATTAAGACTGTGCTGATTCCGGAAGAGAACAAGCGCGATCTGGAAGAGATTCCGCAGAATGTGATTGCCGATCTGGATATCCATCCGGTAAAACGCATTGAAGAAGTGCTGACTCTTGCTTTGCAGAACGCGCCTTACGGTATGGACGTGGTAAAGTCGACGGCTAAAAAATAGTGAGCTATCGCAAAAACCACTGAGAAAATAAGGGCTGGTAAGTGAAATGGTGCTTGCCAGCCTTTTTTCGTGTCGCTAAGTTAGAGCACTGTTGAGCCTGTTGGTTGGTAGCCTGTGGTTTGACTGAATAGATAAAGCTACGTGTTGCGCTGGGCGCTCTGGCGTAATGACAGTATTTCAGAGGGGATGAGAGTGTGAACAAGTCACAATTGATCGACAAAATTGCCGCAGATGCTGATATTTCCAAAGCGGCAGCAGGGCGTGTGTTGGATGCAATTATTGGGTCTGTTACCGAATCTCTGAAAGCCGGGGATGACGTTGCTTTAGTCGGTTTTGGTACGTTTTCCGTGCGTGAGCGTGCGGCGCGTACCGGCCGTAACCCTCAAACCGGGAAAGAAATCAGTATTCCGGCCGCTAAAGTGCCGGGTTTCCGCGCTGGTAAGGCGCTGAAAGATTCAGTGAATTAATGATTAAGTAGCAAAATCTGAGTGAGGACGGTTTTCCAGTCCAAACACTACCTGACTCGGCGCGATGGGTAAGGTAAGATATAAGGCGCATCATGGTATGATGTGCCTTTTTTTACAGGTAATTAAGATTACTGTTATCAGGCAAATACTTGAATGCGCCCTAGCCGGATGCAGCTATAGCAATAGCAGGGATGTATGGCTACGGCTTGCGCAGGGGAAGTGTTATCCATTCTACAGCGGAGTGTTGTCACATTATGATGGACAATTTACGCGCGGCCGCTAACAACGTCGTGCTGAAAATTATTCTTGCCTTGATTATTGGTTCGTTCGTGTTGACCGGTGTGGGGGATTACCTGATTCGAGGTTCAGGTGATTACGCGGCCAAAGTGAATGGGCAGGAGATTACCCGGTCTCAGCTTGAGCAAGGGGTACAGAATGAGCGCAGTCGCCAGCAGGAAATGCTGGGAGATAATTTCTCTGCACTGGCCGCGAACGAAGGGTATATGCAGCAGTTGCGCGGGCAGGTGTTGTCGCAACTGGTCGATGAAACGCTGGTTGTGCAGTATGCCCATAATCTGGGGCTAAATATTAGCGACGAGCAGGTCAAACAGGCGATTTTCTCCGTACCCGAATTTCAGACCAATAACCGGTTTGATAATGAAAAATATCTGTCGCAGGTGCGTCAACTGGGCCTAACCCCAGATGCGTATGCACAGTTCCTGCGTAAACAGTTATTGACTCAGCAGTTGATTCGCGGGTTGGGCAATACCGACTTCGTATTGCAGCAGGAGCTTGATAACCTGGTGGCGATAGCGGCGCAAGATCGTACCGTTCGTACGGCAACTATTGATCTCGGTGCACGAATCAAGAGCCAGGCTGTTTCTGATGAAGAAGTAAAAAATTTCTATGATCAGAACAAAGCGCGTTATCTGGCGCCGGAGCAGTTCAAAGTCAGTTATATCATGCTGGATGCGGCGTCTATCATGGATAAAACCAAGGTAGATGGTAATGATATCGCTGCCTACTATGAACAGCATAAAAGTGAATTCACTCAGCCGGAACGTAAGAAATACAGTGTTATTCAGTTGAAAACCGAGGCAGATGCCAAGGCTGTTCTGGAACAGTTGAAGAAAGGCGCGGATTTCGCTGCGTTGGCCAAAGACAAATCCACCGACATTGTTTCCCGTCGTAATGGCGGTGATCTTGGATGGATGGACGATGGCTCTACCGTCGATGAAATCAAGCAGGCTGGGCTGAAGCAGAAAGGCCAAGTGTCGGATGTCGTTAAATCTTCAGTCGGTTACCTGATCATTCGTTTGGATGATGTCCAGGCGCAGCACGTTAAGGCGTTGGATGAGGTTCGTGCCGATTTGTCTGAAAAGGTAAAACGCGAGAAGGCGCTGGATGCATTTTATTCCTTGCAGCAGAAGCTCAGTGAAGCTGCCAGCAACGATAATGAGTCGCTGGCTTCAGTTGAGAAAGTCGCCAATATCAAATCCGTTCAGACTGATTGGTTTACGCGTGATAATGTTCCCGCCGCACTGAACTTCCAGCCGGTTACTCAGGCTATTTTGGGCGGCTCTCTGGTGGGTGAGAACGGCACGCCGGGTAATAACTCGGATGTGATTAGCGTGGAAGGCGATCGTGCATTTGTCTTGCGTGTAACCGAGCATAAACCGGAAACGACCCAACCGTTGGACCAGGTGCGTGAGCAGGTCGTACAGTCGCTGAAACGCCAGAAAGCCGAACAGCAAGCCAAAGTGGAAGCCGAAAAGATTCTGGCTGATCTCTACCAGGGTAAAACCGATAGCATGGCTGCTGCTGGCTTGAGTTTCAGTGCAGTAAAAGAGATGTCCTCTATGGGGCAGACCGATGCACTGGCAGAAACCGTGTTTGCGATGGCGCAACCGAAGAAAGATAAGCCGTCTTACGCCGTAGCTCAGGATCAATCTGGGAATATCGTACTGATAGTGTTGGATGCCGTGAAACCTCATGTGTTACCTGACGCTCAGAAGAAACAGTTCGGCGCTCAGATTGAACAGAGTAACGTTGGTGCGCTGTTTGATACACTGATGACCAGCCTGCGCAGTCAGGCGAAGATCAAGTACGGTAATGCTGCACAAGAAGTGCAGTAAGCCTCGCAGAATTCTGCAAATCACTGCAATGCTTAAAGGCCGCTTTCGCGGCCTTTTCCACATTTTGAGTTTGCTGTTTGCCGTGTGTCGAGTACTCGGGCATTGTAGCCATGCTGTCAAACACAAGGAGGAAACAGCATGAAAAACTCAGGAATCAAAGCGTTATGTTTTATTGTAGGCATGAGCCTGACCGGTGTCTCGACGTGGCTTCACGCCTCACCCACCACGCCTGCGCCGGATAAAACCAGCGTCACGGCGGCAAAATCCCCTTCTGCGGATTCGAAAGTGGAAAAAGCGGCTAAGCCTTTGGTAGCGGCAGATGAGGAAGAAGTGAGTATTAACACGGCAACGGCGGAACAACTGGCTACGGTAATGAATGGTGTGGGCCTGAAGAAGGCGCAGGCAATAGTTTCTTATCGTGAGCAAAACGGGCCGTTTACCCAAATCGAACAACTGCAGGAAGTACCGGGAATTGGCAGTGCATTGATCGAACGCAATCAGTCCCGTCTGCGTCTGTAAGTCGGCTTATCGTCGGGGAAACGAGTTCGCTTGCTATTCCCCGACGAGAGCGAAAGTTCGATACCAGATAAGTATGGTCTTGTCTGGTTATTGATACCGCTTATTTCAACCCGGTTTTATGTTTCAGTGCTGCCATTATCGCTGCCGGATTCCGCTGATACTCCGCTAGCCCTTTAGCCCGCAGGTGACACGCGGCGCATTGTCCGCATCCCGTTCCTTTAATGCCGTTGTAACAGGTGAGCGTATGGTTTTTCACGGTCTCAAGCTGTTGATAATAATCCGCCAGCGCCCAGGTTTCCGCTTTGTTGAGCCACATCAACGGCGTGACAAAGCGGATGTCTTTGGCCAGGCCCAATGCTACCGCCTGATTCAATGCCTTGACGAATTCGTCCCGGCAATCAGGATAACCGGAAAAGTCGGTTTCGCAGACGCCGGTAATCACGGTATCTGCTCCAACCTGATAGGCGTAAATCGAGGCCAATGTCAGAAAAAGAATGTTTCGACCGGGAACAAAGGTGCTCGGCAATCCATCGGCAGTCGCGTCAAACTCGGGGACCGGTATATTGTCGCGAGTCAGGCTACTCACTGCCAGTTCGTTGAGCAAACCGACATTCAGCACCTTATGCGCTCTGGCTCCAAGCGTTTGCGCCAGTGCGGCGGCGACATCGATTTCAGCGCGGTGTCGCTGTCCGTAGTCAAAGGTGACGCAATGAACGTCATCGTACTGCTGCAATGCTTGTATCAGGCAAGTAGTCGAGTCCTGACCGCCGCTGAACACCACAACTGCGCTCGTCATTTTTGTTTTCCTTCATACGTAGGTGCAGCCAGACAGCTGCTATCCGTCAAATATATTCCGGCGGTTATAGTACTTGAAATCTCAATGCAGTTCAGTGCAAGGCGTAGAAGGCTTTCAGGAATGTCGATGCCCTTGCAATTGCTGGAGGTAAGGCGTGATATCGCCGATGTGGTTTTTGACCCACTCCTGATTGTAATAGGTGTCGAGATAACGCTCGCCGCTGTCGCACAGCAAAGTAACGATCGCGCCGCTGCGCCCTTCCGTCACCATTTTTCCGGCCAGTTGCAGCATACCCCAGACATTGGTTCCGGTAGACGGGCCGACCTTGCGCCCCAGAATTTTCTCCAGCCAGTACAATGTCGCAATGCTGGCGGCATCGGGGACTTTTATCATGTCGTCTATTACGCCCGGAATAAACGAGGGTTCGGCTCGCGGACGACCAATACCCTCTATCCGGCTGCTGCATTTTCCGGTGATGGTACTCTCTTGCCGGCGATAGCAGTCGTAAAACACCGAATTCTCCGGATCTACAACGATCAACTGTGTATCCAGACCTTTGTAGCGGATGTGGCGGCCCAACGTAGCAGAGGTACCGCCTGTGCCGGCACTCATTACCAGATAATCCGGTATAGGGAATGGCTCTCTTACCATTTGCCGATAGATGCTGTCGGCGATGTTGTTATTTCCACGCCAGTCGGTGGCGCGTTCGGCATAAGTGAACTGATCCATGTAGTGGCCGTGCAACTCTCTGGCCAATTCTTCGGAGGCGGCGTAAATCTGGCCGGATTGTTCGACAAAATGGCACGTGCCGCCGTAGAAGGTGATTTGTTCGATTTTTCGTTTGGCGGTGCAGGAAGGCATCACGGCAATAAACGGCAGTCCCAGCAGGCGAGCGAAATAGGCTTCCGACACCGCGGTGCTGCCTGATGAGGCTTCAATAATCGGCGTACCTTCGTTAATCCAGCCATTGCACAGGCCGTACAGAAACAGCGAACGAGCAAGGCGATGTTTGAGGCTACCGCTCGGGTGTGTGCTTTCGTCTTTAAGGTAAAAGTAAATACCGGGATAGTCCGGCAGTGTCAGGCGAATCAGATGAGTGTCCGCTGAGCGTTGAAAGTCTGCCTCAATCGCGCTGACGGCGTCGCGTACCCAGGTGCTGGTCATGTGATGTTGTCCTGCTAATAAGCGTTATGTTTTTTTTAAGGTATGGCCTGCCTGTTGGCGCAAGGCGTGAGCGCCATTGGCGGGATATGACTAGCGTATCGATTTTCGCAGAAAAAAAGATTGCCTTTTTGTCTGTAAAAAGGACTAATGAGAGAAAATTTTTCTCTTTTATACCCTTATGCTGGATAAAACTGACCGTATGCTGCTGGCCTTATTGCAACAGGATTGCACGCTCTCATTGCAGGCGTTGGCTGAAGCGGTGAATCTCACGTCGACCCCGTGCTGGAAACGGCTAAAGCGACTGGAGGATGAGGGATATATCAAGTCCCGCGTGGCATTACTGGATAATGAAAAATTAGGGTTAGGGTTGACTGCATTTGTACTGCTGAAAACTCAGCAGCATAACAGCGCCTGGTATCTTGAGTTTTCCCGTTTTGTCTCCGAGATGCCGGAGGTATTGGCATTTTATCGTATGGCAGGGGAGTACGACTATTTGATGCAGGTTCAGGTTGCGGATATGAAAAGCTACGATGCTTTTTACAAGCGTCTGGTCAATGGTATTCCGGGGCTGGTGGATGTAACTTCCAGTTTCGCCATGGAGTGCATGAAACAGACAACCGCCTTGCCGCTGCAGGTATAAAATTTATTCGCTATGCACTTTATGTATAATGATTCGTTTACTGCGTTCTAATTTGCTATGTCGCTAATGGATTGAAATCGCGTGAGACTTTTTGTTCAACTGGGATGGTATTTCCGCCGTGAATGGAAGCGCTATCTGGGTGCTGTCATCCTGTTGATTGTGATAGCTATCCTGCAATTGCTGCCGCCCAGAATGGTTGGCGTTATCGTGGATGGCGTCACACAGCATCGTATGACCACCGCGTCTGTACTGTGGTGGATTAGCGGAATTCTGCTGATCGCTTTATTAACTTATCTGTTGCGTTATTTCTGGCGAATCTGGTTATTCGGCGCAGCTTACCAGTTGGCCGTCGAATTACGTGAAGACTTCTATCGTCAACTCAGTCGACAACATCCCGCTTTTTATCTCCGCCACCGTACCGGAGACCTGATTGCCCGTGCGACCAATGACGTGGATCGCGTGGTGTTCGCGGCCGGTGAAGGCGTGCTGACGCTGGTGGATTCATTGGTGATGGGGTGCGCGGTGCTGATAGTCATGAGCACTCAACTCAGTTGGCAACTGACGCTGATGGCGCTGGCGCCGATGCCCGTGATGGCAATAGTCATCAAGCGCTATGGTACGCAGTTGCATCAGCGTTTTAAAGACGCTCAGGCCGCGTTTTCCTCGCTCAATGATCATGCGCAGGAGAGTCTTACCAGTATTCGTATGATTAAAGCATTCGGCCTGGAGGATCATCAGTCCGGCAGTTTTGCGCAGGTTGCGGCCGATGCCGGTCGGAAAAATATGCGAGTCGCGCGGGTAGACGCGCGTTTTGATCCGACTATTTATATCGCTGTCGCTTTTGCCAACCTGCTGGCGGTTGGCGGCGGGAGTTGGATGGTTATTAATGGGTCGCTGACGTTGGGGTCGTTGACCAGTTTTGTGATGTATCTCGGGTTGATGATTTGGCCGATGCTGGCGCTGGCCTGGATGTTTAATATTGTTGAGCGGGGTAGCGCGGCTTATGCGCGTATCCGCCAATTATTGTCTGAAGCGCCGGTGGTTGTGGATGGTTCTCTGCCATTACCTGCAGACCCCGGAACGCTGGCGGTTCAGATCGCCGCTTTCCATTACCCTGGGCACTCGACATCAGTCATTAATGATGTCCGTTTTACGCTGCTCCCGGGTAAAACGTTAGGACTGTGCGGCCCAACCGGTTCGGGTAAGAGCACGTTGCTGGCATTGTTGTTGCGCTATTTTGACGTTGAGCAGGGGCAAATTGCCTATCATGGGCAACCGTTGCATGACATCCAGTTGGATGCGCTGCGTGGGCGGTTTGCCGTGGTTGGTCAGACGCCATTCCTGTTTTCGGACTCCGTCGCCAATAATATTGCATTAGGTCGGCCTGATGCTTCCCGGCAACAGATCGAAGAAGCGGCTCGATTGGCAAATGTCCATGATGATATTTTGCGTCTGCCTCAGGGATACCAAACTGAGGTGGGGGAGCGGGGGGTGATGCTGTCTGGAGGGCAAAAACAGCGCATCGCTATTGCCCGTGCCTTGCTGCTGGAGGCCGAGATACTGGTGCTGGATGATGCGCTGTCCGCGGTTGATGGACGCACGGAACACCAGATTTTGAGCAACCTGCGGCAGTGGGGACGGCAACGGACTCTGATTATCAGCGCGCATCGTCTGTCTGCGCTGGTGGATGCCGATGAAACTCTGGTACTGCAGCAAGGTCATGTGGCGCAACGTGGCTGTCATGAGCAATTATCGCAGCAGCCTGGATGGTATCGCGATATGTATCGCTATCAACAACTGGAAGCCGCTCTGGATGATTCCCCCCGAGAGGAACAACCGAATGAATAATTCCCAGGCGTTATGGCCGACGCTGAAGCGGCTGTTGGCTTACGGATTGCCGTGGAAAAAAACGGTGGGAACCGGTGTGTTGCTGTTATGGATAGCGGCTGGCGCGGAAGTCGCAGGGCCGGTACTGGTGAGCTATTTCATCGACCACCTGGTCAGTAAAGGTGAGTTTCCGCTCATGATGGCAACCGTGCTGGCGGTGGGATATATACTGCTGCAGGGGATGGCGGCGCTATTACATTATATTCAGGCGCTGATGTTCAATCGCGTTGCCGTGGGCGTCGTGCAGCAGTTACGCACGGATGTGATGGATGCGGCTTTGCGTCAACCGTTGGCAGTGTTCGACACGCAACCCGTCGGGCAATTAATTTCCCGCGTAACCAATGATACGGAGGTCGTGCGGGATCTGTACGTGATGGTGGTAGGGAGTGTGTTACGTAGCGCCGCGCTGATTGGCGCGATGCTGATAGCCATGTTTAGCCTGGACTGGCGTATGGCGCTGGTGGCTACGGCGATTTTCCCGGCTGTGGCGATGGTTATGGTGATTTATCAACGTTACAGCACGCCGATTGTTCGCCGGATGCGTAGCTACCTCGCGGATATCAATGACGGCTTCAACGAGTCGATTAGCGGCATGAGCGTCATCCAGCAGTTTCGCCAGCAGATGAGGTTTGGTAAGAAGCTGAGTGATGCCAGTTGGTCGCACTATGAGACAAGGATGCAGACGCTGAGGTTGGATGGGTTTTTGTTGCGTCCGTTACTGAGCCTGTTTTCGGCATTGGTGATGTGCGGCTTGTTGCTGCAATTTGGATTCAGTTCTGTCGGCTCGGTTGGGGTTGGTGTGTTGTATGCCTTTATCAACTATTTGGGGCGTTTGAACGAACCGCTGATCGAACTCACTACCCAGCAATCGATGCTGCAGCAAGCGGTTGTTGCCGGGGAGCGTATTTTTGAACTGATGGATGGTACTCGTCAGCGTTACGGCGACGATGTTCGTGCGTTGGAAAGCGGTCGTATCGATATCAGGCAGGTGACGTTTTCTTACCGTAAAGACAAGCCGGTATTGCATCATATTGAGTTGAATGTACCGGACCGGGGATTCGTCGCGCTGGTTGGGCACACCGGGAGCGGTAAAAGTACGCTGGCAAACCTGCTGATGGGGTATTACGTACCGGACAGCGGGGAGATCCGCCTGGATGGCCGACCCTTGCAAACCCTGTCGCATCAGGTGTTGCGCCAGCATGTGGCGATGGTACAGCAGGATCCGGTCGTTCTGGCTGATTCTATGTTTGCGAATGTCGCCTTGGGGCGCGACATCAGTGAGGAAAAGGTCTGGCAGGCGTTGGAGGCTGTACAACTGGCGCCGCTGGTGCGAGAAATGCCCGACGGGATTCATAGCCGTATTGGCGAACAGGGTAATAACCTGTCTGTCGGGCAAAAGCAATTGCTGGCGTTGGCCAGGGTACTGGTGGCGACGCCCAGAATTCTGATTCTTGATGAGGCAACCGCCAATATCGATTCCGGCACCGAACAGGCCATTCAGCGTGCGTTGCGGTTGGTACGCGCTCATACCACTCTGGTCGTGATTGCCCATCGATTGTCCACCATTGTTGAGGCTGACCACATTTTGGTGCTGCATCATGGCAGAACAGTAGAGCAGGGAACGCATGAACAGTTGCTGGCGAAGGAAGGGCGATACTACCAAATGTATCAATTGCAGCAGGCGAGCAGCGAATTGACCTTTTCATCGTCGCATGATTCCGGTGAATTGATCTCTCAGACACCATGATGGTTAGCACGGTGCAGCGTTTCGCACCATAATTTGGCAGAGTATTCCTCAGCGTGCAGTGCCATGCACTGAAATTAGGCGTGGCGCACCATTTTTGTGCGTCACGTGCTCCTGTTTTTCCCATTCATTGACCATACTTCATTCAGTCATCTTCCTTTCCGTCGTTAAAGCGTCACGTTTCATCACTTTTATATCGGTATGTGATTTGTGGCACATGATTTGCTTTAAGTGATGCGTGGACATATTGAGAGTGACGGGCACAGGCCTGAACTTACATGGTTAGGGGGATGATGATGAAACTGGTTACTGTGGTAATTAAACCGTTCAAGCTGGAAGACGTACGTGAAGCACTGTCTTCTGTGGGCATCCAGGGGCTCACCGTCACTGAGGTGAAAGGGTTTGGGCGTCAGAAAGGACATGCAGAACTGTATCGCGGTGCAGAATACAGCGTTAACTTTTTACCGAAGGTGAAGATTGATATCGCGATCGCGGATGACCAATTGGATGAGGTGATCGACGTCATCAGCAAAGCTGCTTACACCGGTAAGATTGGCGACGGCAAAATTTTTGTCGCGGAGCTGCAACGTGTCATCCGTATTCGCACCGGCGAAACTGACGAAGCCGCACTATAACAACTACCTGATTTAGCCTTATTAAATAGGGATGAATGAAAAAATGAAGAAATTTTCCTTGTCGTTAGGTTTAGGGGCGGCAACCATGCTTCCGGCATGGGTTATGGCGGATACGCCGGCACCTGCAGTGGATAAAGCGGATAATGCGTTCATGATGATTTGTACCGCTCTGGTGCTGTTCATGACCATTCCCGGCTTGGCATTGTTTTACGGTGGTCTGATTCGCAGCAAAAACGTGCTGTCTATGTTGACGCAGATAACGGTGGCGTTTGCGCTGGTTTGTATTCTGTGGGTTATTTATGGCTACAGCGTGGCGTTTAGCGCCGGTAGCCCATTTTTCGGCGGCCTGACCAACTTCATGTTGAATGGCATTGATATCAACTCGGTCAGCGGCACGTTCTACCAGTTTATTCATGTTGCTTATCAGGCATCTTTTGCCTGTATTACCGTAGGCTTGGTACTGGGTGCATTGGGTGAACGTATCCGTTTTTCCGCTGTGCTGATTTTCTCTGCACTGTGGTTCACCTTATCTTATCTGCCGATGACCCACATGGTATGGGGCGGCGGTTATCTGGCAGCCGATGGTGCGTTGGACTTCGCCGGCGGTACTGTGGTGCATATTAACGCAGCGGTAGCCGGTTTGGTGGGAGCGCTGTTGCTGGGCAAACGCGTTGGTTTTGGTAAGGAGGCTTTCAAGCCGCACAGCCTGCCGATGGTGTTCATCGGTACCGCTATTCTGTATATCGGTTGGTTCGGTTTTAACGCCGGTTCTGCCGCTGCCGCCAACAATATCGCCGGTCTGGCATTCCTGACTACGGTAGTGGCTACCGCCGCTGCGATTCTGGCGTGGGTCGTGGGTGAGTGGATTACTCGTGGTAAGCCATCACTGTTGGGTGCTTGTTCTGGTTGTATCGCAGGTCTGGTTGCTATTACGCCGGCTGCCGGTACCGTGGGTGTCGGTGGTGCAATGGTCATCGGTTTCGCTGGTGGGTTCGCCGGTTTGTGGGGCGTGACCGTCCTGAAAAAATGGCTGCGTGTCGACGATCCCTGCGATGTGTTTGGCGTACACGGTGTTTGCGGTATCGTAGGCTGCCTGCTGACAGGCGTGTTTACCGCTTCATCACTGGGTGGTACTGGTTATGCGCAAGGTGTGACGATGGCTCATCAGGTATGGGTGCAGTTGTTTAGCGTGATCGTCGCTATCATTTGGTCCGGTGTCGCTGCATTCATCTCCTTTAAAGTTGCGGATATCGCTGTCGGCCTGCGTGTACCGGAAGAGCAGGAACGCGAAGGTTTGGACGTCAACAGCCACGGCGAGAACGCATACAACCAGTAATCGTTTCTTGGTGACCGGCAATTTCGTCACTGTAATAAGTAAACACCATCTTGAGAAAGGTAATGCCAGTCAGTTAAGCCACTGACTGGCATTTTTTATGTGTAAGGGAGAGGCTATTGGCCGTGACGCCGGATTACACCTTCCTGCACACTGGAAGCGACCAGTACACCTTCTCGGGTGTAAAACTGACCGCGAACAAATCCGCGGGCACCGGAAGCTGAGGGGCTTTCGACGGAGTAAAGCAACCAGTCATCCAGCCGGAACGGCCGGTGGAACCACATGGAGTGATCAATGGTTGCAACCTGCATACCGCGTTCAAGAAACCCTACGCCATGAGGTTGCAGAGCCGTGAGCAGGAAGTGACAATCGGAGGTATAACCGAGAAGATATTGGTGAGTACGCTCATCATCCGGCATAGTGCCGTTGGCACGGCACCATACTTGCCTGACGGGAGGCGATGTTTCACCTTTCAATGGATTGTGAAATTTTACCGGCCGAATCTCAATTGGCCGATCGTTAGTAAAAACTTGTCGCATGGCGGGTGGAATCAGATGTTCCATGCTACGGGCAATTTCCTGTTCCGACAGTAAATCGTCAGGCGGCGTGACTGAAGGCATCTCATTTTGGTGTTCGAAGCCGCTTTCCCGAGTCTGAAATGAGGCGGTCATGTAAAAAATCGAACGGCCATTTTGAATAGCGCTGACGCGTCTGGCACTAAAACTGTTACCGTCTCGTAGCGTTTCAACATCGTAAATAATCGGTTTCTGGCTATCGCCAGGAAGTAAGAAATAGCTGTGAAACGAGTGGATAGCGCGTTCCGGCGGTACGGTCTGCTTGGCGGCAGATAAGGCCTGACCCACCACCTGTCCACCAAATACCTGACGTAACCCCAGATCCTGACTTTGGCCGCGAAACAGACCCTCCTCCAGTTTTTCCAGATGTAGTAGGTCGAGAAGATGTTGTAATGCCTGACTCATAGTTCTGCCTTGGGAGAGTAATGTGATTACGCAAATAAATTCATCGTATAAAGGAACCGGTTTTCCTTAAATCGTCCTGGCGGATCCTGGGTATGACTGGGGATACTATAACTATCAGAATTTTCCACCATAATTATGATGCCGGTTGGTTCATACTTCTTAACAGATGCGGTTTAACTGATCGCATCCTGAATAGAATAATTAAGGAGGCTTAGCCTATGAGATTATGGCATATCTTTAGCGGTATTACGGTATCGATCGCGCTCTCTGGTTGCGTGAATAGCCATAGTGTTTCTTCTGAGTTAACTGCGCCGGCAATGGGGCAGGCTCAGGCTCTTTCTCAACCCGTTAGCGGAATGCCTGCCGTGACTGGCACAGTCAATATTCGCCAAAAAATCGCACTACCACCAGATTCTGTACTGACGGTGACAGTGTCTGATGCGTCTATCCCGGATGCGCCATCAAAAGTGATTTCACAGCGAGTTATCCGTACCGAAGGCCAACAGGCGCCATTTCAGTTTTTACTGCCTTACAATCCAGCGGATATTCGGCCTGATGCGCGCATTCTGCTCAGTGCCGCCATCGCCATTAATAACCGTGTGACATTGATCACTGAACGTGTGATGCCGGTCGTCAGCAATGGGGTCAATAGCGCCGACCTGACTCTGGTACCGGTTCCCGCCGTCCCGGTGCCCACAAAACCTGCCGGTTTTTTGACACCGGGCGCATCTGCTGCATCTGATGAGGCTTCAGGTTCGTCGGTGCAATTGTATTAACGCCATTCTTGCTGGCGGTATATGCCTTGCTAAACACCTTGCATGTATCGCCAGCGGAATTTCTCCAGATTGATCTTACCCTCTGAATTCAGGATGACGCCTTCGGATTGAAGGGCTGCTTTTTGCCGCTGAAAATCTGGGCCAGTCAATGAAATCTCGCCTTTACGATTGATGACCCGATGCCAGGGCAACTGGCTGCCGGTAGGTAATCTTCGTAATATACCGCCTACCTGTCGTGCCGCACGCGTGGAGCCGGCAAGGTAGGCGACATCACCATAGGTAACGACACAGCCGTAAGGAATGGCGGCGATCACATGGATAACGCGTTGGCGAAAATTATCGGTTTCAGTATTCATAGGGTTCAATGGCTATGCATGGAGTTTTAATGGGGGCTAACCGGCAGACGTATAAATGCAGTATTTAGTATAAAAGCGGATGCTGGGTAAGAAAACAGCGGTCAGGCGGTGTTAACTTGCAATTGTTTAGTCCATCGCCGATAATGCCCACCGCCCTACAATAGTGGGGCTGTCAATGGAGGCCCCGTTGGTTCTCCCGCAACACTAACCTGTGGACCCGGTCAGGTCCGGAAGGAAGCAGCCGCAGCAGGCGACGTGTGTGCCGGGATGTAGCTGGCGGGGCCTCCACCATTTTGTCCCTCTCGATCTGCTATAATCCCTTTTCAATATTTCACCCCGAACATTGATTAATAAAAAATAGAACGGCTCATCTTCACAGTGAAACTAACGAAAAATTTATAATAAGGCGGTTAAATTTAATTGAAACGGGAGGGTTGGTCTGAATAAAAAGAACATTAAATCATGACGTACATCTTTTGTTACAAAGTGGTGAGGCTTTCATTTAGCTAAAAAACAAAGGCCGACAAACATATCGGCACAGTGTATTTAGGTACGTACGAACTTGCAGTTTCAGCGGGTTACCGAACGTATTTCCACACAGCAGTCGGCACTTTGTCGTAGAGCTTATTCATTGTCAATTCAGCCAGACGATGGTCTGCCGCTGAATAGAACATTTCAAGTTCGTCGTTAGAAAGCTCGTACTTGTTTTTTTCTATAACACGCTCAAGCGTATCGATGGTCGTACATTTACGCAAACGCATTAAATAGTCGATTTTTTTCATAGTGACCTTGTTAATTTTCCTGGATTTAAATTAAGTTTTAGACAAATTATTGCTTAAGTTTTAACTACCGTACAGATGCTCTTTTCTGAGAACATTCTGAATAATTGTGATTTGGATTTTTTCCATTTCTGCAACTCAGCATCGTTTATACCGTAGTTGCTGAAAAGAATATAAGTATCGTCCAGATATTTTTCAACCCGTTCACATAGCGCCGCTTCATGCGGGTATTTTATTTTGTAGGTAACAACAAATGCCGCAATGTGTTCGATAAGTTCGTTTAGTTGAAGATTGACCGCAGAGGTCGGATCATTCACCCAACCATGACTACTGTCACCTAATGTCGCGATACTTTCGTCGTGCAGATTTTCACACAAGAATCTGAGTTGGGCAATATCATAATGTTGGGGTGTGTACTCATCCATTTCTATCCCTCCGTAAGCTACGATTCAGTGTCACTTAGGGCCACCACGTTGCCAGACAGGTGGTGTGATGAAGTGCAGAAGATAGAATGCCCCTCAGTATGCCTCAATGTCCCTTAATCTTAAGACGAACAGGGGTAACACGGTGAATGCCAAAGAATGATGCAACGTCACTGTCAACAATCATTCTGAATTCATTATAGCAAAAAAGCTAACGTTTACGGTGTGGTCGAACCATTTTTATGGCTATGGCTGTCATCGGTATGAACTTCTTCCGGTGAGCTCTGATATATTTATCGGCCACGTGTATGAGTATATTTAATTTTTTTCGACGTTAGCAAGAATCACTGTGTTAATTAATTTTTCTGGCTTGTCTTTATTTGTAAAGATTTTGACGGCGTGAAAAAAAATTTATTTTATCTTTTTGTTTTTAAAAGAAAATGGATAAGTGGTCTGATGTGATGGAAGGCACAACAATCGCACCTTCCGATCAATTTTGAGCTAATAATAATTAGCGTTTTTTCTTTTTCCTGCCCTGTACCGCGTTGAAACGTGGGTTGGTTTTACAGATCACATAGACGCGCCCGCGTCGTTTTACGACGATGCAGTCTTTGTGACGCGTTTTAGCGCTGCGAAGAGAACTTAATACCTGCATGGATGATTTCCCACATTATGATTTCAGAAAACGGCCGAAACGCTGCTGGAAGCGTGCTGCGCTACCCTCTTTGGCGTATTCTTTTTGTTTGCCGGTGTAATAAGGGTGTGAGGCGGAAGAAACGTCGATAGTGACGTAAGGGTAAACTTCGCCTTCATATTCATAAGTACGATCGGTTTTGATGGTAGAGCCGATTTTATAAAACACATCCTCACTGGTATCGTGGAACAGCACCGTGCGGTAATGAGGATGGATTCCTGCTTTCATGATAACTCCATTTGTTATGTTATAACATAACCATATTCTGCACTTTTTTAGCGTGATGATCAACGCCATGGTCTGCAGGGAGATTGAGAAGCGGAAATCGTATCGGGTTTGTCGCTCGAAAAAACAAAAGGCCGCAAAGCGGCCTTTTGATAAGGGATATCACACGTTAGTGACTGGTCTGGGTGTGCTCGTGGGGCTCGTTCGCTTCTTTTTTCTTACCGAAGCGACGGCGTACCACCACAAAGAATACCGGTACGAAATAGATGGCCAATACTGTTGCGGTGATCATCCCTCCCATTACGCCGGTACCCACTGCGTTCTGTGCGCCTGAGCCTGCGCCGGTGCTGAACACCAGCGGAACCACGCCCAGAATGAACGCCAGTGATGTCATCAGAATGGGGCGCAGACGCATACGTACAGCATCCAGCGTCGCTTCTATCAGGCCTTTTCCTTCTTTCTCCATAAGATCCTTGGCGAACTCGACGATCAGAATGGCGTTCTTGGCGGACAAGCCAATGGTTGTCAGCAGGCCGACCTTAAAGTAGACATCATTTTCCAGCCCACGTAAGCCTGCCGCTACCACCGCACCAAACACACCGAGCGGTACAACCAGCATTACGGAGAAGGGAATTGACCAGCTTTCATACAGTGCAGCCAGACATAAGAACACGACGACAGCGGAGATGATGATCAGCGCCGGCGCCTGGTTACCTGCCAGTCGTTCCTGATAGGACATGCCGGTCCAGTCGAATCCGATCCCCGGAGGTAATTGCGCCGCCAGTTCTTCCATCAGTGCCATCGCTTCCCCGGTACTCTTACCAGGGGCCGCTTCACCCACCAACTCAACTGCCGGCAGGCCGTTGTAACGTTCCAGACGTGGCGAGCCGTACTCCCAGTGCGCGGAGGCAAAGGCGGAGAAAGGAACCATTTGACCGGAAGTGCCGCGGACATACCACTTTTGGATGTCGTTAGGCAACATGCGGAATTTGGCTTCTGCCTGAACGTACACCTTTTTCACCCTACCGCGGTCAATAAAGTCATTAACGTAGGTGCCCCCGAGAGCGGTGGACAAGGTAGAGTTGATGGTGGCAATGGATACACCAAGCGATTCGGCTTTTTCATGATCGATCTCCAGCCGGTATTGCGGCATATCTTCCATCCCGTTGGGACGAACACGCACCAGCGTATCTGGATGTTGAGCGATCATGCCCAGCAATTGGTTACGGGCAGCGATCAGTTTATCGTGGCCGAGGTTGTTCTGATCGATCAGTTCAAAGTCAAAACCGCTGGCGGTGCCCAGTTCAATGATAGCCGGTAGGTTAAACGGGATAACCATCGCTTCTTTGATTTGTGAGAAGGCGCCAAAAGCACGACCGATGATTGCATCAACTTTGTTGGCTGCTCCGGAACGTTCATCCCAATCTTTCAGACTGGCGAAAGCGATACCCATGTTCTGACCGCGGCCGGCAAAACCGAAGCCGTTAACGGTAAAGACGGATTTTACGTTGTCTTTTTCGCTGTTCAGATAGTAGTCATTCACCTGATCCAGCACTTTCTGCGTACTTTCCTGAGTGGCGCCTACCGGCAACTGTACCATCGTCAGTAATACGCCCTGATCTTCCTGCGGCAGGAAAGAACTGGGGATGCGGGTAAACAGCAGACCTAAACCAGCCACAATAACCAGGTACAAAAAGACATAGCGGCCAGTGCTACGCAGGATATTGGCGACACTGTTGGTGTAGTGATGGGTACTCTTGTCAAAAAGGCGGTTGAACCAACCGAAGAAGCCTTTTTTCTCGCCGTGGTTGGCGAGGGGTTTCAGGATGGTTGCACACAGTGCTGGTGTCAGGATCATTGCAACCAGTACCGACAACACCATGGCGGAAACGATGGTAATCGAGAACTGGCGATAGATAGCCCCGGTTGAGCCCCCTGAAAACGCCATAGGTATGAATACGGCAGACAACACCAGTGCAATACCAACCAGCGCACCCTGAATTTGCCCCATCGATTTGCGCGTGGCTTCTTTGGGCGAGAGCCCCTCTTCCGCCATGACACGTTCTACGTTTTCCACGACGACGATGGCGTCATCCACCAATAGGCCGATCGCGAGCACCATGGCGAACATCGTCAAGGTGTTAATCGAATAGCCGAAGGCGGAGAGAATCGCGAATGTTCCCAATAACACTACCGGTACGGCGATGGTGGGAATCAGTGTCGCGCGGAAGTTCTGCAAGAACAGATACATCACCACGAACACCAGCACGATGGCTTCAAGCAGGGTTTTCACCACTTCGTAAATAGAGATTTTTACGAACGGTGTGGTGTCATACGGATAAACCACTTTCAGACCAGCAGGGAAAGTCGACTGCAACTTAACGATTTCCGCTTTTACCGCCGACGCGGTATCCAGCGCGTTGGCGCCAGTGGCAAGCTTAATCCCCAGCCCCGCGGCAGGACGGCCATTAAAACGAGCCACAACGCTGTAGCTTTCGCCGCCAAGCTCAATGCGGGCAACGTTATTCAGGCGGACCTGCGAACCATCCTGATTGACTTTCAGCAGAATTTTGCCGAACTGCTCCGGTGAATTCAGTCGGGTTTGCGCGATAATCGATGCATTCAGTTTCTGGCCTGGAACCGGCGGCGTACCGCCTAACTGGCCGGCGGCGATCTGGTTATTCTGCACCTGAATCGCGGAAACTACATCGCTGGTCGTAAGTTGGTAATTGTTCAGTTTGTCCGGATCCAACCAGATACGCATGGCGTACTGGGCACCAAACAACTGGGTGTCGCCCACACCGCGTACACGGCTGATTGGGTCTTTGATGCTGGCGCCGACAAAATCGGAGATATCCTGCTGGGTCATGTTGTCGTCATCACTGACAAAACCTAACACCATCAGGAAGCTACTGCTGGATTTTTGCACGCTAACGCCTTGCTGCTGCACTTCTTGCGGCAGTAACGGCATCGCCAGTTGCAGTTTGTTCTGCACCTGTACCTGAGCGATGTCCGGGTTGGCGTCGGCATCAAATGTCAGCGTGATCTGAACGGTACCGGACGAGTCACTGTTAGAAGACATATACAGTAATTTGTCGATCCCGTTCATGTTCTGCTCAATCACCTGCGTGACGGTATCTTGCAGGGTTTTCGCATCCGCACCCGGGTAGTTTGCAGTGATCTGCACCGCCGGCGGAGCAATTGTCGGGTACTGTGCAATAGGCAACTTCAGGATTGCCAGTGTCCCGGTGAGCATCACCATAATGGCGATGACCCAGGCAAAAATCGGGCGATCTATGAAAAACTTGGCCATGGATTACCGGCTCCTGTTAAGACTTAGCGGGTTGAGACTGCGGTTGCTGCTGCGCATTACCTGCGGTCACTTCCTGCGCTTTTACCTGCATACCCGGTCTGATTTTCTGCAGGCCTGTCACGATGATGCGATCACCAGGCTTGACGCCTGAGGTTACCAGCCATTTGTCGCCGAGTGCCTGGCTGGTGGTCACCGGATGGACTTCCACTTTGTCACCCTCGCCAACCACCATGACGGTGGCATCGCCACGCGGTGTGCGAATTACGCCCTGTTGAGGTACCAGGATCGCATTCGGATTTACGCCGGAATCCATTTGCGCGCGAACGAACATCCCCGGCAACAGGTTGTGATCCGGATTGGGGAATATGGCGCGCAACGTAATGGACCCGGTGGTCTCGTCAACCGTAACGTCAGAGAATTCCAACGAGCCGGTTTGGTTGTAGCGCGTGCCGTTGTCCAACGTTAACTGAACATTGGCTTTGCCGTTGGTCTGTTGCAGGGTGCCGCTTTCCAGTTCCTTTTTCAGACGCAGGAAATCGTTGGTGGACTGCGTGACATCGACATAGATTGGGTCTAACTGCTGGATTGTCGTCAGCGCCGTCGCCTGCGCATTCGATACCAGAGCGCCTTCCGTTACGGTCGATTTTCCTACCCGACCGGTAATCGGAGCCGTGACGCGAGTGTAATTCAGGTTGATTTGGGCGCTGTCCAGACTGGCTTTGGCGGCGGCAACCGCTGCTTCAGTCTGGCGCGCCGTGGCTACGGCCTGATCGTAGTCCTGCTTGCTGACATAGTTAGTGCCTAACAGTGGCTTATAGCGGTTCACGGTCAGTTGTGCGATTTCAGCATTGGCCTGAGCCTGCGCCAGCGCAGCCTTGGCATTGTTGTACTGAGCCTGGTAAGTGGCCGGGTCTATCTGGTACAACGAGGTGCCGACTTTAACGTCGCTGCCTTCTACAAAGTTACGTTTGAGAATAATACCATTCACCTGAGGGCGAACTTCGGCGATGCGATAGGCGCTTGTGCGTCCCGGTAGTTCAGTGATGATATTCAGAGTTTGTGATTTTATGGTAACGATGCCGACTTCGGGTGCGCCTCCCTGATGGGCTGCACCCTGAGATGACTGGTTGTCACATCCCGCGAGTACGAGGCCGCCAGAAAGCATCAGCATTGTCGCCAGAGGCGTAAGCCTTCTGTTTTTATTCATAGATAAACCCCAAGTATCCGATTTTTAATTGACCAATGGATCACAAGCTTTTAAACCCATTGCTGCGATAAATTTAGGTTCGTGCTATGTTACATACATACGTGAATGTATGTAAATCTCGCTTCTCCTGAAAGTCAGCGCTATGGCACGAAAAACCAAACAACAGGCACATGAGACCAAACTTCAGATTATGGACGCAGCGATGCGTTTGTTTTCTGAACATGGCGTTTCTTCGACTTCATTGTCCGATATTGCGACTGCCGCTGGCGTGACTCGTGGTGCTATTTACTGGCACTTTAAAAACAAAGCTGAACTGTTTGATGAGATATGGGCGCGATCAGAAGCTAAGATTTCTGATTTCGAAACTGAGTATCAGGCAAAATTTCCTGATGATCCACTGCATGTGCTCAGAGAGTTGCTGATTTATATGCTGAGATTGACCGAGTCCGATGCCGAGTGGCGCTCAATGATGGAGATAATCTTCCATAAATGTGAGTTTGTCGGCGAGTTGCTGCCGACATTCAATGCCCGCAAAGACCTGTATTTCGACTGCTACGTTAAAATAGAGATCTCTTTGATGAACTGCATCCGGCAGGGGATGCTGCCGTCAAACATTAATCCCCGACGTGCTGCGGTGGCAATGCGCGCTTACCTTTCGGGTATTATGGAAAACTGGCTGTTTTTGCCGGAAAGCTTTGATCTGAAAAGTGAAGCGCCGTATCTGATCGACGGGCTGATCGATATGTTGCGCACCAGCCCGGCTTTACGCCTGACGGGGAATTCAGCGGCCTGAGCGCTTGCCACCGCTATCCGCGTTGTCATGGCTATACCGATGCCGGCAGGCTTATCCGCGCGACGGAAATGACGACCAGAAATCCAGCCTGACATACCTTGCATCCCGGTAGACGTGGTAGACTGCGCCATCTCTATAAAACCGATGATGCATCATGAACCGCCGTTTTGCCCTTTCTGATTTATTTGCCGTTCTTTTCCGTTTATTTCTTTATACCCGTTTCTTGATGGAACACGGCATTCGCCGCAGCTTGCCGTGTGTCTGGATAGTGGCGCTCGTCATGACGCCGTTGTGGCCCGCATTTGCCGCGGGCAATGATGCGCCGACCCGTACTGAGATCCAGAATCGCCTTGATACGCTCAATAAGCAAAAGAGCCTGACCTCGGTGGATAAACTCACCCAGCAGGACTTAACCCAGACGCTGGATGTTCTGGATTCCGTTGATCGCGTACGGCAGGAAACCAGTCAATTGAAGCAGCAGGCGGCACAAGCCCCCGCCAAACTCAAACAGGTAAATGAAGACCTGATATCGCTGGGCGGCGCGGTGCCGGTATCTCAGCAATCGCTGGAATCGTTGTCGCTCAAGCAGTTGGAAGCGCGCCTGAATCAAACACTGGATGACTTGCAGTCTGCACAGGAAAATTTATCCACCTACAATAGCCAGTTGATCTCGCTGCAAACCCAGCCGGAGCGGGTGCAGAGCGCATTATACGCAGCGTCGCAGCGCAGCCAGCAGTTACGTACTCAGCTCAGTGGGCTTGACCCGTCACAGGAGCCGCTGCGGCCGAGCCAGCAGGTTTTGCTGCAGGCGGAGCAGGCGCTGGTCGGTTTGCAGATGGAGCAGCAGCGTAAAAGTTTGGAAGTGAATACCACCATGCAGGATTTGCTGCAAAAACAGCGGGATTACACCGCCGCGCAGATCGGTCAACTGGAACATATGGTGCAGACGCTGCAAGGGGTTATTAACAATAAACGCCTTAATTTGTCGGAAAAAACCGCCAAGGAAGCGCAGAATTCGGATGAGTTACAACGTATTCAGGAAAACCCGCTGGTGAAGGCGGAAATGGAGACGAATCGTCAACTCAGCCAGCGGTTGATCAAAGCGACCGAAGCGGGCAATACGCTGGTTCAGGAGAGCATTCAGGTTAAAAACTGGTTGGATCGGGCCACACAGTCGGAACGTAACCTGAAAGAACAGGTTACGGTACTAAAAGGCAGTTTGTTATTGTCGCGCATTCTGTATCAGCAACAGCAAAATCTGCCGTCAGCCGATGCGATGAGCGATATCAGTACCCAGATAGCCGATCTGCGTCTGGAGCAGTTTGATATAAACCAGCAACGCGATGTGCTGTTCCGTGGCGATGAATATATCCAGCAATTGGTTCAGCATAGCAACGCCACCGTCGATGCCGAGGTGACGGATGCGTTGGGACAGATTCTGGACATGCGCCGCGAATTGCTCGATCAGCTCAATAAGCAACTCGGCAATCAACTGATGCTGGCGATTAATCTGCAAATCAGCCGCCAGCAGTTGGTGAGCGTTAATAATTCGCTGCAACGTACCCTGACTCAGCAAATTTTCTGGGTCAGCAGTAATAAACCCATGGATTGGAGCTGGATTAAAGATCTGCCGTCGGCGCTGAAACAGCAGGTAAAAAACCTGCGTTTCAATCTTAAAGGGGTACAGTTACGTCAGGGGTTGATGGATTCACTGCTGTTGGTTATCCCGGCATTGGTGTTGGTCGGTCTGCTTTGGTGGCGACGCAAAAGTATTGATGCCTATATGGGGAAACTGGCGGGTGATGTGGGGCAACTGAAACGCGACAGCCAGTTACATACGCCAAAAGCCATTTTGTTGTTGATTCTGCGCACCTTGCCGGGGGTGCTGGTCATCCTCTCGCTGGGGGTATGGCTGAAACGAACCGATAGCCAGATGAGTGGCTTCGCCTGGCTGCTGAGCGAGCATCTGGCACTGTTCTGGATGGTCTTCGCCACAGCCTGGTTCAGCCTTAAGCCGGGTAGCTTGAGCGAGCGCCACTTCAATATTCCGGCTTCCCGTTGTGCGCATTACCGGCGTCAGACGGTGCGACTCGGCGGCGCGTTGCTGCCGTTGATGTTCTGGTCGGTGGTAGGAGAGAAAGCGCCGCTATACCTGGTGGATGACGTCATTGGGCAGATGATCGTCGTCTGTAACCTGCTGCTGCTGACCATTTTGGTCTTTCCGGTATGCCGTGATTGCTGGCGGGAAAAAGAGCGCCATACCGTGCAACTGATTGTGGTGACGATGATGGCGGCCATGCCGCTGTTTCTCATCGGACTGATGCTGAACGGTTTTTTCTATACCACGCTTAGGCTGGCCAGTCGTTGGATTGACAGTCTTTACCTGTTGATCGTCTGGAATATCGTTTATTTCGCCACGATTCGTGGGTTAAGCGTTGCCGCTCGTCGCCTGGCATATCGTCGCGCGGTGGCGCGCCGTCAGAATCTGGTCAAGGAAGGCGCTGAAGGGAGCGAACCCGTTCCGGAAGCGCCGCTGGCATTGGAGCAGATCAGCCAGCAATCTCTACGCCTGACCACGATGGTGTTGTTTCTGGCATTTTCCGGTGCGTTTTACTGGATTTGGGCCGATCTGGTGACCGTCTTCTCTTATCTGGACAGTATAACCCTATGGCATTACAGCACGGCGAATGCCGGCGGCACGGTATTGCAACCGGTCACGCTCGGTAACTTGCTGGTCGCGCTGGTGATTGGCGGCGTGGCGTATGTGATGACCCGTAACCTGCCGGGCTTGCTGGAAGTGCTGGTGCTCTCGCGTTTGCAACTGCGGCAGGGAACGTCTTATGCCATCACAACGGTGCTGACCTATTTGATTACCGCCGTCGGTGCGGTGACGTCACTCGGTTCGCTGGGGGTATCCTGGGACAAGCTGCAATGGCTGGTGGCGGCGCTATCCGTAGGTCTGGGGTTTGGTTTACAGGAGATTTTCGCCAACTTTGTGTCGGGCCTGATTATCCTGTTCGAACGACCGGTGCGCATCGGCGATACCATTACCATCGGTACGTTTTCTGGTTCAGTCAGCAAGATCCGTATTCGCGCCACCACGATTACCGATTTTGACCGCAAGGAAGTGATCATTCCCAACAAGGCGTTTGTGACTGAACGACTGATCAACTGGTCGTTGTCGGATACCATCACGCGCGTGCTGATCCGTATCGGTGTCGCTTACGGTTCCGATCTGGATAAAGTGAAAGAGATTTTGCTGCAGGCGGCGCGTGACAACCCGCGAGTGATGACGGATCCGGAACCGCAGGTCTTTTTCCTGTCGTTTGGTGCGAGTGCGCTGGAACATGAGCTGCGTTTGTATGTGCGCGAACTGCGTGACCGTAGTTATACCGTGGATGAATTGAACCGGACTATCGACAGGCTGTGTCGCGAAAATAATATCAATATTGCTTTCAATCAGTTGGAAGTTTACCTGCATAACACGCAGGGCAAAGAAGTGCAGGAAATCTCCCGTGTGCTGACCCCGCCGCTCAATGAGGGGGAGGCCCGATAATTAACGTCGTGGTGTCGCAGGAGAAATGTCGGTCATAAGCGTGTCGCCGGAGGGAAAACAGCTCCGGCGTCAGGCCGACGTGGTGTGTTGGGCGTGTGTATCGGCCTTTAACTGGTAGTCCCGACGTACGATTTCCAGCGCCGCCAGTACAACTTCCGGTGCTATCTGGTTCTCTTCCAGCAGCATGATGAGATCGACCGCCAGTTTGACGTCCGGCGTTTCATTTTCCAGCGGCATGATTTTCTATCTCGCTCCAATCCTGTGCTGTTTTTTCTAAAACATAGCAGAAAAAATAGTGAACGAGGGACATCAAGGTCAATATCCCTGTTCCTGACGTTCAATTTGCCGCTCCAGTTTCGTCAGTGCCTGACGGCAACGCGCCAGGCGGCCTTCCAGCGCCGCCAGCTCGCGTTGAAGACGTTGCTGTTCGCTGAGCTGGTTTTGCGTTGCCAGCAGGCTTTCCCTGTCCTGAATCATGGCTAACAGCCGACGCTCATAGCCCTGATATTCCGCCAGTTTCTGGTATCGATCCTGAGGTGCCGGCGTTGCAGGCTCCTGTGCCCGCAACGGTTGAGTCGCCAGTTCCCGCTGTAGCGCCGTCATTTGCGTCAGCAATCTCTCCGCCATGAACGCCACCCGATCCAGACGTTGTTCCTGTACATATTGTTGCAGGTACTGGTGGTTATGACGAATCTCGTCGAGATAATCGCCCAGCCGGGTGCCATAACAGCTAAACAACTGGCGATCAAAACGTGATCGGGGTGCCTGCCGTGCGGCGACCGGCTCGATCTCTCGTGCCAGCGTATCAATCTGACGCGCCAGCGCCGTCAACAGTGCCTGTGTGTCCATGGCGTGTCCTCCGTCGGTCGACCGCGGTATCCGTAAATCGCGGCTGGTGGAATATCGGGCCGGGTCAGTGCGTATTGAGCGCCGGTTTGCCGCTGTGGAATTTGAAATCGTGGTCCGGACTGGTAATCAGTTGTGCTTCCGTGTGCGCAAAAAATGCAATGCGTGCGGTGATGTCTTTACCGGCAATCTGTTCCGCCAGCGCCAGATAATCCTGATAGTGGCGTGCTTCAGAGCGTAACAGTGATATATAGAACTTGCACAGATCCTCTTCCAGGTGGGGAGCCAGCCTGGCGAAACGCTCGCAGGAACGTGCTTCGATAAAAGCGCCGATGATGAGTTTGTCCACCAGCGCATCCGGCTCATGCGTTTTCATGTGCTGCGTCATACCCCGGGCGTAACGGCTGGCCGGGATATTCTGATAAGCAATGCCTTTGTGCTCCATCATCTCCAGCACCTGATAGAAATGGTGCAGTTCTTCACGGATCAGCAGCACCATCTTATCGATCATATCCTGACTGTAACGGCAGCCGGAACGTGCGGTGATCTGCCGGGAAATCAATCCGTTTGCCGTCAGCGTTTGCCTATCCCCGATGTCCCGATAAGCAAAATTTTCATACGGTGCAATCCAATCCTGCAACTGATGCCGAATATCCTGATCCACCGCATAACGCCGGAGCAAAAACAAGGCGCTCTGGGCGGCTTTCAGTTCGCACAGTAGGTGATCGCGCAATAACGTAGGCAGGTTTTCCGGTTTACGTGCTTCGGCGATCCACTCGTCCGGCGTTGTGGCGTGAAGAAAAGCGTGAATCGGGTCGAGGATGGAATGTTCAAACATGTACGGCGATGTGTTGAGTTAACGTGACGTTATGATACAACGATTCCTGTGGATTGCGATTGGCACAACCGCAGCCCGGCTGGAGAACCTCCGGGAATAGATCAGTGTGGGAAGAATCGGAGGTGAGATGTATCGAGTCGTGCTGATAATCATAGGGTGGCTGGCGGTGGTGCTGGCGGCGCTAGGCGTAGTCTTGCCGTTACTGCCGACTACGCCGTTTTTGTTGCTGGCAGCCTGGTGCTTTGCCCGATCATCGCCGCGTTTTCACTACTGGTTATTGTATCGTTCCTGGTTCGGCGGGTATTTGCGCCATTGGCAACAACACCGGGCCCTGCCGCCGGGCGTCAAAACCAAAGCGGTGCTGGTGATTATCGCAACTTTTGCGGTGTCGCTATGGCTGGTGGAGATCAATTGGGTCAGGGGATTGCTGCTGGTGATTTTGGCGGCGTTGCTGACGTTTATGCTGCGTTTACCGGTTATTGATCCCAAACAATAGCCTGCGATAAAAATGCGCAGATCGACGTAGGCCGGTTGCATTTGCCAATCAGTTTGACTAGATTTGAGCGTTTTCGTGCGCGAGCCGCCGCCGTATTTTATCGTTAATGCCCCTGGGCGACAGGGTGAAAAAGCGTGGCGGTGTTCAGTGAATATAAGGTTTTATCAGGCACAACATTATGACCGCAACTCAGCAGCCAGAATTGATTAAAAACAGTATCAAGAGTATTCCGGATTATCCGAAACCGGGCATACTGTTTCGTGATGTGACCAGCCTGCTGGAGGATCCGCAGGCCTATTCGGCGAGCATCGACATGCTGGTTAAACGCTATCAGGGCACCGGCATTACCAAAGTCGTCGGTACCGAAGCGCGTGGTTTCCTGTTTGGCGCACCGGTGGCGCTGGCGCTGGGCGTCGGATTTGTTCCGGTGCGTAAGCCGGGTAAACTGCCGCGCGCGACGTTGAGCGAAAGCTACGAACTGGAATACGGCAGTGATACGCTGGAAATTCATGCCGATTCCATTTCCGCCGCCGACCATGTACTGGTGGTAGACGATCTGTTGGCGACGGGCGGCACGATTGAAGCCACCGTTAAGCTGATTCGCCGCCTCGGCGGTCAGGTCTCCGACGCCGCTTTCATCATCAATCTCTTCGACCTGGGTGGACAGCAGCGCCTTGAAAACATGGGCATCACCTGCTACAGCCTGGTCGATTTCCCCGGCCATTGATGACGGCAGTCTCGCCGATGGCGGCGAGACTGTGTTAGCATCACCTCCTCAATAACTCAACTGCTGCGGTATTGATGAGCTATCAGGTTCTTGCCCGTAAGTGGCGTCCCCAAACCTTTGCTGATGTGGTCGGTCAGGAACATGTCCTGACGGCGTTAGCCAATGGTCTTTCGTTAGGCCGCATCCATCATGCCTATCTGTTTTCCGGTACTCGGGGCGTAGGTAAGACGACGATCGCCCGTTTGCTGGCAAAAGGGCTGAATTGCGAAACGGGAGTGACGGCGACGCCTTGCGGCCAGTGCGACACTTGCCGGGAAATCGAGCAAGGGCGCTTTGTCGATCTGATCGAGATTGACGCCGCATCCCGTACTAAAGTGGAAGATACCCGCGATCTGCTGGATAACGTGCAATACGCGCCGGCCCGCGGCCGCTTCAAGGTTTACCTGATCGACGAAGTGCACATGCTCTCCCGTCACAGCTTCAACGCGTTGCTGAAAACGCTGGAAGAGCCGCCGCCGCACGTAAAATTTCTGCTGGCGACTACGGATCCGCAAAAGCTGCCGGTGACGATTCTGTCCCGCTGTTTGCAGTTTCATCTCAAAGCGCTTGATGCCGAGCAGATTCGTCAGCATCTGCAACAAGTGCTGGAGCAGGAACAACTGGCTGCGGAACCGCGTGCGTTGCAATTGCTGGCTCGCGCCGCCGATGGAAGCCTGCGTGATGCGCTGAGCCTGACCGATCAGGCGATTGCCATGGGGCAAGGGCAGGTCACTGCCGCCGCCGTCAGCCAGATGCTGGGCACACTGGACGATGAACAGCCGCTGGCGTTGATCGAAGCGCTGGTAAAAGGCGACGGTGCCGGCGTAATGGCGCTGCTGGGGCAGGCCGCGGCGCGTGGTGTTGATTGGGAAGCGTTGTTGGTGGAAACCCTGACGCTGTTGCACCGAATTGCCATGTTACAGTTGTTGCCTTCCGCTTTGGGAGACGAATACCAGCAGGTTGCTCCACGGCTGCGCGAGCTGGCGCGGGTGATCCCGCCTGCCGAGGTACAACTCTATTATCAAACGTTGTTGGTAGGACGTAAGGAACTGCCTTACGCGCCGGATCGCCGTATGGGTGTGGAAATGGCGCTGTTACGGGCGCTGGCGTTTCATCCCAGCCAGACGATTGCCGAGCCGGTCCCGGCTAGCGCGCCATTGACTGCGCCTGCGACGGGTACGCCGTTAGCCGCTGAATCGGCGCGTGCGCCGTCATCTGCCCGGACCGCCAGTGCGACGCCTGCCGTATTATCCGGCGGCGAACCCGTGGTCAACCGTGCGCCGGCAACAGGCAGTGAGCCACCTGCGCCGCCAGCCCCGGAAAACAATTTGCCGGATGCAACCGCGCAGTTGTTGCAGGCGCGTAGCCAGTTGTTGAATCGGCAGGGGAATACCCCCACAAAAAAGGCTGAACCGGCAGCGTCAGGAAAAACGCGGCCGGTAAACTCGGCGCTGGAGCGGTTGGCTTCGGTGAGCGAGCGTGGTCAGCAGCAAATGGCGGCGAAAGCCGTGGCGCAGGAAGAGCAGAAAAAGCAGGAAGCGTATCGCTGGCGGGCGCAGAAGAAAGCCGAGCCGGTGGAAACGGCGCCGGTGACCACGCCTAAAGCGCTGCGTTCGGCGCTGGAATATGAAAAAACGCCGGAGCTGGCGGCGCGACTGGCGGTTGAAGCCATGGATCGCGATGCCTGGGCGGCGGAAATCAATCGCCTGACGTTGCCGAAACTGGTACAGCAATTGGCGCTTAATGCATTTAAAGAGATGCCGGAGGAGGGCGTGATTCATTTGCATCTGCGTTCTTCCCAGCGTCATCTGAATTCGACGGCAGCGCAAAAAACGTTGTCGGAGGCGTTGTCGGCGCATTATGGCCGTACGGTTAGCCTGACGATTATTGAAGACGACGCTTCAGCAGTGCGTACGCCGTTGGAGTGGCGTCAGGCCATTTATGAAGAGAAGCTGGCGCAGGCGCGTCAGTCCATCATGGCGGATAGTAATATTCAAACGCTGCGGCGTTTCTTTGACGCGGAACTGGACGAAGAGAGTATCCGCCCCGTTTAACCCCGCTGCCGATTGGCAGCCCGAAAGTGGTAGAGAGAACGATATGTTTGGTAAAGGCGGTTTAGGCAATCTGATGAAGCAAGCGCAGCAGATGCAGGAAAAAATGCAGAAAGCGCAGGAAGAGATGGCCACTCTGGAAGTGACCGGGGAATCTGGCGCCGGGCTGGTGAAGGTGACCATCAATGGCGCTCACAACTGTCGTCGTGTTGAAATTGACCCCAGTCTGATGGAAGACGACAAAGAGATGCTGGAAGACTTGATTGCAGCCGCCTTCAATGATGCCGCTCGTCGTATCGCTGAAGTCCAGCAGGAAAAAATGGCGTCGGTTTCCAGTGGTATTCCGCTGCCGCCCGGCTTTAAGATGCCGTTCTGATGCAAACCAGCCCGCTTCTTGAATCGCTGATGGAGGCGCTGCGCTGTTTGCCCGGCGTGGGGCCGAAATCGGCGCAACGTATGGCATTTCATCTGCTGCAGCGCGATCGCAGCGGCGGTATGCGTCTGGCGCAGGCGCTGACGCGTGCCATGTCCGAGATCGGTCATTGTGCCGACTGCCGGACGTTTACCGAGCAGGACGTTTGTAGCATTTGTGCGAACCCGCGCCGTCAGCAAAACGGTCAGATCTGCGTGGTGGAAAGCCCGGCGGATATCCACGCCATCGAGCAGACCGGGCAGTTTGCCGGCCGCTATTTTGTGTTGATGGGGCATCTGTCGCCGCTGGATGGCATCGGCCCCGGCGACATCGGGTTGGATCGGCTGGAAGAACGTCTGGCGACGGAAACCATCAGTGAAGTGATTCTGGCCACCAACCCGACGGTGGAAGGCGATGCAACGGCGAACTACATCGCCGAGCTGTGCGCCGAACACGGCGTCATGGCCAGCCGTATCGCTCACGGTGTGCCGGTAGGCGGTGAGCTGGAAATGGTGGACGGCACGACGTTGTCCCACTCGCTGGCCGGGCGTCATCCTATCCGGTTCTGATTTTTACCGTCGTCAATCTCTACGGCCGTCAATCGGCGGCCCGTATTCTTATTACTGATATTTCGAACGCTTTCAGTATCGCCAATTGCAAATT
Source organism: Dickeya sp. ws52 (assembly GCF_007210685.1). Lineage (NCBI taxonomy): Bacteria > Pseudomonadati > Pseudomonadota > Gammaproteobacteria > Enterobacterales > Pectobacteriaceae > Dickeya > Dickeya sp. ws52. The sequence goes on from NZ_SZVX01000002.1 coordinate 230,745, forward strand.
CCCCCTTGAAACCTTGACGGTTAATCCCCATCTGTTGCTCATCCTCCGTTGAATCAGACTGAATAAATACGTATTGAGGGAAGTAATAATGAGTATGAAAGGCCAAGAGACCCGCGGCTTCCAGTCAGAAGTGAAGCAACTGCTGCACCTGATGATTCATTCGCTGTATTCCAATAAAGAAGTGTTCCTGCGTGAATTGATCTCCAACGCGTCCGATGCTGCGGATAAACTGCGTTTCCGCGCGTTGTCGGCGCCGGAACTGTATGAAGGCGATGGCGAATTACGCGTTCGCGTATCGATCGATAAGGAAAAGCGCACGCTCACTATTAGCGATAACGGTATCGGTATGAGCCGCGATGACGTTGTCGACAATTTGGGGACGATCGCCAAATCCGGCACCAAGGCGTTTCTGGAATCTCTCGGTTCCGATCAGGCGAAAGACAGCCAGTTGATCGGCCAGTTCGGGGTGGGTTTCTACTCCGCGTTTATCGTTGCTGATAAGGTGACGGTGAAAACCCGTGTGGCGGGGGCTGACGCTGAGCTGGGCGTGTTCTGGGAGTCTGCCGGCGAAGGCGAATACACCATCGCCGATATCGCTAAACCAGGGCGTGGTACGGAAATCACCTTGCACCTGCGTGAAGGTGAAGATGAGTTTCTCGACAACTGGCGCGTACGCTCAGTCATCAGCAAATATTCCGACCATATCGCTCTGCCGGTAGAAATTGAATCCCGCACGGAAAGTGAGGAAGAGGGCGGTGAAGAAACGGTCACCTGGGAGAAAATCAACAAGGCTCAGGCACTGTGGACCCGCAACAAATCCGAAATCAGCGATGATGAGTACAACGAGTTCTATAAGCACATCGCCCATGACTTTACCGAGCCGTTAAGCTGGAGCCACAACCGGGTGGAAGGGAAACAGGAATACACCAGCCTGTTATATATTCCCGCCGCCGCGCCCTGGGATATGTGGAACCGTGACCATAAACACGGCCTGAAACTGTATGTACAGCGCGTGTTCATTATGGACGACGCTGAGCAGTTCATGCCGACTTATCTGCGTTTTGTGCGTGGCTTGATCGATTCAAACGACCTGCCGCTCAACGTATCCCGCGAAATTTTGCAGGATAACCGCGTGACGCAGAGCCTGCGCACCGCGTTGACCAAGCGCGTACTGCAAATGCTGGAAAAACTGGCCAAAGACGACAGCGAAAAATACCAGACATTCTGGAGTCAGTTCGGTCTGGCGCTGAAAGAAGGCCCGGCGGAAGACAGCAGCAATCGCGAAACCGTCGCCAAACTGTTGCGCTTTGCCTCCACGCACACCGACAGCGATGCACAAACCGTGTCGCTGGATGACTACATCAGCCGTATGGTGGAAGGCCAGGACAAGATCTACTACATCACCGCCGACAGCTACGCCGCCGCCAAGAACAGCCCGCATCTGGAACTGTTCCGCAAGAAAGGCATTGAAGTCTTGCTGCTCTCCGATCGTATCGACGAGTGGATGATGAGCTACCTGACCGAGTTTGACGGTAAGTCCCTACAGTCGGTCAGCAAGGCGGATGAGTCGCTGGATAAACTGGCGGATGACGCCAACGAGTCGCAGAAAGAAGCGGAGAAGGCGCTGGAGCCGTTTGTCGAGCGTGTTAAGACGCTGTTGGGCGAGCGCGTCAAAGAGGTTCGCTTGACTCACCGCTTGACTGATACTCCGGCAATTGTGACCACTGATGCCAACGACATGAGCACTCAGATGGCGAAGCTGTTCGCCGCTGCCGGCCAACAGGCGCCGGAAGTGAAGTACATCTTTGAGCTGAATCCGGAACATGCGCTGGTGAAGCGTGCCGCCGATACGCAGGATGAAACGCAATTCGGCGAATGGGTGGAGTTGCTGCTGGAGCAAGCGTTGTTTGCCGAACGCGGTACGCTAGAGGACCCTAACCAGTTTATCCGTCGGATGAACCAACTGCTGACCGCCTGACGTATTTTGCGGTAATGACAAACGCCCCGGTTTTTCGGGGCGTTTTTCTCTCTCGTAACTCTGTTTTCTCTCTCGTAATTCTGAATGTTGAGACGATTTCCCGTCTGATGTTTCGTCGTCTACACTCTCAGAACTGGCTGAAAAGTCATGCGCCATCACGAATTTCAGTTTTGCCGCGCCCGCTGAAGCGAGCCCGTTCCTTGAGGAAGCGCCTCCGGAATGGTATGGTTTAGCGTTTTTCAAATTTTTTTTAAAAAAACTACATAGCAAGGGGAATTACGCAATGCGTATTATTCTGCTGGGCGCTCCAGGCGCAGGCAAAGGTACTCAGGCTCAGTTCATCATGGAGAAGTATGGCATTCCGCAGATTTCCACCGGCGATATGCTGCGTGCGGCGGTAAAAGCCGGTAGCGAACTGGGCAAGCAGGCAAAAGAAATCATGGATGCGGGTAAACTGGTGACAGACGAACTGGTGATTGCCCTGGTTAAAGAGCGCATCGCACAGGATGACTGCCGCAACGGTTTCTTGCTGGATGGTTTCCCGCGTACCATTCCTCAGGCTGACGCGATGAAAGACGCCGGTATTACTGTCGATCACGTCATTGAGTTTGACGTTCCCGATGAGCTGATCGTTGAACGTATCATCGGCCGTCGCGTACATGCGGCTTCCGGCCGTGTATACCACGTAACGTTCAATCCGCCCAAAGTGGAAGGGAAAGACGACGTGACCGGTGATGATCTGACTATCCGTAAAGATGATCAGGAAGACACCGTACGCAAACGTCTGGTGGAATACCATCAGCAGACTGCGCCGCTGGTCAATTACTATCAGCAGGAAGCGGCGGCTAACCATACCCGTTACCACAAGATTGACGGTACTCGCCCGGTCAATGAGGTCAGCAGCGAGCTGGCGCGTATTCTCGGCTAATCCCGTTTTTCGCAGGCGCTGCCATGACTGGCGGCGCTTCTTACCGTATCCTCCCGCTGTTTTCCCTCCGTTATATCGTTCCCGACAATTGCTGATATCGTCTTTAACCACGCTGCCTGGCGGTTTTTCATCGCGATGTTTCCGCTACAATGCTATTCCGTTCCTGTCTAAACGATGATGCCGAAGCGGCAGTAAAGGAAAACGTTGATGAAAAAAGAAAAACGCGGTGTGTTGATGGTGAATCTGGGGACGCCGGATGCACCGACGCCGCAAGCCGTGAAACGTTATCTGGCCGAATTCCTGCATGACCGGCGTGTGGTTGATTTGACCCGGTTACTCTGGTGCCCATTGCTGCATGGCATTATTTTGCCGACCCGTTCGCCGCGGGTAGCGAAACTTTATCAGTCGGTGTGGATGGCGGAAGGTTCACCGTTGCTGGTTTACAGCCGCCGACAGCAACAGGCACTGGCCGCGAGCCTGCCGGATATCCCGGTTGAACTGGGTATGAGTTACGGTTCGCCGAGTTTGCAGTCCGCACTGGATGCGCTGTTGGCACAGGGCGTTACCACAGTGACGGTATTGCCGATGTACCCGCAGTATTCCTGTTCCACCTCCGCGGCGGTGTGGGATGGCCTGGCGAAATTGCTGAGTCATCGGCGTCAGGTGCCGGGTATTCGTTTTATCCGTGATTATGCCGAGCATCCAGCGTATATCGCCGCGTTGAAGCACAGCGTCGAACAGTCGTTTGCGCAGCATGGCGTGCCGGATAAGCTGGTGATTTCATTCCACGGTATTCCGCAGCGCTACGCCGATGAAGGTGATGATTATCCCGAGCGCTGCGCCGCGACGGCAAAGGCGTTGACTGCCGCGCTTGGCTTGCCGCCGGAACAGGTGATGATGACCTTCCAGTCCCGTTTTGGTCGTGAGGCCTGGCTGACGCCCTATACCGATGAAACGATGCAGGCATTGCCGAAACAAGGCGTTAAGCGAATTCAGGTGATTTGCCCAGGTTTCGCGGCCGATTGCCTGGAAACGCTCGAAGAGATCAAAGAGCAGAATCGGGAGATCTTCCTGCACGCCGGCGGTGAGTCTTTTGAGTATATCCCCGCGCTGAACGACGCGCCGTTGCATATTGCACTGCTGGCGCAACTGGTCGATGAGCAGGAATAAACCGATATCGGTGAGGGAACGTCAGGCACCGAGGGGTGCCTGACAAGGCGCTTTTTAGATTGGGCAGGCTTTGGCGGCGACGATCTCATCCACGTCCAGCATGGTTATCATGGTTTCGGCGATTTCCCGCTCACCCATGACGACGTGGTCGGCGCCATGCTCGGTGATATAGCTCACTTCATCGTCATAGTGCGCCCGGGCGATGATTTTCAAATCCGGTCGCCGGGCTCTTGCCGCCGCGACGATTTCCCCGGCTTCGTAGCCGTTGGGTATGGTCAGCAGCAGCCAACTGGCGCAATCGAGGCGGGCTATATCCATGATATCGGGCCGGGTCGCGTTGCCCAGTACGGTTTTAATTCCTTGTTCCCGTAGCGTATCGACACGTGCGCGTGAAGTTTCAATCACTACCATCGGGACGCCGGCCTGATGCAGTTGGGCACCGATCAGACTGCCTACGCGCCCGTAGCCGACCAACAACACATGGTTGCACAGGTCGATAGGGATCTGCTTTTCTTCTTCGATCGCTTCTTCAACGATTTGCTCTTCAATGGTTTCATGCCTGGCGAGATAGCGTTCCAGCAACGTAAACAACAGCGGGTTGAGCATTATCGACAAAATTGCGCCGGCCAACACCAGATTGCGGCCATTTTCCGACAGCATACCGAGTGAAATGCCCAGGCCCGCCAAAATAAAGGCGAACTCGCCAATCTGCGCCAGACTGGCGGAAATAGTCAGCGCTGTACGTCGGGAATGGCCAAACAGATGTACCAGCAAAAAGGCGGCCATCGATTTGCCCACCACGATAATCAGCAAGGTCGCCAGTACGGCCAGCGGTTCTCGCATCAAAATCATTGGGTCGAACAGCATCCCGACGGAAACGAAGAACAACACGGCGAATGCATCGCGCAGCGGTAGCGTATCGTGTGCGGCGCGCTGGCTGAGCTCTGATTCGTTCAAAACCATACCGGCGAAAAATGCGCCTAGCGCAAACGAAACATCAAACAGTTTAACCGCCCCAAAGGCGATGCCGAGCGCCATCGCCAATACCGCCAGCGTAAATAACTCTCTTGAGCCGGTACTGGCGCTTTTCGCCAATACCCACGGCACCACGCGACGGCCGACTACCACCATCAGGGTGATGAACGCCACCACTTTACCCAGCGTAATCGCCAGGTCTTGTAACAATTTACCGGTATCGGCGGTGTCGGTTTTCAACATGTCGGCGAAAGCCGGCAGCAGTACCAGCGTCAGCACCATCGCCAGGTCTTCAACAATCAGCCAGCCAATGGCGATTTGCCCGCGCTGGCTATCAATCAATTGACGTTCTTCCAGCGCGCGCAGCAACACGACCGTACTGGCGGTGGACAGACACAAACCAAATACCAATCCCTCAGACAGGCTCCAACCCAGCAATGATGACAATCCCGTTCCCAGCAGCGTTGCCATGATGATTTGCGCCACCGCACCGGGAATGGCGATGGATTTTACCGCCATCAAATCCCGTAGTGAGAAATGCAACCCAACGCCAAACATCAACAAAATGACGCCCAGCTCGGCAATTTCAGGTGCTAGTCGGGTATCGGCGACAAAACCGGGCGTAAAAGGCCCGACCATCACGCCGGCTACCAGGTATCCGACCAATGGCGAAATACGCAGCCGGTTTGCCAGAATGCCCAGCAAAAAAGCCAATACCAGACCGACGGCCATCGTGGAGATTAAGGGGGTGGTATTATCATGCATTCCGACTCCTTTGCCATGCGTAACGAGAATGAGCGGATATTCCTGAGCCGTCAGTAGGTTATGGCCCCTGAATGCTTATGTGTTCTGCCGACCCAAACCGTTCCCTGGCCGTATATCGGTGGCGTGATTCAACGAATAATCGCAGAAAACCGTCAGGAAGATGGGCAGAGTGAGATACAAATGATGTTTTTCATCTATTTAAATAGTGTAACACATATTTTCAGTTGAATTATTGCTTTTATCGTTGATCTATAGGGTTAATTCAATTTCTGTTTTTAGAGATATCTTCCAATTCGCCCGCCACGGTATGACTACAACGGCTTATTAGATGATGGGGAATCAGCACGATAGCGGCGCTGCGACGTCATGGCGAGAAATGTCTCAGGTTCGGTATGACGTCAACTATCCTGTTCCGATTTGTGTTAATTTGTGCGCCTGTTCGCTAGCTTAATGTAACAATTCTATAAGAGATTTTTATTACGGGGAGTGGTTATGCATTTTTCTGTCAAAAATCTGGCATGTCTGATAGCAGTAACACTGGCGTTATCGTCACCCGCTGCGCTGGCATGGGAAAAAGACAAGACTTACAACATCACGATTCTGCACACGAATGATCATCACGGCCATTTCTGGCATAACGATTACGGCGAATATGGTCTGGCAGCACAAAAGACGCTGGTAGATCAAATTCGTCAGGATGTTGTCGGTAAGGGCGGCAGTGTGCTGCTGTTGTCGGGCGGGGATATCAATACCGGGGTGCCGGAATCAGACTTGCAGGATGCAGAACCGGACTTCCGCGGTATGAATCTGGTGGGGTATGACGCGATGTCCGTCGGCAATCATGAATTCGATAACCCGCTTACGGTATTGCGTCAGCAGGAAAAGTGGGCGCACTTCCCGCTGCTTTCCGCCAACATTTATCAGAAAAGCACCAAAAAACGGCTGTTCAAGCCTTACGCGCTGTTTGACCGTCAGGGAATCAAGATTGCCGTTGTCGGTTTAACCACCGACGACACGGCTAAAATCGGCAATCCGGAGTATTTCCACGATATCGAGTTCCGCAAGCCGGCCGACGAGGCGAAAAAGGTGGTGGAGCAACTACGTAAAAAAGAGAAGCCGGATGTGATTATCGCAGCCACCCATATGGGGCATTACGATAACGGCGATCACGGCTCCAACGCGCCAGGTGATGTAGAAATGGCGCGCAGCCTGCCTGCGGGATATCTCGATATGATTGTTGGCGGTCATTCTCAGGACCCGGTATGCATGGCCGGCGAGAATAAAAAACAGGTGAATTATGTTCCCGGCACCCCTTGCGCGCCGGATCGCCAGAACGGCACCTGGATTGTGCAGGCGCATGAGTGGGGTAAATATGTCGGCCGCGCCGATTTTACTTTCCGCAATGGCGAGCTGAAGCTGACGCATTACCAACTGATTCCCGTCAACCTGAAGAAGAAGGTCGAGAAAGCCGACGGCACCAGCGAGCGCGTGTACTACACCCAGGAAATCAGCCAGAATTCGGACATGATGAAGCTGCTGACGCCATTCCAGGAAAAAGGCAAGGCACAGCTGGATGTCAAAGTGGGCAGCGTCAACGGGCGGCTGGAGGGCGACCGTAATAAGGTTCGTTTCGTGCAAACCAACCTGTCGCGGGTATTGCTGTCTGCTCAACTGGAGCGTGCTAAAGCGGATTTTGCGGTCATGAGCGGTGGCGGCGTGCGGGATTCGATCGAGCCCGGTGATATTACCTATAAGACGTTACTCAAGGTGCAACCGTTCGGCAATACGCTGGTATATGCCGATCTGAAAGGCAGTGAAGTAGAGAAATATCTGGCGGTCGTCGCCAACAAGAAGGTCGATTCCGGCGGTTATGCTCAGTTCCTGAACGTGAGTCTGGAAGCAGACGGCACTGGCGTGAAGAACGTGAAGATCAACGGCGAGCCGTTGCAGGCGGATAAAGTCTACCGGATGTCCACGCTGAGTTTTAACGCCACCGGCGGCGACGGCTATCCGAAACTGAGTGACCTGCCGAGTTACGTCAATACCGGTTTTGTGGATGCGGAAGTGCTGCGCCAGTATGTCGAGAAACATTCTCCACTGCAGGCGGCAGACTATGAACCGAAAGGTGAGATTGTTTATAAATAATTGATGTGTATGGCGGTTTCTATTCTGTTGTTAAGAATGGAAACCGCCGTTTTTCCAGTTAAAAAGCGTCTGCGATATAGCTTGTATACCCAAAATAATTCGAGTTGCAGTTGCGTGTTGAACAACGCAACGCGTTGGCTCGTCAGGGCACGGCACAGGAATGGGCCGAGTAATGCAATAAGGCCAATGCACCTGCAACGTGAAGTATGATAGGTATGGCGCCTGTCGGTGATTTTGGGTGTAGTGCCATATTCTTGACGCTATATAATTCGTTCAGTTTCTTTTTTCGTATAATCAATACCTCATCAATCTGTATGTTGAGTCTGTCGGCCTGAATAGACAACTGCATGGGGTTTCTTGTTGATAGCATTCTGTTTACTTCATGCGCGTTATGACTCTTGTCTCTCGTGGCGGATTACCATGCTGTACTCTATTTTTACACGAGGTGGTTGCTTACACCTGCTTTCGCTCAACCGTGGCAGGCGCTTATCTTTGGTAAATCAGTGACGTTGGCATCAGTTTTACCACGCCCCGGGAGAATGCGAGCTTAACGATATGCTACTGTTAAAGCACGGTGTGTAAGGAGAGTATGTTGCTCTTTGATACATTGTGATTGTGGTTTGCTTGTTGATGTTTGTGGTGCCATACCCTATGGCTTGTAAACCGGATTTATTCATGGGAAATATATGAGTAAAACTATTTTCTCTGCTATTAAAAAGAGTGCGTAATAATTTATTAGCAATGGTGTCGTAATTGGTGAGTATGGCATAAGAATTGATAAAATAATCTCATTAAAGGTGTTGAGTGAATGAAAATATCTCTTGCCAGGAAGCTTTGGCTTCCACTTATTATTAGTTTGCTATGTTTGGCCGGAACCCTGATTTATGGATCGGTAAAAATTAAACAAGATCAAATATCACTAAGAGAAATGGAGTTAATGCATGTGACTCAGTTAGCATTGGGGATTGTCAAAACCAATGCTGAGTTAGCCAGTAGCGGTGCGATTTCTTTAGCAGAGGCGCAACAACGCGCCATGAAAGGAATAAAGGATTTACGTTATGGTGATTCAGGGTACTTCACCATCATTAATTCCCAGCCTCGGGTTTTAATGCATCCGATTAATGAAGCGCTTATTGGTAGGGGGGGTGATCTTAAAGATGCTAATGGCGTTTTTATTTATCAAGATATGGTAGAGGTTACAAAAAAGAATCAGTCCGGTTATACCTCTTACGCGTTTCCTCGACCTGGTTCTACCGTTGCTCTACCTAAAACGGCCTATAATTTACTCTATGCACCCTGGGATTGGATAATTACCACCGGGCTTTATATCGATGATATTAATGAGGCATTTATTCATTCACTCTATCAAAATGGCATCGTATTCATATTAATTAGTGTACTGCTTTCATTATTGGTCTATTGGATTAATCGCAGTATCTTGCGTATTTTAGGGGGAGAACCCTCTTATGCAGCGGAGGTCGCCGCACGTATTGCCGCAGGCGATTTATCTTATCCCGTCAGGACATTACCCAGTGATAATGTCAGCTTACTGCATGAAATGGAGATGATGCGGAAGCAGTTGATTACCGTCATTGAGGATATCCGTGCTGGCGCGGAAGTGATTGATGCCAGTAGTGGTGAAGTGAGCGCCGGGAATAACGACTTGTCATCTTATACCGAGAGCCAAGCCGCTGCGTTGGAAAAAACCTCCGCCAGTATGGAGGAAATTACCTCTACGGTTAAATTAAATGCTGATAATACGGAACAAGCTCGCCAGTTAGCCCGTTCTGCGCTGGAGATCGCTTCCCGCGGCGGGGCAGTGATGCGGGAAGTGAACGATACCATGGGGGGGATTTCTGAAAGCTCCGACAAGATAGCCAATATCACTGAAGTGGTGAATAACATTGCATTTCAAACCAATATCCTTGCCCTGAACGCAGCGGTCGAAGCGGCGCGAGCCGGTGAGCAAGGCCGTGGCTTTGCGGTCGTCGCGGGAGAGGTTCGGAGCCTGGCGTTGCGCAGCTCACAAGCGGCGGGAGAAATAAAGAGCCTGATAGAAGAGTCGGTTACTCGCGTTAATAGTGGATCAGAGAAGATAAAAATGGCCGACAGCAGCATCAAGGATGTGCTTGATGCGGTACAACATGTTGCCGATATTGTGTCCGAGATTGCCACGGCAACCAGTGAACAGGGTAAAGGCATCAGTTATATCAATGAGTCAATTGTTCAAATTGATTCGATCACCCAGCAGAATACGGCTCTGGCGAAACGGGCCGTCGCCGCAGTAAATGAGCTGGAATTACAGGCCCAACGATTGAAAGCATCGGTGGCGTATTTTAATACCGACGGCGCAGGCTATCGTCATGATGTATTAGCGATTGGTCGCGCTATATCGTGATATACCCGCCATACTTCAGGTTGCAGGTGCGTTAGCTTTCTTACTCGGCCCACCCCCGGGCCTCACTCTACAGGCCGCTGCCAGCAGCGGCCTGAGGGCAAATACGTCATTGGCCGCTGTTTTGTTGTTGCAACCTCACTGAGCCGCATTTTACGCCGTTGTGCAATTTTCCAATTATCTCTCGCTAAAAAATGGCATATCTCCAAAACCTTGTTTCGCAAGCTAAATCGTGATCGCTACAGCCGTTTTAGGGTAAAGGTAGTGATACATTGTCGATAAATGAAACATTGTTTTACTTATGGGGTAATTATGCATAAAGGAATAGCGTTCTCGCTGTTGGCGTCCTGCGCACTGGCTGGCATGAGCGCACAATCGGCTGAAAAAGTGGCGTTTCCCGATCGCGTTTGCGACGTAACCCGTTATGGTGCAGAGGGGCATCGCCTGCAAATTGCACTGAATACCTCTTCCTTTCAAAAGGCGATTGATGAATGTGCGGCTGCCGGTGGCGGTACCGTGCTGGTGCCGGCGGGAAACTATCTGGTAGAGCCGTTATTTCTGAAAAGCAACGTCCGCCTGCATCTGGAAAAACATGCCACGCTGGTAGCCTCGACCGGAGAAAGCGCCTACCGTGCAACTGACAGTACTCGCTATGCGCAAGCGGAAAACGGCTGGCTGCCGTTTATCAGCATCGCTGATGCGCAGAACGTTGCGATTACCGGCGAAGGCACCATTGATGGACAAGGTGCGGTATGGTGGGAGCGCTGGCGCGAGGCTATCCGCGCTACCGGCAAGAAAGGGGGAACAGACCGCCCGCGGCTAATTTATATTACTCGTTCCAGCCAGGTACTGGTTGACGGCGTCACCTTGACTAACTCTCCCAGCTTCCATGTGGTGATGCGCTATGCCCGTGATGTGACGGTAAACGGTACGAGTATTATTGCCCCATGGCATGCGCCAAACACCGATGCTATCGATCCTATCGACAGCCAGAACATCCGGATTACCAACAACGTGATTGATTGCAATGATGACCATATTGCCATCAAAGCGGAAAAACCGGACAGCCGTTTCCCGGATGGCGTGGTAGACAATGTCTATATTGCCAACAATGTATTAAAACAGGGGCGTGGTATTTCTATCGGCAGTGAGACGTCCGGCGGCGTCAATAATGTACTGGTGGAAAACAACCGCTTTGAAGGTTCCATGTATGGTATTCGCATTAAATCGTTGCGCGGCAAGGGCGGTGAGGTGAAGAACGTGACCTATCGCCATACCCGGATGGTGAATGTGGAAGTACCGCTGGTGTTCTCCGGCTACTACCAGGCCGCGCCGATTGTACAAGCCGAAGTCGACAAATTACTGCAGGCGGGCGGCTTTACGCTGGGCGAGCAGATTTACCCGCCGGATACCGAGCCGGCTCAGCCGTTCGACAAGGTGAAAACACCGCATTTCAGTAACATCACTATCGTCGATTTGGAGTCAACGGGGCGCAGCAAAGCGGCCGGGTACATTATTGGCGTACCGGAAGCGCCGTTGAGCGGTTTCCATTTTGAGCAGGTACGGATCGAGGCGGAAAAAGGGCTGCGGGTACGCAATGCCGAGCTGGTAACCCAGGGACTGACCCTCAATGCGAAACAAGGGGAGGCGCTGTTGCTGGATAAAGGAGCGAACGTCACCCGCTAATTCGCCGCGAGTGCATTCCCCGCGGAACGACGTTTATGAAGCGGTGGCAGAGGGCAACACTGGCCGTGGAACCCTCTGTCGCCGTCTTCGTTTTTAGCGTCAATCATGTTTGGCGATATCGGCAAACTGCGCTTTTAACACCTGAGCCAAGTCGGTTGCTGCCAGCTCGATGTCTAATCCCCGTTTGCCGCCGGAAACAAAGATCGTACTGAATTGTTGTGCTCCGTCGTCGATCACGGTGGGCAGCAGTTTTTTCTGCCCCAGCGGACTAATACCGCCCACCAGATAGCCGGTTACCCGTTGGGCGATCTGCGGATCCGCCATATCCGCTTTTTTGGCGGCCAGCGCCTTGGCGACTTTTTTTAGGTCCAACTGGCTGGCGACGGGAGTCACCGCTACCGCCAACTGTTTGGCATCGCCGTTGAGCGATACCAACAGGGTTTTGTAGACCTGTTGTTTATCCAGCCCCAACTTGCGGGCGGCTTCTTCGCCGAAATGGGTTTCATCGGCATCGTGGTGGTAGCTGTGAAGCGTGAAGGTGATTTTTTGCTTCTCAAGCAGTTTTACTGCGGGCGTCATGATGTACTGTCCTTGCTTTAAAAAGTCGCCGCGTGGGCTTGTAACAAGTCAGGCAGGTTATTTTCACCGTATAAGTGCAGTGCGCCGACCGATACGACGTAATTTCCCTGCGGCAGTGCGGCTAATTGCTGCTGCCAGCGCTGATTCCGATGATTCATCAGCATTTCCGTTATCTCGTTGCTGAATGTGGGGGGGACATTGTCTGCCCAGGTCGGTTTGTGGTTTATCCACCAACTGACCATGGTTTGCAATAAGCGGGCGTTGGTGTGCCAGTGGTATAGCGTGTCCTCCAGCAACGGTAGGCCTCCCTGCGGTAGTTGCAGCAATAGATCGACCTGTGTTTGTTGCCCCTCCAGTTCGATGATCTCCACCCCTTTGTTCCGGGCCGCGTTAATCAACTGGTAATCAATGCCATAATCCGGTCGCAGGCCCAGCATCACCGCCTGACGTGCCTGCAACATCAGCGCTGCCTGCCAGGCCGGCACCCGGTCGATGCTGTCGTAGCTAAAAGATAATTCACGGCATATCTGCTGCAGGCGTAGCAACGTGTCGGCATCCAGACGCTCTGCCAACGGCGGTTCAGCGCCTATCAGGTCGAACGGCGAATCGTTGCCGGAAATATCCGCTTCTACGATCAGTGCTGTTGCTTTCTCAAGCCGTGCCAGTAATTCAGGAGGCAGGGGAAACATGTCCACCGTGCCCATATGAATACTCCCCACCAAATGGAACTGGCGTTGGTTGATAAGCTCGACATCCAGCGCCGGGTAACGGTAACTCGCAGGCGAGAGAAAGCCGAGGAACGTCGCAATTTGGCGTATCAGCCGTTTCATATCGACATCTCCGGTAATGATGTATCCACGCGTAGATTTCTGTACCGCCAGGTTGTCTATGCTAAACGGTTCGGTCGGCAAGTTGTATCGCTAATTCGCATGTGTGGCGGGATGATGTCTGGGAAGGTAAAGCGGTGCGATAGGTCAGCCAAAACTATCGCACCGTTGCTTGTTGCTGCTACCAACCCTGTCTGGCGGGGGCGTCGGACGGTGTGAAACGTAACAGTCGATTGGCGTTACTCACCACGGTGATGGATGACAGCGCCATGGCCGCTCCCGCCACGACCGGGCTCAGCAGGGTGCCCGTTAATGGATAGAGTATTCCTGCTGCAAGAGGAATACCGAGCGAGTTATAGATAAAAGCGCCCAGAAGATTCTGCTTCATGTTGCCTAACGTAGCGCGGGACAGCGCCAACGCGTCGGCGACGCCGTGCAGGCTATGGCGCATCAACGTCATGGCCGCGGTTTCCACCGCGATATCGCTGCCGCTACCCATGGCGATCCCGACATCGGCTTGCGCCAGTGCCGGAGCATCGTTGATACCGTCGCCGATCATGGCGACCCGTTTTCCCTGAGATTGCAGATGGCGAATCGCCTCTGCTTTGCCGTCCGGCAGTACACCGGCGATGACTTGATCGATGCCGGCTTCACGGGCGATGGCCTGTGCTGTCCCGGCATTATCGCCGGTCAGCATCACCAATTGGTAGCCCTGACGATGTAACCGTTGCAGTGCGCTAACGCTGTCCTGACGCAAGGTGTCCTGTATGGAAAACAGTGCCGCGACCTGGCCGTTTGCCGCCAGCAACACCGGGGTGATGCCTTGTGCCGATTGCTTTTCCAGCCAATAATGCGGTGAGTTTTCACCATCAGCCAGTGGGATCTGATATTGGTCCAGCAAGGCCGGGTTGCCAAGCAGTAGCGAAGTCCCTTCCACCTGGCCGCTAATGCCGAGGCCGGGCAAGGTACGAAACTGCGCCACGGTGCTCAGTGTGATTCCGTCGGCTCGCTGCACAATGGCCTGCGCCAGCGGGTGGTTGGCCCCTTGCTCCAGAGATGCCGCCCAATTCAGCGCTTGTGATTCGCTGACATTGCCAAAGGTGTGGATCGCTACCACGCGCGGTTTGCCTTCCGTCAGCGTGCCGGTTTTATCGAACACCAGCACGTCAAGCTGGCTGGCCTGCTGCAAGGCATCGGCATCACGCACTAATACGCCCAGTTCGGCGGCACGACCGACGCCGGAGATAATCGACATCGGCGTCGCCAGCCCCAGTGCGCAAGGGCAGGCGATAATCAATACCGTGGTAACAATAACCAGTGTGTAGACGATATGAGGCGCGGGCCCAAACATGTACCAGATGGCGCCGCTCAATAACGCGATGGCGACGACAACCGGTACGAAGACGGCGGAAATGCGGTCAGCCAATTGGCCGATCGCCGGTTTGCTGCTTTGCGCCTGACGTACCAGATGAATAATGCGCGCCAGCGTCGTCTGGTTGCCGATAGCGTCAGCCCGGAATATTGCGCTGCCGTCTTGCACCTGCGTTCCGGCGTGCACCTTATCACCCGTCGCCTTTTGTTGTGGAATCGGCTCGCCGGTGAGCATGGCCTCATCAATCCACAATTCACCTTGTTCAAGCGTACCGTCCACCGGAATACGGTCGCCGGTGGTCAGGCGCAACGTCATACCGGTGTGTACCTCGGCCAGCGGGATAACACGGTCGCCCTGCAGCGTGACCTGCCGTGCCGTCGGCGGCGTCAAATCCAGCAAGCGCTCCAGCGCCTGCGAAGATCGCTGACGGGCGCGTTGTTCCAACGCATGGCCGAGATTGATCAAACCGATAATCATGGCGCTGGCTTCGTAATAAAGATGACGCGCTTCCATTGGAAACCCACTCGGCCATAGGTTGACCGTAATGGAGTAAATCCAGGCTGCACCAGTACCGAGCGCCACCAACGTATCCATGGTTGCGCTGCCGTTCATCAGGCTGCGCCAGGCATTGCGATAAAAATGCCCGCCGGCGGCAATCATCACCGCCAGCGTCAGCACGCCAACCAGTAGCCAGCCGGTACGATTGTGATCGGTAAGCATCATGTTATCGCCGATCATACCCCAGACCATCAGCGGGATACCGAGCGCCAGCCCTAATGTCGCCTGCCAGCGAAAACGCCGGATAGCCTGACGCGATGTCTGTTCTTGCCGGGCGCGTCGTTCCGCTTCATCGATAATGATTTCCGCCCCGTAGCCTGCGTTCCGTACCGCCTCGATCAGCGCCTGATGCGACATGCTACCGCTGACCAGCGCACTGCGTTCGGCCAGATTGACGTGTGCCTGCGTCACGCCGGGAACGCGTTGCAGCGCCTGCTGTACCCGGCTGACGCAACTGGCGCAGCTCATTCCGTCGAGCAACAACTGAACGCTATCAGTGCCCTCGATACCAGCGACGATGTGGCTAGTATCGACCACGGTGTCATTATCGACCGCGGTGTCATTATCGGCGTAATTGTGATTTGGCGCCGCGTCGGCAAACACGGCGTTAACGGGCAAGGTATGTGCCGGAACCTGGTTGAAAGCCGCTGACAGCCTGTCCGGCGAGGAGGCGTGGGGTGTCAGCGGCTCAGATTTTGGGGAGGACAGCTCCTGCGTTTGCGTGGCGTGAAAACCGGCCTGCTCGACGGCAGCCACTAACGCCTGTGGATCGGCATCGCCATAGATAGACGCCTGTTGCAAAGTAACATCAACCCCTACTACGCCCGGTATTGTTTCCAGTGCTTTACGGGTTGATGCAACGCAATGCTGGCAATTGAGGCCGGAGAGTTGCAGCGTGATATTGGGTTCGGTTGCGGGGCTGGCTTCGTAACCGGCAGCTTCAATTGTCGCTACCCATGTTTGGCTGTCCGCTTCACCGGTAATTTTCGCGTATTTCAGCGAGACTTCGACCTGTTCTACATCCGCTCGGGATTCCAGGGCTTTTTTTACCCTGCCGACGCAGTGTTGGCAGGATAATCCCTGCAATGAAAGCAGTATGGTTTGCGACATAATAATATTCCTCAGTGATCACAGCCGAATATCAAAGACATTGACCGCAAGCGTGATTTTGATTAGTTCTAAGCACTACCTGAAGCGTAAACCTTCCAGCAAGGGAAGGGTCAAGGGGGAATCATGAATATCAGCGATGTGGCGAAAAAAACCGGGCTGACCAGCAAGACCATCCGTTTCTATGAAGAAAAAGGGCTGATGACGGCGCCACTGCGATGTGAAAATGGTTACCGCAGTTACGATCTCCACCATATCGAAGAACTGACGCTGCTGCGCCAGGCGCGTCAGGTGGGGTTCACGCTGGAAGAATGCCGAGAACTCGTGGCGCTGTTCAATGACCCGATGCGGCACAGCGCCGATGTGAAGGCGCGTACGCTACAGAAGGTGGATGATATTGAACGGCAGATAGAAGAGCTCAAAGCAATGCGTCAGCGCTTGCTGGCACTGGCGGAGTCTTGCCCCGGCGACAACAGCGCCGAATGTCCGATCATTACTCAATTAGCCGGCTGTTGCCATACGGGCATCCGGCGGGCGTAGCAACAAGCACCAATTCCCCAGGCTGTCACTGCTCTGGCTGTAACGCGGATAACGGCGGTGATGCCGCCATATCGCCATCGCCGCCATATCAACGGGGATCAACGGGGCAGATTTTGAACGCCGTCAAGCATCAACGCGCGGTCTTACCCGCAGCGTGATGCCTTCTACTGCGGTGACCTCAACTACGGTTCCGGCAGGGAGATCCTGTTCCGCCTGCACGCGCCAACTGCTGTCGCCGATGTTGACACGGCCAAGACCGTTTATCAGCGGCTCGGTTAATGTCGTATGCAGGCCAATCAATTGTTGCCCGCGTTGATTGAGTATCGGTGTCGGCTGCTTGTCGAGGCGACGGCGCAGCCACTGCCACCACAATAATGCAGAGACTACCGTCAGCACGGCAAAGGCGATGCATTGCCAGGCCCAGTCCAACGGCAACAACCAGGCGAGTATGCCGGTGAACAGCGCGGCGATACCGCTCCACAACAGATAGCCGCCGGCACCCAACATTTCTGCTGCTAACAGCAGGCCGCCGAGCGATAGCCAAAACCAGTGGGCGTTTTCCCATACCAGCGCCATCATGACTATTTTCTCCGGTCTGTTTGGCTCTCTTTGATAAGCTCACTGATGCCGCCAATGGTGCCCATCAGGTTGCTGGCGTCCAGTGGCATCATGATGACTTTGCTGTTATTGGCCGCTCCGATGGTTTGCAGCGCATCGGTATATTTCTGGGCGACGAAGTAGTTGATCGCCTGAATATTGCCGGCGGCAATCGCTTCCGACACCATTTGGGTGGCGCGGGCTTCCGCTTCGGCTGCGCGTTCGCGGGCTTCCGCTTCGAGGAAGGCCGATTGACGTTCTCCCTCGGCTTTAAGAATTTGCGCCTGCTTTTCCCCTTCGGCTTTCAGGATCGCTGCCTGCCTGATCCCTTCCGCTTCGAGAATATCCGCACGTTTGGTACGTTCCGCCTTCATCTGGGCGTTCATTGAGGCGATCAGTTCGGCGGGCGGGCGCACGTCGCGGATTTCGATACGGGTGACTTTGATGCCCCAGGGGTTGGTGGCTTCATCCACGATATGCAGCAGCCGGGTATTGATGCTGTCGCGTTGGGACAGCATTTCATCCAGTTCCATCGAGCCGAGTACGGTACGGATGTTGGTCATGGTCAGGTTGATGATAGCCAGTTCCAGATTGCTGACTTCATAGGCGGCGCGTGGAGCATCCACCACCTGGATAAAGCAGACGGCGTCGATAGTGACGTTGGCGTTATCCTTGGAGATAATTTCCTGTGAGGGAATTTCCAGCACTTGCTCCATCATATTGATCTTGCGGCCAATACGGTCCATAAACGGCACGACCAGATTCAGGCCGGGCATCAGGGTACGGGTGTAGCGGCCGAAACGCTCGACTGTCCACTGGTAGCCCTGCGGCACGATTTTGATGCCGGACCAGACAATCACCAGCGCAACGACGATCAGAACCGGGATAAATGTCAGCATGTGCTCTGCTCTCCATGATTTTTTCCTGCGGAAAGTGTAACGCAGGATAGCGTTACTGGCGTAGTAAAGTTACGGACGGACAAGGGATTATGCGAGCCGGCACGGAAAGCCAGCTGCAATAATACGGGCGTCGGTTACATATCGAGTTCGATGTCATCCAGCGGCATACAACAGCAGGGCAGGATTTCGCCCCGTTGCAGGCAGGCCAGCGGCGTTTCCCGGTAGGCGACCTTGCCTTTGGTGAGCCGTAAACGGCAAGCGCCGCAATAACCGGAGCGACACTGATACTCGACCGGCACCCGCTGGGATTCCAGCGCTTCCAGCAGGGAGGTGTGTTCGTCAGAGCAAAGCAACTGCGCCCCTGAGAGGCGCAGTGTGATGGTGGGCGTCGTCATCGTGGTTATAGCTGGAAGTCACTCAGGTCGTCGGTGTTGATTTCCGAATCAATCTGGCCGACCAGATAGGAGCTGACTTCAACCTCCTGCGGCGCCACTTGCACATTGTCCGATACCAGCCAGGCGTTGATCCACGGAATCGGGTTGGTGCGGGTTTCAAACGGCAACGGCAATCCCACCGCCTGCATACGGATGTTGGTGATGTACTCAACGTACTGGCACAGGATGTCTTTGTTCAGGCCGATCATCGAGCCGTCACGGAACAGGTATTCCGCCCACTCTTTTTCCTGCTGAGCCGCCAGCACGAACAGATCGTAGCACTGCTGTTGGCACTCCTCCGCCACCTGAGCCATTTCCGGATCATCCTGACCGGCGCGCATCAGGTTGAGCATGTGCTGAGTACCGGTGAGATGCAACGCTTCATCGCGGGCGATCAGCTTGATGATCTTGGCGTTGCCTTCCATCAGTTCACGTTCGGCGAAGGCGAAGGAGCAGGCGAAGCTGACGTAAAAACGAATGGCTTCCAGCGCGTTCACGCTCATCAGGCACAGGTAGAGTTTTTTCTTCAACTCATAGAGATTGATGGTCACCGTCTTACCGTTGACCTGATGCGTACCTTCTCCCAGCAGATGATAGTAGCTGGTCAGTTCAATCAGCTCATCGTAGAAGCCGGAGATGTCTTTAGCCCGTTTGAGAATTTCCTCGTTCGTGACGATATCGTCAAACACGACCGACGGATCATTGACGATATTACGGATAATGTGGGTATAGGAGCGGGAATGGATGGTTTCCGAGAAAGCCCAGGTTTCCACCCAGGTTTCCAGTTCCGGGATGGAAATGAGCGGCAGCAGTGCAACGTTAGGGCTGCGGCCCTGAATGGAGTCCAGCAGCGTCTGGTATTTCAGATTGCTGATGAAAATGTGTTTTTCATGCTCCGGCAATCCCTGATAGTCGATACGGTCGCGGGAGACATCCACCTCTTCCGGGCGCCAGAAGAACGAAAGCTGCTTTTCGATCAACTTCTCGAAAATTTCATATTTTTGCTGATCGTAGCGCGCTACGTTTACCGGCTGACCGAAAAACATCGGTTCCAGCAACTGATCGTTTTTGTTCTGTGAAAAAGTGGTATAGGCCATGGTCTCTCCAAACAAACCAACAGCGCGACCCGAAGGCGGCGCTGTTAAACCTCTGCAACCCGAGCGGGCGGCGTCGCGTCTATACCAGACTGGAACAGACGCGACGAGATGAGGAATATCGTCATTCCGGGGTATCTGAATTCACCAGACTACCCCGGCGCCGTGCTTAGATTTTACACGCGCCGCTTTCGCAGCCGTCATCCTGCGCAGCGGTGTCCAGCAGGTCGTCTTGCGCGTCTTCGGCACCGTCGCGGGTATTTTGATAGTAGAGGGTCTTCAACCCGAATTTATACGCCGTGAGCAAATCTTTCAGCAACTGCGTCATCGGTACTTTTCCGGACGGGAAACGCGCCGGGTCGTAGTTGGTGTTGGCGGAAATCGCCTGATCGATGAATTTCTGCATCAGACCGACCAACTGCAGGTAACCATCGTTAGAGGGCATATCCCACAGCAGCTCATAAGCGTCTTTCAGCGTTTCATACTCCGGCACTACCTGACGCAGGATACCGTCTTTTGACGCTTTCACGCTGATGTGACCGCGCGGCGGCTCAATGCCGTTGGTGGCATTGGAAATCTGCGACGAGGTTTCAGACGGCATCAGTGCAGACAGCGTGGAGTTACGCAGACCATAGGTCTGGATGTCCTTACGCAGCGTTTCCCAGTCATGGTGCAGCGGTTCACTGCAAATATTGTCCAGATCACGCTTGTAGCTGTCGATAGGCAAAATACCCTGCGAATAGGTGGTTTCATTGAACCACGGGCAGGCGCCCTGTTCGCGAGCCAACTGGTTCGAGGCTTTCAGCAGATAATACTGAATCGCTTCGAAGGTGCGATGCGTCAGATTATTGGCGCTGCCGTTAGAGTAGCGCACACCGTGTTTCGCCAGATAGTAGGCGAAGTTGATAACACCAATACCCAAGGTGCGTCGGCCCATCGCGCCGCGTTTGGCCGCCGGGATCGGATAGTCCTGATAATCGAGCAGGGCATCCAGCGCGCGTACCGCCAGCGTCGCCAATTCTTCCAATTCGTGCAGCGAGCTGATGGCGCCCAGGTTAAAAGCCGACAGGGTGCAGAGCGCGATTTCGCCGCTTTCGTCGTTGACGTCTTCCAGCGGCTTGGTCGGCAGGGCGATTTCCAGACACAGGTTGGACTGGCGTACCGGCGCAACCTGTGGGTCAAACGGGCTGTGCGTGTTGCAGTGGTCAACGTTCTGAATATAGATACGGCCGGTGGAGGCGCGTTCCTGCATCATCAGCGAGAACAGCTCTGCGGCTTTGATCTGCTGCTTGCGGATACTGTCGTCCTGCTCATATTTGACGTACAGGCGTTCGAATTCATCCTGATTGTTGAAGAACGCATCGTACAGGCCCGGCACGTCGGATGGGCTGAACAGCGTGATGTCGCCGCCTTTCACCAGGCGCTGGTACATCAGTTTGTTGAGTTGTACGCCGTAATCCAGATGACGCACGCGGTTGCCTTCCACACCGCGGTTATTTTTCAACACCAGCAGGCTTTCTACTTCCAGATGCCACAACGGATAGAACAGTGTCGCCGCACCGCCGCGCACACCGCCCTGAGAACAGGATTTCACCGCGGTCTGGAAATGTTTGTAGAACGGAATACAACCGGTATGGAACGCTTCGCCGCCGCGAATCGGGCTGCCCAGCGCACGAATACGGCCGGCGTTGATGCCGATGCCGGCACGCTGGGAAACGTATTTTACAATCGCGCTGGAGGTCGCGTTGATGGAGTCAAGGCTGTCGCCGCACTCGATCAACACGCAGGAGCTGAACTGACGGGTTGGCGTACGTACGCCGGACATGATTGGCGTCGGCAGCGAGATTTTGAACGTCGATACCGCATCGTAGAAACGCTTGACGTAATCCAGCCGGGTTTCGCGCGGGTAGCCGGAGAACAAGCAGGCGGCGACCAGAATATACAGGAACTGGGCGCTTTCGTAGATGTCACCGGTCACGCGATTTTGTACCAGATATTTCCCTTCCAGCTGTTTAACGGCTGCGTAGGAGAAATTCATGTCACGCCAGTGATCGATGAAAGCGTCCATTTGGGCGAATTCTTCTTCCGTGTAATCTTCCAGCAAATGGCGGTCGTACTTTGCCATTTCGACCATTTTCACCACATGGTCGTACAGTTTCGGCGGTTCGAATTGACCGTAGGCTTTTTTGCGCAGATGAAAAATAGCCAGACGCGCAGCCAGATACTGATAATCCGGGCTTTCACGTGAGATCAGATCAGCGGCGGCCTTGATGATCGTTTCGTGGATATCGGCAGTCTTGATGCCGTCGTAGAATTGGATGTGGGAACGCAGTTCTACCTGAGAAACAGAGACGTTATGTAACCCTTCTGCTGCCCAGGTGATTACCCGGTGGATTTTGTCCAGATTGATGCGTTCTTTACTGCCATCGCGTTTGGTAACAAGCAGACTCTGGTTCATGTGGCGTAGCACCTGTTTTTTGACACGAGTTTTGTTTTTATCGGCCTCCCCATGTCTTCATTCACAAAAAACGCAAACAAAAAAATAGTGTTTTCTGTCAGAAGTAAACACTATATATAGGGGGTGGGCCAGCTTTTGACAACAAGATAATGTGAAAAATGACGTATTGCAAGTGAGCAAAACGGCCTACTCTTGTGGATAACATAGGGAATAAATGTTACAAGCGCGCTAAATCCCAGCCACTGTGCGGCCTCATTATTTTGTCAACTACAGGGGAGAAAAAATAAAAAAATTGATCAACCGCCGGTTTCTTATCCGCTGACAACCGCCGCGTGCGGATTAAAACCGCGTTTCAGACAAGTTATTGGGAATAATCTGAGTTTGATATGTTGCTCAAATGTTGATGAGGCGCAGTTTATGCCTGAAAACGTATTCATCATCGATAAAAAAAGCCGATGGAATAACCATCGGCCAGAGGCGTTAATCGAACCGTCGACGCCCGGCGGCGTCAGCCGGGATGCTTGGTATGGAGCATATAATTGACATCGACGTTCGCACCGAGCCGGAAACGGTCCAGCAGCGGGTTGTAGTGCAGCCCGGTCATGTGGCGTTCGCGCAGCGGCGTCTGGTCCACCCAGGTCAACAATTCCGCCGGACGAATGAATTTTTTGATGTCGTGCGTACCACGCGGCACCATGTTGGTCAGGTATTCGGCGCCGACAATCAGCATCAACCAGGCTTTGGCATTGCGATTGATGGTGGAGAAAAAGACATGGCCGCCGGGTTTCACCAGCCGGGCGCAGGCCTGTACTACTGAGCGAGGGTCCGGCACGTGCTCCAGCATTTCCATACAGGTCACGACGTCGTAGGCGCCGGCGTGAGCATCGGCGTGGGCTTCCACCGTTTCCTGCACGTAACCGACGGTCACACCGCTTTCCAGTGCGTGCAGTCGGGCAACCTGCAACGGTTCTGCGCCCATATCCAGACCGGTAACCTGAGCGCCTTCGCGTGCCATGCTTTCGGCCAGAATACCGCCGCCGCAGCCGACATCCAGTACGCGTTTGCCGAAAATACCGTCGGCACGCTCGATGATGTAGCTCAGGCGCAGCGGATTGATGCGGTGCAGCGGCTTAAACTCGCCTTCCAGATCCCACCAGCGCGAGGCGACGGCCTCGAATTTGGCGATTTCATCAAGGTCGACATTCGGTGTGGGGGCGGCGTTCTTCAGGCCGGCGGGGTTCGTGGTGTCTGTATTCATGGCGGGTGATCCCCTCTCGTTAATATTGATTGAGGCCGAGTATAGCGAGCGCAAGGCGGTTGTTGTAGTCGTATGCGGCGGCTTCATGGCGGCGATGTCTTGTGACGGCGGTAACATTCGTCGTAACGAAACGTGATGCCTCTGGTAAAGAAGCGCCGGCAAACCGGCGTGAAGTTTCCCCTGAAACCCCGGTTTATGATATGATTTTCCACCTTTTAAAGTCGGGTAGATGTGAATAGAGGGATAGCGGCTCCATGAGCGACCTTGCCAGAGAAATTACACCGGTCAACATCGAGGAAGAGCTGAAAAGTTCATATCTGGATTACGCCATGTCCGTCATCGTCGGGCGTGCGTTGCCGGACGTTCGCGATGGTCTTAAGCCGGTACACCGCCGCGTACTGTACGCGATGAATGTATTGGGTAACGACTGGAACAAGCCTTATAAAAAATCGGCCCGTGTGGTCGGGGACGTTATCGGTAAATATCACCCGCACGGTGATAGCGCGGTTTACGATACTATCGTACGTATGGCCCAGCCGTTCTCGTTACGCTACATGCTGGTAGACGGGCAGGGCAACTTCGGTTCCATCGACGGCGACTCCGCCGCGGCGATGCGTTATACCGAAGTGCGCATGTCGAAGATAGCCCACGAACTGCTTTCCGATCTGGATAAAGAAACGGTAGATTTTGTGCCCAACTATGACGGCACAGAGCAGATTCCGGACGTGATGCCCACCCGTATCCCCAACCTGCTGGTCAACGGTTCTTCCGGGATCGCAGTCGGGATGGCGACCAACATTCCACCCCATAACCTGTCTGAAGTGATTAACGGTTGTCTGGCCTACATCGACGATGAAAACATCAGCGTCGAAGGGCTGATGGAGCATATTCCGGGGCCGGATTTCCCGACCGCCGCCATCATCAACGGCAAACGCGGTATTGAAGAAGCTTACCGTACCGGTCGCGGCAAGGTGTATATCCGTGCGCGCGCCGAAGTGGAAGCGGATGCCAAATCCGGCCGTGAAACCATCATCGTGCATGAAATCCCGTATCAGGTGAACAAGGCGCGACTGATTGAAAAGATCGCCGAGCTGGTAAAAGAGAAGCGTATCGAAGGCATCAGCGCGTTGCGTGATGAGTCCGACAAGGACGGTATGCGTATCGTCATTGAGATCAAGCGTGATGCGGTGGGTGAGGTGGTACTCAACCATCTGTACTCCCAGACCCAGATGCAGGTATCGTTCGGCATCAACATGGTGGCGTTACATCAGGGACAGCCGAAGTTGATGACCCTGAAGGAAATTCTGGCGGCATTCGTTCGTCATCGCCGCGAAGTGGTGACGCGTCGCACTATTTTCGAGCTTCGCAAAGCGCGCGAACGCGCCCATATCCTGGAAGGGTTGGCGATTGCGCTGGTGAATATCGACCCGATCATTGAGCTGATTCGCCATGCATCGACGCCGGCCGAGGCGAAAATCGCGCTGGTGGCGCAGGCGTGGGAGCTGGGTAGCGTGGCGGCGATGCTGGAACGCGCCGGTGATGACGCGGCACGCCCGGAATGGCTGGAGCCTGAGTTCGGCATTCATGACGGCAAATATCACCTGACTGATCAGCAGGCGCAGGCGATTCTGGATCTGCGTTTGCAGAAACTGACCGGTCTGGAACATGAAAAACTGCTGGATGAGTACAAAGAACTGCTGACGCAGATTGCCGAATTGCTGTTCATTCTGCGTAGTCCTGAGCGCCTGATGGAGGTGATCCGCGAGGAACTGGTGGCGATCCGCGAGCTGTATAACGACGCGCGTCGCACCGAGATCACCCACAACAGCGCCGACATCAATATTGAAGATCTGATCTCTGAAGAAAACGTGGTGGTGACTCTGTCGCATCAGGGCTATGTGAAGTATCAGCCGTTGACCGACTATGAAGCCCAGCGCCGCGGCGGGAAAGGTAAATCTGCCGCCCGCATCAAAGAAGAAGACTTTATTGACCGTCTGCTGGTGGCGAATACCCACGATACCATCCTGTGTTTCTCCAGCCGTGGCCGACTTTACTGGCTGAAGGTCTACCAATTGCCGGAGGCAAGCCGCGGCGCCCGCGGTCGTCCGATCATCAACCTGTTGCCGCTGGAACAGGATGAACGTATTACCGCTATTCTGCCGGTACGCGAGTACGAAGAAGGGATGAACGTGTTCATGGCCACGGCCAGCGGTACTGTGAAGAAAACGGCGCTGACCGAGTTCAGTCGTCCGCGTAGCGCCGGTATTATCGCGGTCAACCTGAATGACGGCGATGAGCTGATTGGCGTCGATCTGACCGACGGCAGCAACGAAGTGATGTTGTTCTCCGCCGAAGGCAAGGTGGTGCGTTTCTCGGAATCCGCTGTGCGTACCATGGGACGTACCGCTACCGGGGTGCGCGGCATTAATCTGCAGGATGACGATCGTGTCGTGTCGCTGATTGTTCCGCGTGGCGAAGGCGATATTCTGACCGTGACGCAGAATGGCTTCGGTAAGCGTACTGCCGTTACCGAGTATCCGGTGAAATCGCGCGCCACCAAGGGCGTTATCTCCATCAAGGTCAGTGAGCGCAACGGTAACGTGGTGGGGGCCGTGCAGGTGGATTCCGCCGATCAGATCATGATGATCACCGATGCCGGTACGTTGGTACGTACCCGGGTATCCGAGGTCAGCATTGTGGGCCGTAATACTCAGGGCGTCACCTTGATCCGTACCGCCGAGGATGAACGCGTGGTCGGCCTGCAGCGAGTGGCCGAGCCGGTGGAAGACGATGAACTCGACAGCGTGGTGCCGGTTGACGGCGAACTGCCGGAAGAAGATATCGACGAGCCGGAAAGTGACGATGACACGCCGGAAGATGATGAATAATCTTTTTTCCTGTCGGTAAAGTGACAAAAGCCAGCGCCTGACGCGCTGGCTTTTTTTATGCGGGATCGGTACTGTATCGACTGATTCCGACCGTGTTTTCCCGTGCTGATAACCTCTACGGTATGCCATTGAAAGTTATTGCTTCTTTTCAGTCTACCCTCAAAATCTCCCGGTATATGTTCCGGGTGCTGGCGACTACGTTGTGGATTCTGGGCGCACTGATTTCAGTTTTCTATGTCAACAAGGAACTGAATCAACGGGAATCGCATTTACGCCAAATTTTCTCGCTCAATTTCGAACAGTCGCTGGGGTATATTCGTCATACTACGGATGTCGCACGTGAACTGAGATACATTGCCGCCAACCGATTTAGCGTTTCATCCCTATCCCGCGAACGTAAGTCTTCCACGCCAAAAACGCCGTTTTCCATTTATCCGCTATCGCCCACGTTTAATTGTGGCGAACAATACGCGAAAACCCCGGCTTTGTTACAGTCACTGAGCGGATTTTTTGAACAATGGCATGATGATTTCTCATCGGTTTATGATCTGAATCGGCTCTTTTTCGTCGATAGCAGTCAGCAATGCATCGTCGATTTTAGTATCCGTAATCAATCACTGGATAGCGACAGCCTGCTGAAAAGCGTGCAAGAGCGGTTACAGAATCAGAATTCCAATCGGGTGGGAAATCGCCGCGAAGAGAGCCTGTTCTGGGTGGTGCCCGGTCCGACGCAGGAAGTAGGGTATTTGTATGCGTTGACGCCGGTGTATGTGGATAACCATCTGGTGACCATGATGGGCATTGAACAGACCATCAGGCTGGATGATTTTATGTTGAATGGCGACCTGCCGTTCAGCGTCAGGTTGTTGGATCAAAATGATCACGTATTGCTGCAGCTCACCGATAATCAGTCTGGCGGCAACAGCCCCACCCATTATCCCGATTCGAACAATTACTTCGGTTATAGCGACGGTTATGGAACCCTGTTGATGAAAAAGGCGTTACCGCCTACATCAATGACCGTGGTCTATTCGTTGCCGCTGGAAGTGATCCTGATGTCGCTCAATACGCTGATCATCAATATTGCATTGTTGAACCTGGCGTCAGCTATCTGTTTGTTTTTATTGGCAAGATTATTTGAGCGCAAGATCTTTCTGCCCGCGGAACGCAACGCCTTCCAACTGGAGGAGAACGAGCAATTTAACCGCAAGATCGTCGCCTCGGCACCGGTAGGGATTTGTATTTTAAGGATCAGCGACGGTACCAATATTCTCAGTAACGAGCTGGCGCATAACTACCTTAGCCTGCTGACGTATGAAGACCGGGTGCGCATTGTGCGGATTATTTGCGAACAGCAGTCCAAATCGCTGGATGTGGTGACCGGGCGTAATCACCACCTGCAAATCAGTTTCGTGCATTCGCGCTATCGCAATGAAAACGTCGCTATTTGCGTACTGCTTGACGTCAGTGCCCGCGTTCGCATGGAGGAGTCGCTGCAGGAGATGGCTAACGCCGCTGAGCAGGCCAGCCAGTCTAAGTCGATGTTTCTGGCAACCGTCAGTCATGAGTTGCGTACACCGCTGTATGGGATTATCGGCAATCTGGACTTGCTGCAGACGAAATCGCTGCCGTCAGATGCTAATCGGCTGGTGACCGCGATGCAAAATTCTTCGGCGCTGTTGCTGAAGATCATCAGCGACATTTTGGATTTCTCCAAGATCGAATCGGAACAGTTGAAGATCGAGCCCAGTGAGTTTGCACCGCGTGAAGTGATAAACCATATTTTAAACAATTATTTACCGTTGGTGGTGAAAAAACGTCTCGAGTTGTACTGCTATATCGACCCTAACGTGCCCTCACGGTTAATGGGGGATGCGGTGCGATTACAGCAGGTATTGAGTAATCTGCTCAGTAATGCCATCAAGTTTACCGATACCGGCTGTATCGTGTTTCAGGTGGCGTGTAGCGACGAGGGCTACCTGGTATTTAAAGTGCGGGATACCGGCGTCGGGATTGATACCCGCTCGGTGATGAAACTGTTTGACCCGTTCTTTCAGGCTGGAACCGGGGTTCAGCGCCATTTTCAAGGCACCGGTCTGGGGCTGGCGATTTGTGAAAAGCTGGTCAGCCTGATGGATGGCGACATTACGATTGAATCTGAGCCTGGGCTTGGCAGTGAATTCGGTATTCGTATTCCGCTTTATCGCGCTCACTATCCCCAGACATTGCAGTTGTCTGATTTACAGGGAAAAACGTGCTGGCTGCACATCCGTAATGCCTTGATGGAACGTTATCTGCTGGGCCTGCTCAGTGCCTGTGGTCTGGATGCACGGCGATACGATGAAGGGCAAGCGATAGGAAACGACGACGTTATGATTTTTGATCATACGCCTGATGTTGAGCCAAAGGCACGCGTCAGCGTGGAGATTTGCGCAACGCATGGTGGTGCGCCTCAGGAACAACGAGCAGGATATTGGCTTTACAGTACTGCCGTGCTGCATGAGTTGCCGACGCTGCTGCAACGTATTTATCGCGGTGAAGATGCGTTGCCGGCCGTGGCGGCGTCTCAGCCTGCGGTGAGTTATAGCCGCACCGAGAATGGCGATATTCATCTGCTGGTGGTGGATGACCACCCGATTAACCGCCGTTTGCTGGCTGACCAGCTTGGGTCGCTAGGATATCAGGTGATCACCGCTAATGATGGGCTTGATGCTCTGGGTGTACTGGCGAAAAATCCGGTAGACATTGTGCTTACCGACGTCAACATGCCGAATATGGACGGGTATCGTTTTACCCAGCAACTGCGGGAGATGGGACAGACCTTGCCGGTGATTGGCGTTACGGCCAATGCACTGGCGGAAGAGCGGCAACGTTGCCTGCAAGCCGGTATGGATAATTGTTTGTCCAAGCCGGTAACGCTGGATACATTGCAACAATCACTGTCGTATTACAGCCATCTCGTCAGACAGGGGAAAACGGCTCAGTCGTAATACTGTCATGCAATAAAGAATGTGTCGGCAAACAGGCTTCCCTGTTTGCCGACAAGAAGGTTACTCTTTGTCAGACGATGATACGCCGACCGAAGAAAGGTAGTTTAACAGCGCGATATCGTTGTCCACCCCAAGTTTGGTCATGGCCGATTTCTTCTGGCTGCTAATGGTCTTAATGCTGCGATTGAGCTTTCTGGCGATTTCAGTCACCAGGAACCCTTCGGCAAACAGACGCAATACTTCACTTTCCTTGGGAGACAGGCGTTTGTCGCCATAACCGCTGGCGCTGATTTTCTCCAGTACTTTGCTAACGCTTTCCGGTGTGAATTTCTTGCCTTTCTGTAACGCTGCCAGCGCTTTAGGCAGGTCGGTCGGTGCGCCCTGTTTCAGCACAATCCCTTCGATATCAAGCTCCAGCACGGCGCTGAGAATGGCCGGATTATTGTTCATCGTCAGGACAATGATCGACAAATGAGGGAAATGGCGCTTGATATATTTAATGAGAGTGATGCCGTCACCGTATTTATCTCCTGGCATGGATAAGTCGGTGATCAAGACGTTTGCATCCAGCTTGGGAAGATTATTAACCAGGGCTGTCGAGTCTTCGAATTCACCCACGACGTTAACCCATTCGATTTGTTCCAGCGATTTTTTAATGCCGAACAAAACAATAGGATGGTCGTCTGCAATAATTACGTTTAGATTGCTCATTGTTTTTACTCGTATTGTTGGCCACCTGGCTGCAGCAATGCTGTGACAAAACCTTCGATCTGCTGAAGGTAGATTTCTATTTGCGCACGATCCTGGGTGGTAATAAGCTTTTCCAGCGTTTCACATAACTGCTTGCCGGGATGGAGATTCAGCATGGCAAAGACACCCTTCAGGCGGTGTGCGGTTTGCGCGAGTGACAAAAAATCGCCGTATTGGGCCTCAGTATATAGTCTCTTGATATCCTCCGGTACTGTATCGACAAACAAGGAATAGTAGTCACTGCTGTGTAACTGACGAGCATAGAAGCCGATGTCGTCCTGTTCTTCCGATGCGCTATCGTCCTGGTCGGTCGCCAACTGTTGTTCAATCAATTTCAGCAAACCATCCTGCAGCAGTTGGCTGATGTTGTAATTGGTACGCAAGCGTCGTTGCCCCAGCGGGATCAACTGGGTATCGTCACTGGTGACCAGCAATGTATCGCTGGTGACCTTGTTGGCATCATCAGTAATAATGATGTCCGCATTCTGGTTCGCCAGCCGCTCATCGTACACCACGACTTCCGCCCCCCAACTGCTTACCATTCGGCTGACAATGGTACGAACCTCGTCCGAGGTAATATTCAGAAGTAGCGTGATATCGTCCAATAATTTCTCATCTTCTTCCGCAGGCAGTGGTTCCGGCTGCAGTTTCAACGTCAGTACGTACTGGGTTCCCAGTCCTGGGCGACTATTGATTTGCAGTTGACCGCCCAGTTTGTTGCAAAGCTGATTACATAAAAATAGGGTTAATCCGGAATTGTGCCGGAAACGATCGGATAGCGGAGGGGTAGCAAACGGATGCACCAGATTATCTCTTTCCATACCGGAAATATCCGTTCCGGTATCGCTAATGCGGATCAGCAACTGCTCGGCAGAGTGTGCCGATTGCTCGCAGGATAACGTGATTTTGCCGTAATCGGTGTTGGTGATGGAGTAATCCAGCAGCAGCGACAGGGTTTTCTTCAGCAATTCACTGTCGCCCAGATAAGTCTGTCGCGGGTTGAGTTTGTAATGGTTAAACAGCTTAAGTCCTTTCTGCTGGATACGCGGCAGCAGTTCCAGCATTAGGTCGTCGAACAATGTCAGTGGTGAAAACGAGCCGTGGACCAGATTCCATTCTACGGTTTCCAGCCGTGCCTGCAGCGCAATGTTTTCCATCAGGCGGATAGCGCTGCTGGTTTCGGCAATCAGCGTCTGAATCATTTTTTGTTGCTCAGCCGGATGGTCGGTTTTGCGTAGCGCCAACGCTAACTGATGTACCGCTGAAAGCGGTTGTTTAAACTCCTGACTCAGGTTGCGAAACAAACGCTTGCGAACCGAGACGTTCTTGTCGAACTCGCGCTGCGCCAGCTGCAGTTTTTTGGTAATCAGTATTTCCTGATCCTGTTCACGCAGCAGGAATAAGCACAATGACGGTGTATGCTGGCTGTGAAAAACGCGGACTTCGTACATCTCGTTGTCCACCGTAGCCTGAATGACCCCCTGGTGTTCCTCCGCCAGCGTAGAGATTTTTTTCAGGCTGAGGTGAGGGTAGAGCCGCTCCGCCAGCGTGTTCGCCACCATCACTTTATTGTTGCTGAAATCGTAAACCAGTACCCCTATCGGGATACGGCTGACTATCTCGTCGTACATCTGTTGCTGCTCTTTCAGATGATGTGACAAATCATCTTTTGGACGGGCATAGTAGCGGCGTAACGCGTAGAAACCTGCCGCCGAGATCAACAGCAATGCCAGATTTAGCGCCATGAACCAGAGATTATTGCGCAGCATATCCGTCACCAGCCTACCCAGTGGGATGGCATAAACCAGTTTGATCGGCGAATTCATCAACTGAGCCGAGATTTCCAGCAAGGCCCCCTCACGGTGAATGTCGGTGGGGATGTCGGTATCTGCGCTGGCATCGGCGTTGACCGGTGGCGTCTGCTGGCGCAGTATGAAGCTGTCTCTCGACAAGGTCCGCGGGATTAAGTCGTTGATTGATAAATCGAAAGCAATAACGGTGGCCAGATGACCCGGCTGATTGAACGTCGTGCGTAGGGTAAAGTAATAGTCGTTGTAAAAACGTAGCTTGCGCAAAGGTGAAAAGCTTTCCCGTTCATCCAGTGTATTTGCCTGCTGTAGCATCTCGGTTTTGCGCGATTCCACCATTGATGAAAGATAACTGCCACGAAATTGTGACGAGATATCCTTTAGCGGTTGGGTGGAAATCATCGTCAGGCTATTGTCCAACCCGTTCAGATAATACATCGAATAGATATCGGTTTTTGCTCCCCACAACACATCCAAATATTGTGATATCCGGTGCATGGCGCCGAGGGTGGTTTTTTCATACGGCCCGAAAATCAATGCATCGGTTTTGTGGCCGCTTTTCTCGACATAAAACACATTCGGCATCAGCGTGATCAGGCTGACGTTCGGGGTATCAGACGATGTTGTATCGCTGATTAGATTTTTGTAAATCTGATCGGTAAAGAAACGGTAGGCATCAATACGCTTTTGCATCCCTTCCGCAATGTCCGCCAGCGTGGATTTTTTCTCCGTCATCCAGTTGTTGACATAGTTATAGCTATAGGTGCCGGTCATCATCAGCAGTAGCAGGATAAATAGCAGGAAGAAACGCATGATAGCCGCAGGCATGAAATCAGGCTCCTGATGAACGGGTAATGAGACGGATACTGAAGCCGACCGCCGGTAGTAACAGCGCACTAAGGCACGGCAACAGGGGCGAATTGCGCCGTTTGGCGGCGGTTTCCGGCAGCGACGATATGTCGACCAATACACCGATATAACCGAGTGTGCGGGCAGAAGCAACGATCAACGCGGATCGACCTGTCATGGAAAACGCCGGCTGAACGGCGAATTGTCTCGTTTGGCCATCTAATCGCTGTAGCTGGGTGAGCGTAGGAGAGAGGCTTAAGGTTGAACTCATTGCTGAATAACTATCGTTGCTGAACCTGGCAGATATTTTTACCACAACCGCGACCTTTTATCGAAAGGGATGTGTTTCATCAGCAGAAAATGCGGGAAGGATTCCATAATAAGTCGGCAGATAAAAAAATGCCGGGACAAGCCCGGCAGTCAGAAGGTAATTTATGATAAAGCGGAATGAAGATTTGATGATAGCGGAATCAACTCTAAGGTTGTCAGTGACAGGATATTTATCACTTAATGCTACCTGACCTCGAACGTTTTTTCATTTTGTGCGATGGCGGCATATACCCTAAATAATTCGAGTTGCAGGACAATCTCTAAGGCGCTTGCTACCTGCCGCGATGGGTCCGGTGTTGAACATGGCAGGTGTGTTTCCGTTATTTGGAAATGTCGCTCCGCAATGCAATTCCATTAAACCAGAGAGTAAAAATGATGACGGTTTATTGGGAGAATACTTTTTGCCGGCGGAATATCAGATAGCGAGTAAAACGCCGAAAAAACTGGGTGGAAATAATATCATCCATGTTTTTTATGTGGATAAAAGGGGTGTTTCCTTTTGTAACTATTTGCGGTAGAGGGGCGAAATTATAGCGAAATCATTTTAGGATATTTTGTCACTGAATGGTGTCGGGCTAATCGGAAACAGATATATACCCGTCATACTTCAAGTAGTCGAACCCGCTTGCGTATTGAACAACGAAACACGTGGGTCTGTCAGGGTCAGGCGCATTCGAGCGTTGTCACGCGGCGACGTCAGACCGGGAAGTTAGGTGGCCCGCAAACCGGCTGGGCAGATAAGCAAGTTATTACGGGGTAGGTATCAGGCTAATGACTTTTTTTTTGTGGGGATAGCCCCGTATAATTCCCTACTTTCAGTTAGGCTATGGGGTGAATGTGCAGCCATTTTCTGACCTGCTGCGCCGGATGCATCAGGCGCTCGACGAACCCTTGCCGGAGCAAGCTGGTTTCCATGCGATTACGCTGACCCTGCCATTGCAGGACAGCTCACAGTTGCTGGCGTGGCTTGCCGCGCAACCACTCTATCCGCAATTTTACTGGCAGCACCGTCAGGACGATGAAGAAGCTGCGGTGTGTGGTCAGGTGCGTGTTTTTGAGGACATTACGTACGCAGAGGCATTCTTACAGCGTCATGATGTGGATGACAGCGTGCGTTTGTGGGGATTGAACGCGTTTGAACAGCGTCCGGCGGAAGACAATCGTGCGGCGTTTCTGTTTCTGCCGCGTATCGCATTGTTGCGCCAAGGCCAGCGCCTCCGCTTACGGGTAAATTTGTTTAGCGATGACTCATTGCGTGACGATGCGCGCGATGCACAGGATTTTTTGCGCCAGTTGTTGCCGTTGCAACCGTTGCCGACATTGCACTCTCGCATTGAAGACACCCGTCATTGCCCGGATCGCCGCCAATGGATTGCGCTATTGCATCAGGCGCTGGCGGATATCGCCGCCGGGCAGATGGAAAAGGTAGTACCGGCGCGGGCCACGGTTTTATCACTGGACCAACCATTGCGTGCGACCACGTTGATGGCGGCCAGTCGTGCGGTCAATTACCGCTGTTACCATTTTATGCTGGCGTTTGCGCCGCATCAGGCGTTTCTCGGTTCCAGCCCTGAACGCCTCTATCGACGTCGACATACGCGTCTGGAAACGGAAGCGCTGGCCGGCACGGTAGCCAGTGATCATAACGACGAAAAAGCTGCCGAACTGGCAAGCTGGCTGATGAACGATGTGAAGAATCAGTGTGAAAACATGCTGGTAGTGGATGATATTTGCCAGCGTCTGCATCAGGTGGCGTTGACGCTGGATGTGATGCCGCCGGAGATTATCCGCCTGCGTAAGGTGCAGCATCTGCGGCGAACCATTCAGGCAACGTTACGCGGTAGTACGGATAGCGAGTGTCTGCATCTGTTGCAGCCGACGGCGGCGGTGGCCGGGTTGCCGCGTGCGGCTGCACGGGCATTTCTGTCTCGGCATGAGCCGTTTCGTCGTGGCTGGTATGCCGGGTCGGCAGGGTATGTGTCCCGGCAACAATCTGAATTCAGCGTGGCATTACGTTCAGCCAGCGTGGATGGGAAGCAATTGACGCTGTATGCCGGTGCCGGGATTGTGGCGGGTTCTGATCCAGAGCAAGAATGGCTGGAACTGGAAAACAAAGCGGCCGGACTCAAATCATTGCTGGAAGATGATATTTCATAGCGCGATTTATTGCCTGTTACTGGTTTATATCAAAGTTGGCCGGATGAAAAAAAATATAATTATTACCACAACCCGCAACCGGAGTTGTTGAGTCGAACATGTCCACACATATTTTTAACCGTCGCTGGGCAACGGTCATTTTTGAAGCGCTCAGCCATCATAGCGTGCGGCATGTCTGCATCGCGCCGGGATCTCGTTCTACGCCTTTGACGCTGGCTGCCGCCTCGCACCCGGCGCTGGTATGCCATACCCATTTTGACGAGCGCGGTCTCGGGCATCTGGCGCTGGGGCTAGCCAAAGCTTCCGGCGAAGCGGTGGCGGTGGTCGTGACGTCCGGTACGGCGGCGGCCAATCTTTATCCCGCGATTATTGAAGCCGGGCTGACCGGCGAAAGGCTGATAATACTGACGGCGGATCGCCCGCCGGAACTGATCGACTGCGGCGCTAATCAGGCGATTCGGCAACCCGGTATGTTTGCCTCACACCCGACGATGACGCTGGATTTGCCGCGTCCCACCCCTGATATTCCGGCTCGTTGGCTGGTGTCTGCGCTTGATAATGCGTTGGGCGAATTGCGCTATGGCGCATTGCATATCAATTGCCCGTTCGCCGAACCGTTATATGGCGAGGACGACCCCAACGCTTTTCAGGACTGGCGGCAGGCGTTGGGCGACTGGTGGAACCAGCCGCAGCCTTGGTTGCAGTGTGAACATGGCGTATCGGCTGCGTTGGGGCAGCCTGACTGGCCGCAATGGCGTAAGCGGCGTGGCGTAGTGATTGCCGGGCGAGTGCCGACGCACGTCGGTGAGAAAATAGCCGACTGGGCGCATCAGCTCGGCTGGCCGTTGATTGGTGATGCGCTGTCGCAAACCGGCCAACCGTTGGCGTGCGCGGATTTATGGCTTCAGCACCCGCAGGCGGATGCATTGCGTCAGGCTGACATTGTGGTGCAGTTTGGCGCCAGCCTGACGGGAAAACGCCTGCTGCAGTGGCAGGCAACAGTCACGCCCGGGCAATATTGGTTGATTGATAGCCTGCCGGGGCGGCTTGACCCTGCCCAGCATCGGGGGCGCCGATTAGTCGCCGATATTGCCGACTGGCTGGCGGCGCATCCTGCGATAGCCCAGGCACCCTGGGCGCCGGAGGTGGCATCCTGCGCGGAGCGGGTTGCCCGGCAGGTGGCGGCCCGTTTATCCGTGGGTTTCGGTGAAGCGCAACTGGCGCATCGCGTCAGCGAATTGCTGCCGCCTGAGGGGCAGTTTTTTGTCGGCAACAGCCTGACGGTGAGGCTGGTGGATGCTTTTGCCCGTCTGCCTGCTGGGTATCCGGTATATTCCAACCGTGGCGCCAGTGGTATTGATGGGCTGTTATCGACGCTGGCGGGCGTACAGCGCGCCAATGCCCGGCCGATGCTGGCGATTGTCGGCGATTTATCGGCGCTGTATGACCTCAATGGATTAGCGTTGCTGCGCCAACCACCCGCACCGCTGGTGCTGGTGGTGGTAAATAACGACGGCGGGCAGATTTTTTCGTTACTGCCGACGCCCGAAGCGCAACGGGAAACGTTTTATTGTATGCCGCAGCAGGTGGATTTTCGCCACGCGGCGGCTCTGTTCGGGCTACGTTACGCCCGGGCTCAGCAATGGTCGGACCTTCAGGACGCGGTAAGCACCGGATGGCGGTTGGGGGGAACGACGCTACTTGAAGTGGTGGTAGAACCTAAAGCAGGGGCTGAAACGCTGCAACAGCTACTGGCCGAGGTGCCGTCGTGGTGATGTATTGCCGCCGGTTGGGGGTGCTGCAATCAGGTAAACCCTGGCTGGTGATGCTGCATGGCCTGCTCGGCAGCGGCGAGGACTGGCAACCGATATTGCCGTATTTGACCGACTGGCCGGTGCTGTTGGTGGATTTACCGGGACATGGCGCATCCGCGTCGTTAAAGGCCGCCGATTTCGATGATATAAGCCGACAATTGACCCGGTTATTGGCGCAATACGCCGTGGCTGATTTCTGGTTGCTGGGGTACTCGTTGGGAGGGCGTATTGCCATGCATTATGCCTGTCAGAGCGAGGCTGCCGGTTTGCGGGGGCTGCTGGTGGAAGGCGGGCATCCGGGGTTGGCATCGGCGGAAGAACGCGAGGCACGGCGCCGGCATGATGCCGATTGGGCACGGCGCTTTCGCCATGAGCCGCTTAATCGCGTGCTGCCGGATTGGTATCGACAGCCTGTTTTTGCGTCGTTGTCGCCTGCGCAACGCTTGTCCTTGATAGCACTGCGCAGCGGCAACCACGGGCTTGCCGTCGCCGATATGTTGGAAGCGACTTCGCTGTCTCGCCAGCCTTATCTGGCTGAGGCATTACAGCGGCTACAGGTTCCATTCGGCTATCTCTGCGGCAGTCAGGACACTAAATTCCAGGCGCTGGCCACGCAGCATCGCTTGCCGCTGCTGAGCGTGGATGGCGCCGGGCACAATGCTCATCAGGCGAACCCGTCAGGCTATGCTGAACGGGTTCGCCAGTTTATTTCGTATCCGGAAAGGAAGATTCAATATGCTTTATCCCAGTGAAGAACTGCTTTACGCACCGGTAACATGGCACGATTGCAGTGGGGATTTTGTCGATATTCTTTATCACAAGTCGGCCGACGGCATTGCCAAAATCACCATCAATCGTCCTCAGGTACGCAATGCGTTCCGTCCGCAAACGGTAAAAGAGATGATTCAGGCGTTGGATAATGCACGCCATGATGACGGTATTGGCGTCATCATCCTGACTGGAGCAGGCGAGAAAGCGTTCTGTTCCGGTGGTGACCAGAAAGTCCGTGGCGATTACGGCGGTTACCAGGACGACAGCGGCGTTCATCACCTGAACGTGCTGGATTTTCAACGTCAGATCCGTACATGCCCGAAACCGGTGGTGGCGATGGTGGCGGGATACTCCATCGGCGGCGGTCATGTGCTGCATATGATGTGTGATCTGACCATTGCCGCGGAAAATGCCATTTTTGGCCAGACCGGGCCGCGCGTCGGCTCCTTTGACGGCGGTTGGGGCGCTTCATACATGGCGCGTATCGTTGGTCAGAAAAAAGCCCGTGAGATCTGGTTCCTGTGTCGTCAGTACGATGCTCAACAAGCGCTGGATATGGGGCTGGTCAATACGGTGGTACCGCTGGCGGAACTGGAACGCGAAACCGTACGTTGGTGCCGTGAAATGTTGCAGAACAGCCCGATGGCGTTGCGCTGCCTGAAGGCGGCGCTGAATGCCGATTGCGATGGTCAGTCTGGGTTGCAGGAACTGGCCGGCAACGCCACGATGCTGTTTTACATGACGGAAGAAGGGCAGGAAGGCCGTAATGCCTTTAATGAAAAACGCCAGCCCGACTTCAGCAAATTCAAGCGGAACCCCTAATGCGCGAGGCAATCCTCTATCGTTACGGCGTGCCGATGGACGCTGGGGTGGTGCTACGTAACCAGCGCCTGAAAACCCGTGACGGGTTGCTGCTTCGCCTGCGTGACGGCGAGCGTGAAGGGTGGGGGGAGATAGCACCGTTGCCGCAGTTCAGCGTAGAAACGCTTGAAGAGGCGCTCGGTGCCGCACAGGCGCAGTTGCAACGCTGGCTGATGGGGCAGGCACCGGATGAGAGCGGTTTGCCGTCCGTCGATTTCGGTGTCAGCTGTGCGCTGGCAGAACTGCACGGTGAACTGCCTGAAGCGGCGGATTACCGTAAAGCGCCGCTGTGCAACGGCGACCCGGATGAACTGTTTGCCATGTTGCAAGGCCTGCCTGAACCGTTGGCGAAGGTGAAAGTCGGGTTGTATGAAGCGGTGCGCGACGGCATGATCGTGAATCTATTGTTGGAAGCGCTGCCTGATTTACGGCTGCGTCTGGATGCGAACCGTAGCTGGACGCGGCAGAAAGCCGACGGTTTTGCCCGCTATGTCGCACCTGCTTACCGTTCCCGCATCGCTTTTCTGGAAGAGCCCTGCAAAACCCGGGACGAGTCGCGTGATTTCGCCCAGGCTACCGGTATCGCCATTGCCTGGGATGAGAGTGTGCGCGAGCCGGGGTTCCAGGTTGTCGCTGAACCGGGGGTCGCGGCGATTATCATCAAGCCTTCGCTCACGGGCAGCCTGCACCGTTGTCGCCAACTGGTGGCGCAGGCACGCCAGGCTGGTTTAACCGCGGTAATCAGCTCCAGTATTGAGTCCAGCCTGGGTCTGACGCAACTGGCGCGGCTGGCGCATTGGCTGACGCCGGGCGTATTGCCGGGGCTGGATACGTTGGACCTGATGCAGGCGCAAGTGGCGCGTGCCTGGCCTGACTGCGCCTTGCCGTTAATCGCGGCCGACGGGCTGGAGCAGGTATGGCGAGCCTGACCGATTGGCCCTGGCGAAGCTGGGCGGTATCCCAGCCGATGGCGCCGGCGCTGATAGACGACAGCGGGATTTGGACCTGGCAGCAATTGTCCGCCCGGCTAAACCAACTGGCATCAGCGTTTGTCTGCCAGGGCGTCGAGCCTGGGATGGGAGTAGCGCTGCGGGGTAAAAACAGCACCGAGATGCTGTTTTGCTACCTGGCGCTGCTGCAATGCGGCGCACGTTTACTACCGCTGAATCCGCAATTGCCGGGCACATTGCTGGATACGTTGCTGCCATCGCTGAATATCGACTACGGCTTGTGCCTTGGCGGGCATGACTGGCCGCCGGGGGTTCTTCCATTGAATCTGCCCGCCTTGTCACCGTCATCAGGATCAGATACCCCGCCGCCGTTGCCGTGGGCGATAAAACGGCTGGCGACCATGACGTTAACCTCCGGTTCCAGCGGTATGCCGAAAGCGGCGGTACATACCTGCGAGGCCCATTTGATCAGCGCCGAAGGCGTGTTGGCGTTGATGGCGTTTAGTGCAGGTGATCGCTGGTTGTTGTCATTACCGTTGTTTCATGTGTCCGGGCAGGGCATCGTCTGGCGATGGCTGGCTGCCGGGGCATCGCTGGTGGTGAAACCAAACCAGCCTTTGGAGGTCGCTCTGCGGGTTTGTACCCATGCCTCGCTGGTTCCAACCCAACTCTGGCGTCTTCTGTCGCAGAATCGTGCGCCGATTAGCCTGCGCGCCGTATTGCTGGGTGGGGCGATGATCCCGGCGGAATTGACGAAACAGGCTGAGGATCGCGGGATTCGGTGCTGGTGCGGTTATGGCCTGACAGAACTGGCGTCGACAGTGTGCGCCAAACGTGCCGACACTCACGGCGGCGTTGGGTTGCCGTTGGCCGGGCGCGAGATAACGCTGGAGGGGGAAGAAATTCTGTTGCGTGGACGTTGTCTGGCGGTGGGTTATTGGCGTGATGGCCGATTGGCCCCGCTGACTGACGCAAAAGGCTGGTTTCATACCCGGGATCGAGGCGAGTGGGATGGGCGCGAATGGAGAGTTCTGGGGCGGCTGGATAACCAGTTTTTCAGCGGCGGCGAGGGGATCCAACCTGAAGATGTGGAAGCCGTTTTGTTGCAGCACCCGCAAGTCGCTTACGCGTGCGTCGTTCCCGTTGACGACCCGGAATTCGGCCAGCGCCCGGTGGCGGTGGTTGAGGTGGAAAACGCGTTGCCGTTGCCCCAGTTGGCGGCATGGTGGCAATCCCGCCTGGCGGGATTTCAGCGCCCGGTCGCGTGTTACCTGTTGCCGGCCGAGTTGAAAAACGGCGGGATAAAAATATCTCGCCGGCAGGTGAAAGCCTGGGTGGATCTGCAAACGCGTTGAACCGCTGATTGCGGCGAAGAAGGTATGACGGTGAGGCGTCGCCGGAGAATAATGTCTCTATTTTCCGGCCGAATCTTATCCGGCTTGCGGTTATTTACGCTTTTGGCCGTTAAATATTTGGGTAAAATGCGTGTTAACATCACGGTGTTATGCGCGTTTAACTTATCGTATTAAGGATTATGGAAATGAAAAAGTGGGTTATTGCTTGTGCGGGAAGTCTGCTGCTGGCGACGGTTTCCGCTCATGCCATCAGTATTTCTGGGGAAGCAGGACGTGATTACACGGGAGCCAGCGCTGGTTTCGGCCTGGGTGTGCCCGGTTTGTCCGGTAATGCTGGCTGGAGCCATGATGACAAACACAGCAATGACGTCTACAGCGTCGGTGCGGATTATACCTTTGCGCTGAGCAACGCGTCGCTCAAAGTCGGAGCCAAAGGGCTTTATTTGAACCAGAACCGCTTTAAAGATGGTTATGGCGTTGCGCTCGGCGGCGGATTACAGGTGCCGGTGACCAGTTCCGTGTCCCTGTATGGCGAAGGTTATTACTCGCCGGACGCGTTCTCAAGCCATGTCGATCATTATGTGGAAGCCCGTGGCGGCGTGCGTTGGCAGCCGTTCCGTCCGCTGTCGCTGGATGTTGGCTACCGCTACATCAATATGGCCTCCGGCGAATCGAGCAATGACAACCGCGTAGCGGATACGGCGTATGTCGGCGTGGGTCTGAATTTCTGATTCCTCCGCATCGTTGACGAAACAAAAGGCGTGTTTATCACGCCTTTTGTGTTTTTGCAGTAGGAAAGCGCCATTGTGTTTATGACGTCGAGTTTCTAAAGTGGAGTGAAACCATCATAAGGAGTACTGCGGATGCTTAGGGTTGAGATGTTATGTACCGGTGATGAAGTGCTACACGGGCAGATTGTGGATACCAACGCCGCCTGGCTGGCGGATTACCTGTTTTCACAAGGCGTGCCGATGACCAGCCGCATGACGGTGGGCGATAAGCTGGAGGAGCTGGTGGCCGCATTGACCGAGCGCAGCCGGATCGCCGACGTGTTGATCGTGAATGGCGGTCTGGGGCCTACCAGCGATGATCTGAGTTCGCTGGCGGCAGCTACCGCGGCTGGCGAAACACTGGTTGAACATCCTGAGTGGATCGCCCGCATGGAAGCCTTCTTCTCCGAGCGTGGCCGCGTCATGGCCGACAGCAACCGTAAACAGGCGCAACTCCCTGCCGGCGCGGAGTTGGTGGATAACCCGGTAGGTACTGCGTGCGGTTTTGCGATGCAGTTGAATAAGTGTCTGATGTTTTTCACCCCGGGCGTGCCGTCTGAATTTAAGGTGATGGTGGAGCAGCAGATTTTGCCACGTTTGCGCCAGCGTTTTTCCGTGGCTGAGCCGCCGCTGTGTTTGCGCCTGACGACCTTTGGCCGTTCCGAAAGCGATCTTGCCAGCCAACTCGATAGTTTGCCGTTACCAGCGGATGTGGTGCTGGGATACCGCTCTTCCATGCCGATTATTGAGTTGAAGCTGACCGGCCCGGCGATACGGCGTGAAGAGATGGACGCCGTGTGGCAAACCGTGCGCGATGTCGCCGGTGAAAATGCGATTTTCGAGGGGACGGAAGGATTACCTGCGCAGTTGGCGCGCCGCCTGAGCGAGCGAGGGCTGCATCTGGCCGTTGCTGAAGATTTTACCGCCGGTTTGCTTAACTGGCAGTTGCGCGAGGCGGATGTACCGCTATCCGGCGGCGAATGGCGGGCGAACGAATCGGCGTTGACGCTGGCGGCCATTGCGGAGTCTACACGCGCGTTGGCGGAGCGTTATCAGGCAGAGCTGGCATTGTTTGTTGGCCATTCGGATGAGGGGGTTTTGACGCTGGCGTTGCATACGCCTGACGGAACATTCGCTCAGACGATTCAGGTAAATGTGAGACGTTATAGCCGGAAGACGCATCAGGATATGGTGGCGATGCTGGCGATGAACATGCTGCGCCGTTGGCTTAATGGCTGGTCAGCGTACGGCGGTCACGGTTGGATAAGCGTGTTGGACACGTTGTAACAGTCGTCGTACCGGCAGGGAAATCGCGGGGGGAGCCCCCGCGTTAGGTCGCCGGATCAGTACAGCAGTGAATACAACTGGCGGCGGTAACGCGCCGCCAGCGCATCGCCTGTGCCGAGCGCGGCCATGATATCCATCAGTGTTTTACGGGCGTTGCCGTTGGCCGCGGCCAGATCTTTTTTCAGTATCCCCATCAGCAATTCCAGCGCTTCTTCGTTGCGCCCTACCTGATGCAGTTGCAGGCTGAGCTGCACCGCCAGCTCCTGATTGTCCGGCGAGGCGGCCAGTTGCTGTTGTAATTGCTGGATTTCCGGCGTGTCCGCCGCCTGTTTCATCAGTTCGATTTGCGCTACCAGCCCGTGATAGCGGGTGTCCTGATCCTGCAACGGAATGGTGTCCAACACCGCTTGCGCATCATCGGTACGGTTGAGCTGAATCTGAACTTCCGCCAGCAGCAGCGCGATATCGCTACGTTTGGCATCCAGTTGCCAGGCGTCTTTCAACAGCACCGCCGCTTCTTTCAACTGGTTTTCCTGAATCAACTGCTGAGCCTGAGCCAGTTTCAGATCTTCAGCTTTGGGCAGCACGCGCTGCAGCAGATCGCGGATGACCTCTTCCGGCTGCGGCCCTTGAAAACCGTCCACCGGCTGACCATCCTTGAACAGATAAACCGTTGGGATGGCGCGCAGCCCGAATTGTGCCGCCACGCGCTGCTCCGCGTCACAATCCACCTTGGCCAGAATAAACTGACCGGCGTATTCGGCCGCCAGTTTGTCCAGCACCGGCTCCAGTTGCTGGCAATGGGCGCTGCGATTAGACCAAAAATAGAACAGCACCGGCGCGCTCATAGAGTGTTCCAGCACCTGATGCAAATTGGTCTCGTTGATATCAATCACGTTGGCGTGTTGTTCAAGCATGTCGTTCTCTCTCAGCCTTTTTAGCCATTATGGGGGTGATGTCTGTTACTTCAACCCCGAATCAGGATTTTGTCCGCAGCAAGTGATCCAGTACGCGCCCCGGCAGCAACCGGCGCAGCACGGTGATGCCGTGGGCAAGCAGCGTGACCGGGTAGCGCAGTTTCGGGCGTGGGCTTTCCAGCGCATGAATCAGCTTCGGCAGCACCGCTTCCGGCGGTAGCGTAAAGCGGCTGGCGATACCGGGGTTGGTAACCGGCCGTTCCTGCTGTGTCTGAGCGACATTGTCGGTAAATCGGGTACTGATGGGGCCGGGTTCGATCAGCGATACGTGTAAACCGCTGCCGTGCAGTTCCATGCGCAATGCGTCGGACCAGGCTTCCAGCGCGTATTTACTGGCGGCGTAAGCGCCTCGCCCCGGGGTGGAAATCAGTCCCATGACCGAGCTGGTCTGGATAATTCGCCCTTCGCCATGCGGCAACATCGCAGGCAGCAGCAACTGGGTTAACTGATGAGTACCGAACAGGTTACTGGAGAACTGCTGTTCCAGTTGCTGACGGGAAATGGTGTTAAGCGGACCGTACAGACCATAACCCGCGTTGTTGAACAGGCCATAGAGCTGGTTTCCGGTGAGTGCGATGACAATATCGGCGGCCTGTCTGACGCTGGCGCTGCTATCGAGATCCAGGTCGATTCCCTCAAAGCCGAGCGAATTCATGCGCGCCACATCCTGAT
Source organism: Dickeya sp. ws52 (assembly GCF_007210685.1). Classification (NCBI taxonomy): domain Bacteria; kingdom Pseudomonadati; phylum Pseudomonadota; class Gammaproteobacteria; order Enterobacterales; family Pectobacteriaceae; genus Dickeya; species Dickeya sp. ws52. The sequence continues at coordinate 275,739 of NZ_SZVX01000002.1, forward strand.
GACGGCGGCAAGCCGCCAGTACGCGATAGCCGCGTTGTTGCAAACATTGTGCGGCAATCAGGCCAATGCCGCTGGAGCAACCGGTAATCAAAACCGCTTTTTGCATAACTTTACCTAACGAAAACGCTTAAATATCAAGAGTCGTGGTTAACTGTCAGTCTTTATCGACTCAGTGCTGGTTAATAACGGGGTCGAGCTGTTTTGCCATCCATTCGGCGATAAACGGCTGGGCGTCACGGGTGGGATGGATACCGTCATCCTGCATCCATTCCGGTTTGAGATAAACCTGTTCCATGAAAAACGGCAACAGCGGAATACTAAACGTACCGGCGAGGCGTGGATAAACCGCGCTGAACGACTCGGTATAGCGCCGCCCGTAGTTGGCTGGTAAGCGAATTTGCATCAGTAACGGCTGGGCTCCGGCTGTTTTTATCTGGCTAATGACGCCGGCGAGATCCCGTTCTACGTTTTGTGGCGGGAAGCCACGCAAGCCGTCATTGCCGCCGAGCTCGACCAACACCCAGCGCGGTTGGTGTTGTTTGAGTAAAGCGGGCAGGCGAGACAGACCTTGCGTTGCGGTGTCGCCGCTGATGCTGGCGTTCACCACCCGCACCGGAACGGCGGGCGGGCGAGACTGCCAGGCGGCATCCAACAACGCCGGCCAGGCCTGATTTGCCGCCATGCGATAGCCTGCGCTTAGACTGTCGCCCAGCACCAACAGGGTGTCTGCCGCGAAGGCGCGCAGACTGAACAGGCCCCAAAATAGAAGGATAACGACATGCCTGCGGAAAACATTCTTGAAGTTCATCATCTTAGTAAGCACGTTGGTCAGGGGGAAAATCAGCTCTCCATCCTCACCGGAGTTGAGCTGGTTGTCAAACCTGCTCAGACCATTGCGCTGGTCGGCGAGTCCGGCTCGGGGAAATCCACCCTGCTGGGGATTTTGGCCGGGCTGGATGACGGCAGCAGCGGGCAGGTGTCGTTGCTTGGCCAGCGGCTGGACCGGCTGGATGAAGAGGGCCGGGCCGCGTTGCGGGCGCAGGACGTGGGGTTTGTGTTCCAGTCTTTTATGCTGGTGCCGACGCTGACCGCGTTGGAGAACGTGCAACTGCCGGCGTTGCTGCGCGGTGAAAGCGATCGTCAGAGCCGTCAGCACGCGGAGCAACTGTTGCAGCAACTCGGTCTGGGGGCGCGGTTACACCATTTACCCGCCCAACTTTCCGGCGGCGAGCAGCAACGTGTGGCGCTGGCGCGCGCATTCAGCGGGCGTCCACGGGTGCTGTTTGCCGATGAGCCGACCGGTAATCTCGACCGGCAGACCGGTGAGCGCATTGCTAACCTGCTGTTTTCCCTTAATCGCGATTTTGCCACTACCCTGATTCTGGTGACGCATGATGAGCAACTGGCGGCGCGTTGTGAGCGTTGTCTGCGGCTGCGCGACGGTAAATTGTGGGAGGATGCATGATCTGGCGTTGGTTTTGGCGGGAATGGCGCTCGCCGTCGCTGCTGATTGTCTGGCTGGCGTTAACGTTGTCGGTCGCCTGCGTACTGGCGCTCGGCTCTATCAGCGATCGCATGGACAAAGGGCTAAGCCAGCAGAGTCGCGATTTTCTGGCCGGCGATCGTGTGCTGCGGGCTTCCCGCCCGATAGATGATCAGTGGTTGCAGCAGGCGCAGCAATTAGGGCTGACGCAGAGCCGGCAGGTGTCATTCATGACCATGACCTACGCGGGCGACAACGCGCAACTGGCGCAGGTCAAAGCCACCGACGAGCGTTATCCGCTGTATGGCGAGTTGAAAACCCAGCCAGCAGGATTACGGGTTGCGCCGGGTTCCGTACTGGCAGCGCCGCGGCTGCTGGCTTTGCTGGGGTTGAAGGTCGGCGATCGGCTGGATGTCGGTGATACCACGTTGACCATCGCCGGGGAACTGGTGCAGGAGCCGGATGCCGGATTTAACCCGTTCGAGACGGCGCCGCGGGTGCTGATGAACCTGGCGGATGTGGAGAAAACCGGCGCGATTCAACCCGGCGGGCGTATTACCTGGCGCTATATGTTTGCCGGCACGCCGTCGCAAATCGACCGCTTTAGCGAGGTGATCACCCCGCAGTTAAAGCCGGATCAACGCTGGTACGGCATGGCGGATTCGCAAAGCGCGTTGGGTAAATCATTGCAGCGCTCGCAACAATTTTTATTGCTGTCGGCGTTGCTGACGCTGTTGCTGTCGGTGGCGGCGGTAGCGGTAGCGATGGGGCATTACTGCCGCAGTCGCTACGATCTGGTGGCGGTGCTCAAAACGCTGGGGGCCGGGCGTCAGGCGCTGCGCCGGTTGATTATCGGGCAGTGGGTATCGGTGCTGGCGTTGTCGGCATTGTGCGGCAGCCTGCTGGGGACTGGCTTTGAGGCGTTGCTGATACGGGCTCTTGCTCCGGTGCTGCCCGGTGAATTACCTGTTGCCGGATTATGGCCGTGGGCATGGGCGCTGGGAACGCTGGTGTTGATTTCGCTGCTGGTCGGGATACGTCCTTACCGGCAACTGCTGGCGACTCAGCCGTTGCGGGTGTTGCGTCAGGATGTGGTGGCGAATGTCTGGCCGTTGCGTTACTACCTGCCGGTGGTGGCGACGGTGGTGATCGGTTTACTGGTGGTGATGTCCGGCGGCGGCGCGTTGTTATGGTCGCTGTTGGGGGGGATGTTGGCGTTGTCGTTGCTGTTGGGCGGCATTGGTTGGGGCGGCTTGTTATTACTGCGCCGTCTGACGCTGAAAACATTGGCATTGCGTCTTGCGATTAACCGCTTGTTACGCCAGCCGTGGGTCACCTTGGGCCAACTGGCGGCATTTTCGCTGTCTTTCATGTTGCTGGCGTTATTGCTGTTGTTGCGCGGCGATTTGCTGGATCGCTGGCAGCAGCAGTTACCGCCGGGTAGCCCTAATTACTTTGTACTGAATATCAATGCCGACCAGGTGCCGCAGGTCACGGACTTTCTGGCGCAACATCAGGTCAAACCGGAAACTTTTTACCCGATTATTCGTGCCCGTCTGACGGAAATTAATGGGCTGCGTGCCACCGATCTGATTCGTGAAGATGATCCCGGCGGCGAAACCGTCAACCGGGAACTGAATCTGACCTGGCTGGCTCAGCGGCCGGAGCATAATCCGTTGGTGGCGGGGCAATGGCCGCCGAAAGCGGGCGAAGTGTCGATAGAGCAAGGGGTGGCGCAGCGCCTCGGGGTGAAAATCGGCGATACGTTGACGTTTACCGGCGATACCCAACCGTTTCAGGCGACGGTCAGCAGCTTGCGACAGGTGGATTGGGAAAGCTTGCGGCCGAATTTCTTTTTTATTTTTCCACCGGGTTCGCTGGATAGCCAGCCGCAATCGTGGCTAACCAGTTTCCGCTATGACGGCGGCGATACGTTGGTAACCCAATTAAACCGACAATTCCCAACGTTGACGGTGCTGGATGTCGGCGCCATTTTGAAGCAGATCGGCACGGTGTTGCAGCAGGTGGGGTTAGCGCTGGAGGTGATGGTGGTGCTGGTGTTGTTCTGCGGCGCGCTGTTGTTGCTGGCGCAGATTCAGGTCGGTATGCGTCAACGCCGCCAGGAACTGATGGTGTATCGCACATTGGGGGCAAGCCGCCGGTTGTTGCGCGCCACGTTATGGTGGGAATTCGCGGTACTGGGGTTATCGGCCGGCATAGCGGCGGCGCTGGGCGCGGAGGCGGCGCTGTGGCTGTTGCAACGCAAGGTGTTTGATTTCCCGTGGCAGCCGAACTTGTGGCTGTGGGGCGGGTTGCCGGTCATGGCGGCGTTGCTGTTGTCGCTGTACGGCAGTTGGCTGGGCTTGCGTCTGTTGCGCGGCAATGCGTTGTTTCGGCGTTATCACGCCTGAGTTAACCTCAGGCGCTGTTTACTGCCGGCGAGTCGGCACGTTATAGCGTGTTTTCGCCGTTTTTGCCGCCGGGGTTTTTGTATTTCGCCAGATACTGATGCTGGAAGATACACATCCGAATGGTGTTGCGGTATTCGCCATTGATGAAAAACTCGTGGATTAATTCGCCTTCCACTTCAAACCCCAGCTTGGTGTAGATGTGGATGGCTTTCTGGTTCTCTTTGTCTACGATCAGGTACAGCTTGTAGAGGTTGAGAGTCGAAAAGCCGTAATCCATTGCCAGCCGGGCGGCGGCGCTGGCATAGCCGTGTCCTTGATGCGCCGGATCGATGATTATCTGAAATTCGGCGCGGCGATGGATGTGGTTGATATCCACCAGTTCCACCAGACCGACCTTGGTGGTGTCGTGTTCAATGATAAAGCGGCGTTCGCTCTGGTCGTGGATGTGTTTGTCGTACAGGTCGCTCAGTTCGACAAACGCTTCGTAAGGTTCTTCAAACCAGTAACGCATGACGCTGGCGTTGTTATCCAGTTGATGAACGAAAGTGAGATCGTCGCGCTCCAGTGGGCGCAATCGTACGACTTCATGGATCTCCGGCATAAAGCATCCTGGTAGTGGGTGATGACGTGACCTTAACCAGCAGGGCTGGTCGGGTCAATCGGCTGGCGGCGAAAATGTAGCAAAGCGCACCGCCGTAAGATGGCGGCGCGCTTTTGATATGAGACGTGATGACTAAAAGTCGACGCTGGCGCGCAACACCACTTCACGCGGGTCGCCAATCGAAACATATTGGCTACTGCCGCTGGAAGGGTAGTAGGTCTTGTCGAACAGGTTTTTGATGTTCAGTTGCCACTTCACTTTGTAACCGTTGATCGGCACGTTATAGGCGATAAAGGCATCCGCTACGGTGTAGTCGTCAAGGAAGAAACTGTTGGCGGCATCGCCGGGGCGACGGCCGACATAACGAGCGCCGATACCTGCGCGCAGGTCATCGCCGGCGTGCAGGCCCATCGTGCCGAAGTCATTGGTCAGGAACAATGAGGCGGTATGGCGCGCCACATTGGCCATTTCGTTGCCCTGGTTCGTCGGGTCTTTGGTAACGCGAGCATCGGTAAAGGCATAGGAACCGATCAGGCTCAGGCTGTCGGTTAGCTTACCGGCCACATCCACTTCCACCCCTTGCGAACGTACCTTGCCGGCAGTGCGGGTGATGGTTTCGCTCACGCCGTTGATGGTCTGAAGTTCATCCACCATCACGTTACGTTTTTGAATATCGAACAACGCCAGATTGGCGGTAATGCGATTGGGGAGATCCAGTTTGGCGCCGACCTCGTAGGAGCGTCCGACTTCCGGCTCCATCGCTTCCCCTATCGGTTTATTGATGGCGGAGTTAGGCTTGAAGGATTCACTGTAGCTGGTGTACAACGAGGCGTAAGAGGTGAGGTTGTACACGACGCCTGCGCGCGGCACCACCCGGCTGTCGGACCTGTCGGTATTGGTCACGAAGGGGCGCCCTTTGCCCGACATCACATCAAAGCGGTCATAGCGTACGCCGCCCAACAGCATCCAATGTTCATCCAGCCGTATGGCGTCTTGCATGAAAATGCCGGTGCTATCGACGTCTTCTTTCTGGTCGCTCTCGGTGGCAAGAACAGAGTTGGAAGCCGGGAAAAGGCCATATACCGGATTATAAATGTTGAAACTGCTGTTGGTTCTGCCGCGGATCATATTACCGCGATGGGTACGGTCAGCCTCGTGGTCGAAACCGAACAGCAACTGGTGGTTGACGCCGCCCCAGTCGGTATCGCCATTCAGCGTCAGTTGCACGTTCTGCGATTGACTGTGCGCGTCCTGGGTCGCATCGGCCCGGCGCGTCAGGAATCCGGTATTGGGGTTGAGCGACATGGCGCGAGCCTGATTGTCGTTATAGGTATTGCGGCTGTAGGCGTAATTCAGTTTGGTTTTCCAGCGATCGTTGATGGCGTTTTCCATCTGGAACGTCAGCGTGTCCTGATCGCCGCGGGTGGCGTTGTAGGCTTCGTCAAACCGGCGTTCACGCGGTGTGGCGACCGGCTTGCCGGTGCGGCTATCGATTACCGTGCCGCGATCGAACGGCGTCAGGTATTCCATATGCTCGTAAGCAACGCGCACCGTGGTGCTGTCGCCATACCACATCAGCGACGGCGCAATCGTCGTCTGGCGATTACGGCCGAAGTTGCGCCAGTAGTCGGTTTCATCGTGATCGACGATCATGCGATAAGCCAGACCGGAGGTGCTGAGCGGGCCGGTGATATCTAACTGGCCGCCGCCGCCGTTAAAGCTGCTGTTCCAGCCTTCGATATGAGTTTTCTGCACCAGTTCCGGCTTTTTGCTGATGATGTTGATCATACCGCCGGGTTCGCCCCAGCCATACAGCATGGACGCCGGGCCTTTCAATACTTCTACCCGTTCGGTGGTCGGCGTAACGTTGCGCGCCTGAATCGAGCGCACGCCGTCACGCAGGATCGACCCGTCGCGGTTATCGCCGAAACCGCGCTTCATCACCGCATCCTGCGTTCCCCCCAACGTGTTGGCCTGGGTGATGCCGCTGACGTTGTATAACGCGTCGTCAAGACTTCTTACCGCTTGATCTTCCAGTACCTGCTGCGGCACCACATTGACGGCTTGCGGGATATCCAGCAGGCGGCTATCGGTTCGGGTGCCGGTTACGGCGCTGTGCGGTTGGTAGCCGGTTTCTCTGGTGCTGCCGGCGGACGTGCTGGCGTTCACCACCAGGGTATCTTCCTGCTTGTTGGTATTTGGGGTGGCGTTGCTCTCGGTGGATGCGGCGGCAGCCTGAAGGCTGAACGGCAGCAAAGCCAGTAGCGGCCAGCCTTTTTGCCGGTGACGGTTATTCATGTGTTAACTGACTCCAATAGGTCCCTGAAAAATCAATCGGTAAAAACTGTTGATAGAGTTGTTGTAAGGTTTGCTGCGGGTCGATATCGCTAAACAGCGTTGGATAAAGGGCTTTGGCGAACATTTCCACCATCACCACGTGATAAGGGCTGAGATAAAAGTTGTGCCACATACTCCAGGCACGGCCGCTGCCGACGGCGCTCAGGTGGGAGAGTAGCGGTTCTTGCGTTAGCAAGGTACGTAAGCTGTCGCCGGCCTGACGAGGCGTTACGTCCGGGCCGAGCATCAGATCGGACAGGCGTTTGCCGTCTGGCCCGGCCATCCCGGTGGCGATGTAGACATCCGGTCTGGCCGCCAGAGCCTGTTCCGGGCTTAACTCGCCATAGACGCCTTTCACTTTGCCGGCGGCGATGTTCTCACCGCCGGCGAAGGCCAGCAATTCGCCGAGATTACCGTTGACGGCGGTGGTACAGCAGGTATCCCGACGCCCAAGGTGCAGATGCAGCATCACCGTGGTTTTGTGGCCCTGATACTGGGCTATCCGCGTTTTGACAACGTCCATATGGCGTTGGTAAAACGCGATGAAGGCATCGGCGCGTGACTGTCGGTTGAGCACATCGCCGAGCAGGCGCAGGCTGGGCAGGGTATTTTTCAGCAGTTCGATGCGCAGATCGACATAGAGATAAGGAATACCCGCCTGCGTTAATGCTTGCTGGATACTCTGCTCGTTGTCGGCGCCTTTGGCCAGGCGAGGCAGAATGACCAAATCCGGTTTTAGCGGCAGCAGCGTTTCCGCGTTGACGCTATTGAGATTGCCGTTACCTAACTGCGGAATACGGGCAATATCGGGGAATTTGGCGGTATAACGACCCCAGCTTTGTGCATCGTAGCGTGCCAGGTCGCCCGGCCATCCCACCACGCGCTGTGCCGGGTTGTCCGGTTCCAGCAAAGCCAGCGTATACAGCATACGGCTTTCGCCCAGCACAATACGTTGCGGATTATCCGGAATGACGACCTGGCGGCCGGTAATGTCGGTAACGGTTTTGGCCTGCGCCAGTGGGGTAAGGCACAGCATGGCGAAGAGGAGAAAAACGATGCGCATTATTCTTTTCTCGTAAAATTAAGGCAGAAAAAATAATAATAATTATTTTTGTTTGCAACGAAAAAGCGGTGAAAAAGGGAGGCGAAAAAGAAAAAGCCCTGATATTTCACAGGGCTGACGCGGATTATGTAAATAATTAAAGTCGCCGTTACGGCATAGTGAGCGTGGTACTAAGGGATGTTCAGGACGAGATTTTACTCTCGTGGTGCTCGTAGCCGCGGCCAAAACGGCGTTCCAGCCGGCCTTGCAGCAATTCCAACCCGATGGACAGCAACCAATAAATTACCGCGGCGGTGGTGAGCATTTCCATGTAGTGATAGGTACTGCGGCCGTAAGACTGCGCCAGAAAGTTCAGTTCCCATAACCCCATCAGCGACACCAGCGACGAATCTTTGATCATCGAAATGAACTGCGAACCGGCGGGCGGAATAATGATACGCAGCGCCTGCGGCGCCACCACGTGGGTGGTAATGACCCAGCGTGACAGTCCCAGCGCCATCGCCGCCTCTTTCTGACCACGAGGCACCGCGAGCACGCCGCTGCGGATAGTTTCCGCCAGGTAGGCGCCGTAATTTAACGACAACGCGATGATACCGGACGTAAAGGCGCTCATGACGATACCGACCTGCGGCAGCGCAAGGTAGATGATCAACACCTGTACCAGCAGCGGTGTGCCGCGAAACAATGAGACGTAAAACGTCGCGCAGCCGAATGCAATGGCACTGGACGAGAGCCGGCCTGCCGCGGTGATGACCGCCAGCAGGATGCAAAACAGCATGGAAATCACCGTGATGACGACGCTCAGTACCGCTCCCTGAATGAAACCATCCGGCGAGAGATGCATCCCCAACATGGACGGCAATTTTTGCCGGATCAGACCGGTATCCAGATCCATAAACGAAAACAGCCACAGCAGCAGGCTGAGCAGCACCAGCCAGGTCAGGCCGGCGCGCAGACGAAAACCCAATCCGGCGCGCTCAGGCGCCGGCGGCATGTGTGACGAGTTTTCAGCAGACGATCGCGACATTACGGGGTGACCCCGGTGATGTCTTCACCAAACCATTTCATCGAGATAGCTTTCAGCGTGCCGTCGGCGCGCAGCGCGGAGATGGCGTCGGCCAGCGTTTTGCTCCATTCCGGGTCGCCTTTGTCGACGGCAATCCAGTTCGGTTCGGCATACAGTTGCTGCAAAATACGCAACTGCGGCAGTTTCTCGATACGCGGTTTGGCGGTGATGCGATCGGAAATTACCGCATCCAGCCGTTTACCCGGGCCGAGCGCCAGATTACGGAACGCCATGTCTTCGTCGGTGGGCACCGCTTGCACGTGGTTAAACGGGAAGTCGATCGGCTTACCGCCGGGGATCGCCAGACTTTTATTGAGGTAATTCTCATAGCTGGACCCCAGCCCCAACCCGACTTTCTTGTTGCTCAGGTCGGCGGCGGATTGGATGTTCTTCTCATCCTTATGGACGATCAGGACGGCAAAGGTGCTGTAATAGGGCGTGCTGAAATCGAGTACTTTGGCGCGCTCCGCATTGGGGGTCATCGAGCAGATGCACATGTCCCAACGGCCTTGCCATTTCCCGCCGACAATGGTTTCCCAGCCGGGGGTTGCCAGTTCCAGCCTGGTTCCCAGTTTCTTTGCAACGGCGTTGGCGACGTCGACATCGAAACCGACCAACTGATTTTTATCGTCCAGATAACTGAATGGCGGGTAGTCATTGAACAGAACGTTGCGAACGACACCGGTTTGCTTAACCCGGTCCAGCGTGCTGCCGGCCTGCGCGGCGCTGAGCATAAAACAGGCGCTCAGGGCGAGCGCCGTCAGTGCGAGAAGTTTTTTCATTTATTTTCCCTACAAGCTAGCGTCATAACGGACAACGCGGGGAAAAGGCAGCCGCGTACCGTGTGGAAATCTACAAAAGCGCTATTTTATAGCAGCCGGGCGCGTGTGCAAAATAAGGTCTTCGTCGGGTTATCCGGCGGCGGAGTATAAGCCCGTCGATAAGCCGGGTTTCGCCACCTATTACTGTGCGGTAAAAAAGAAAAACCTGCCACCGGGGTGGCAGGTAGAGAAGGTGATGCACGCACGCGTTATTTTTTGCGGGCGTATTTCAGGGAGTCCAGCGCAACGGCGAAAATAATGATGCCGCCTTTGATGATGTACTGCCAGTAAGGGCTGACGCCGATGTAGGTCAGGCCGTAGTTGATGAGGGTGAAGATGATAACCCCGGTCACGACGCCGGCCACCGTACCCACGCCGCCGGCAAAGGACACGCCGCCGACCACGCACGCGGCGATGGCGTCGAGTTCGTACATAAAGCCCAGGTTGTTGGTAGCACTGCCGATACGGCCGGCTTCCAGCATACCGCCGAAGGCATAGAACACACCGGACAACATGTACACCAGAATCAGGTTCAGCGATACGTTGACGCCGGACACTTTGGCCGCTTCCGGGTTGCCGCCGATAGCGAAAATGTTTTTACCAAAACGGGTTTTATTCCACAAAATCCACACGAACAGTGACGCAATCGCGGCATAGAACGTGATGTAGGACAGTTTGAAATCGCCGAGGCGCACAAAGCCCTGCGTGAAGGTAGAGAAACGGTCGTCAAAGCCGGCGATCGGCGATGCGCCGACGATGTCGTAATACAGGGAGTTGATACCGTAAACGATGATCATCGTACCCAATGTGGTGATGAACGGCGTCACTTTCAGGTAGGCGATGATAATACCGTTGACCAGACCGATCAGCGCGCCGATAGCGCAGACGATCAGGATGACCAGCGGAATCGGCATGGTTTCCAGATGCGGGAACACTTTGTTGCTGTTGTCCATCGCCTGCAGCAGTGTGGCCGCGACCACGGCGGCGAGGCCGACCTGACGCCCCGCCGACAGGTCCGTCCCCTGGGTGACGATAAGCCCGGCCACGCCGAGAGCGATAATGACGCGCACGGAAGACTGGGTAAGAATGTTACTCAGGTTAGTGAGGCTGAGGAAGGTGGGGTCCTGGATAATAATAATCACCAGCAATACCAGCAGTACGGCGTAAATGCCGCTGTCTTTCAGCCAGGTGAGCGCACTTTTTGTTGTTGTAGCTTTCATGGTAACAGCCCTTACATCATTAAAGGTGTAACGACGCTAAACGGAGAATTTCGTTCTGCGTGGTGTTCTTGGTTTCGACAATGCCTGCGACGAGGCCATTACTCATCACCAGAATGCGGTCGGTGATGCCCAGCAATTCCGGCATTTCAGATGAAATGATGATGATTCCTTTGCCTTTTTTCGCCAGTTCTGAAATCAGCTGATAAATCTCGAATTTGGCGCCCACGTCGATGCCGCGGGTCGGCTCATCCAACATCAGAATTTCCGGCTGGGTCAGCAGCCAGCGTCCGATGATGACTTTCTGCTGGTTACCGCCGGATAACGAGCCGATGGCGGTGTGATGCCCTGGGGTTTTTACCCGCATGGAATCAATGACCCACTGCACATCGCTTTTCATGCGCTTGTTATCCAGCAGGCCGAGACTGTTCTTGTATTTGTGGATATTGGAAATCAGCGAGTTGAAGCCGACATCCAGATAGGCATAGATACCGGTGGAGCGACGTTCTTCGGTGACCAGCGCAAAACCGTTGTTAATAGCCTCGTTGGCGGTATGGTTGTTAATGTCTTTGCCATGCAGTTTGATGGTGCCGCTGAGTTTTTCACGGATACCGAACAAGGTTTCGACGATATCGGTGCGTTTGGCGCCGACCAGACCGGCAATACCCAGAATTTCCCCCTCGCGCAGGTCAAACGACACGTCGCGGATCGAGGGCTGGCGCATTGAGGTCAAACCGCGTACTTCCAGCATGACGTCGCCGGGGGTGTTGGTTTTGTCCGGAAAGCGTTGATTGAGGGAGCGGCCGACCATCATGGCGATGATCTGGTCCATATTCAGGCCATCCAACGGTTGGGTGGCAACCCACTGACCATCACGCAATACGGTGATTTCATCACACAGTTGGAAGATCTCTTCCATTTTGTGGGAGATGTAAACAATGCCGCAACCACGGTCTTTCAGTTTACGGATGATGGTAAACAGGTGGTTGACTTCTTTTTCCGTCAGAGACGAGGTGGGCTCGTCCATGATGACGATTTTGGCATTGTAGGAGAATGCTTTGGCAATTTCGATCATCTGCATTTGCGATACCGACAACGCCGCGACTTTATCGCGCGGGTCGATATCGATATCCAGTTCATCAAAAATCGCCTTGGTATCGCGATACATTTTTTCCTGGTCGACGAACAATCCTTTTTTCGGATAGCGGCCGAGCCACATGTTATCCATAACCGAACGTTGCAAGACCAGGTTCAATTCCTGATGCACCATGGATACACCATTCTCCAGCGCTTCTTTCGCGCTTTTGAAATCGACTTCCTGTCCCTGGAATTGAATGCTGCCTGAATCTTTCTGATAAATGCCGAACAGACATTTCAGTAGAGTCGATTTCCCTGCACCGTTTTCTCCCATCAGGGCATGGATGGAGTGAGGGCGCACCTTCAGGTTGACATTATCCAATGCCTTTACACCGGGAAACGACTTACTGATATTGGTCATCTCCAGCAGGAATTCGCGCTGAGTGGTTAGAGTGTCACTGGTCATATTTTACCTGGCCGAAATAAGTACCTGGCTGAAACGTTGCCGAGCCGAACATGGCTGTCTGGCTGAGAAAATCATTCGCTCAAACAGTAGAGGGCGCAGCGGTTGCTGCGCCCCGATGAGATTACTTCGTGAATTGCGCCAGGTTGTCTTTATCAACCGGCACGTAAGGCACGCGAACCACCTTGTTTTCAATTTTGAAGTTGGTGCCTTCACCCGCCGGTTTGCCCAGCGCCAGGTTCTTCGCCAGGTCAATCGTGGCCTTGGCTTGGTTGTCGGCGTCATTCAGCACAGTACCGGCCAGTGCGCCGGATTTAACCAGCGACAGCGCTTCCGGCAGGGCGTCAACGCCGAATACCGGAATACTGCTCTTGTTGTGGGCTTTCAGCGCTTCGACTGCACCCATCGCCATTGCGTCATTGTTGGCGATCAGCACTTCAATCTTGTTGGCGTTAGGGCCGGACATCCAGGCGTCAACCTTGTCTTTGGCCATTGCGGTATCCCACATGGCGGTGTCCATCTGCAACTGCTGGACTTTCGCCCCTTCTTTAGTCAGGGTGTCTACCACATATTTGGTACGGGCTTCGGCATCCGGATGACCCGGCTCGCCTTTCAACAGCGCGTACTGAATAGTGCCGTCTTTATTCAGATCCCAGGAGGCGTTCGCTTTCCAGTGTTTGGCGATCAACTGGCCCTGAATGATGCCGGACTCTTTGGAATCGGTACCGACGTAGTAAGCTTTATCGTAGCTGGCCAGAACTTTCGCATTCGGTTCTTTGTTGAAGAACACCACCGGCACGTCGGCGGCTTTCGCTTTCTGCACCACGATGGCGGCGGCGGCCGGGTCAACCAGGTTGATGGCCAGCGCTTTCACACCTTTAGCCAGCAGCACGTCTACCTGATCGTTCTGTTTGGATTGGTCGTTCTGCGAGTCGTTCATCAGCAGTTCAACGCCACCCAGGGCCTTGGCTTCTTTTTCAATATCCTTGCGCACCATCGACATGAAGTTGTCGTCGTATTTGTAGATAGTGACGCCGATACGGATATCCGCGGCATGGGCGGTAGCTCCGAACATCATGCTGGCAACCAGGGCGGTGAGAGTGAAAACCTTCTTATTCATGATATCTCCGGGTTTATGCAGGGTAGTTCTCAGTCCGGCCGCACGACGCAAGGTAGACGTTGTACGGCAGTCGGTTAGTCATCGTCCGCATGGCGTGATAACGCTGTGTGGACGGAGTTTGCAGGCATGGCCCGCTTAAAGCCTGACTTCCCTGTGTTCAGACAATGTTCGCCGGTTCGGCGGCGTTGCCTGGTAATACATCCTGAAACAAACAACATCCTGAAACCGATATTGTGAACGTTTTCGCCGCGGCGGCCGCCCAGTTAATTGGCTGGTTAGTTGCCGTATTACAAGGCGTCCGGCCTACGCAGTACGCCCTCATCATAGAGAGCGCAATGTTAATTAACTGTGAATTTACTCACAAATTGAAAGCGGTTACATGGATGATTTGAAAGAATTAGTGACCGCTTCCACATTTTAGCGCGTGGCCACCGAATGCCGCCGTACCAGCGTCGGCATGAAACAGTGCCTTGCCGTTGGGTCCAGCAGGCCGGCCGCCCCTTTCAACGCCAGCTCCGTAGCGATTTTCGCCATGGAAATAATAGGGTAGCGGATGGTGGTCAGGCGTGGATCGGTGTAACGGGAAATAGGGATATCGTCGAAACCGATCACCGAAAACCGCTCCGGCACCGGAATGCCATTATCTTTTAGCGCCATCAGCGCGCCGGCCGCCATGCCGTCGTTGTAGGCGAACACGGCGGTCAACTGCTGGTTACGCCCCAGCAGTTCCACCATCGCCGCTTCACCGCCTTGCAAGTCGGGCTCGCCGCCGGCTATCCACTCATCGGGGGCTTCGATACCGTGTTCCTGCAATGCCTGTCGCCAGCCGGTGAGTCGTTCCGTTACGTCTTCTATCGGGTGGCTGGAGCGGAGATAACCAATGCGCTGATGCCCTTGCTGCAACAACATGCGGGTCGCCATCATGGCGCCGCTGACGTTGTCCAGACAGACGCAGCGGTGCGGGTAATCCGGCAGCAGCCGGTTGATCAGCACCATGCCGGGGACTTGATCCATAAACGCCGCCAGTTCCTCGTCGGATAAGGCTTTGGCATGTACGATCAGCGCGTTGCAGCGCTGGCGTATCAGCACTTCAATAGCATGACGTTCCTTTTCTTCCTGGTGATAGGAATTGTTAATCAGTACATGCTTTTGCAGCCGCTGCGCCACCGTATCCACCGCTTTGACCATCGCGCCGAAGAACGGGTCCGACACGTCCATCACCACTACGCCGATAGTGTCGCTGACCTGCGATGCCAGCGCTTGTGCATTGGCATTCGGGCGATAACCCAATTGCTCGACCGTTTGCAACACCAGCTCGCGCGTTTGCTGGGTGACCGCACTGTTGTTATTGAGCACACGGGAAACCGTGGCAATGGAAACGCCCGCCTGACGCGCGACATCACGGATGGTAATCATGCATACTCACCACAGAAGAAAAAGTTCACGGGGCGCCCTCTGACACTCAAGCTGTTCGGGCCTATTCTGTCAGGCGTTATGGAGAGACTGCGTGAGTCAGGTCACAGTGATGAAAGCGGTTACATACAATTCCGTAACCTTTGTGACGAAGGTCATTATCCAGAAAAAAAGAGATCGGCCCGGGATGGACGCGTTATGAACAGATGAGCGGAATAACGCCCCGGCAATGCGTCGGGGCGAGAGGGCGGCCTTTATTCGGCGGCGTAACCGCCGGGAGGAACAACCTCGCCGTCGATCCAGGCTTGATGGTCGCGCAACGCCAAACGTCCGGCCAGAAACCAACCGACGACCAGCGGATAGATGCTGTGCTCCTGCGTTTGCACCCGTTCCTGAATATCCTGCTCGGTATCACCGGGGAAAATCGGCACTCTGGCTTGCAAGATAACCGGGCCGCCGTCCAGCTCTTCGGTCACGAAGTGTACCGACGTGCCGTGCTCGCCGTCGCCGTTTTCCAGCGCCTTGCGATGGGTGTGCAGACCGGGATATTTCGGCAGCAGCGACGGGTGGATATTCAGCATTTTGCCGAGAAAACGAGCGACGAATCCGGCGCTGAGGATACGCATGTATCCGGCCAGTACCACCACATCGGGTTGATATTTCTCGATTTCGATTGCCAGCGCCTCATCAAAATCGGCACGGCTGGCGTAATCGCCGGGTAGCAACGCATGGGTAGCGATGCCGGCGTCACGGGCGCGTTCCAACCCGAATGCATCGGGATTGTTACTCAGCACCGCAGTGATTCGCCCGGCAAGACGTCCATGCTGGCAGGCGTCAATCAACGCCTGCAGATTACTCCCCTGACCAGAAATCAGGACGACGATGCTTTTCATCACTGAATAACCACGGTTTCTCCGCCGTCGGTGCGGGTAATGACACCGATTTTCCAGGCGGTTTCACCGTTGCCGTTGAGGTGTTCGATGGCTTTATCCGCCTGGTCGGCCGGCAGGGCAATGATCATGCCTACGCCGCAGTTAAACGTGCGGTACATTTCGTGGCGGCTGACGTTGCCGTTTTGCTGCAACCATTGGAATACCGGTGGCCACTGCCAACTGGATTCATCAATAGTCGCCTGCATACCTTCCGGCAGTACGCGCGGAATGTTTTCCCAGAAGCCGCCGCCGGTCAGGTGGGAAATGGCGTGTACGTCTACAGTTTCGATCAGCGACAGCACGGATTTAACGTAGATTTTAGTCGGGGCCAGCAGATGGTCAGCCAGCGGTTTGCCATCCAGTTGAGTCTGTTCCGGATTAGCACCACTCACTTCAAGGATTTTGCGAATCAGCGAGTAACCGTTGGAGTGCGGTCCGCTGGAGGCCAGTGCGATCAACGCGTCGCCTTCGCGTACTTTGCTGCCGTCGATGATCTCGGCTTTTTCAACCACGCCGACGCAGAAACCGGCTACGTCGTAATCGTCGCCGTGGTACATGCCGGGCATTTCAGCGGTTTCGCCGCCGACCAGCGCACAGCCGGATTGTTTGCAGCCTTCGGCGATACCGGTGATAACGCGGGCGGCGGTGTCTACGTCCAGCTTGCCGGTGGCGTAATAATCCAGGAAGAACAACGGCTCGGCGCCTTGTACCACCAGGTCGTTGACGCACATCGCCACCAGGTCGATACCAATCGTATCGTGACGTTGCAGGTCCATCGCCAGACGCAGTTTAGTACCCACCCCATCGGTACCGGAAACCAGTACCGGTTCGCGGTATTTTTGCGGTAAGGCGCACAGGGCACCGAAACCGCCCAATCCACCCATAACTTCCGGGCGACGGGTCTGTTTCACTACACCTTTGATACGGTCTACCAATGCATTGCCAGCATCAATATCCACGCCTGCGTCTTTATAGCTGAGAGAGGTTTTATCGGTCACTGCGGAAGTCCCCACGGAGGTTACGATTGGTTTAAAAAATGGAGCGCGCTAATTCTAGCAGCGTAAGCAAACGTTTGCGAGCGGTGTCTTTCGCCGTGTGGCGGTTTCGTCGGCACAGGGCGGCGGCCGTCGTCGGCGGGTTGGCGGATTGACGGCGATAATTTCCGTTTTTGCTTGATTTGGATCAGACTGGAATCTATGGCGTACATTTGAAAAAGCGGTATAATCCCGCGATTTTTTTGGCCGTCCACTGCCGATGGGGAGTAAAAAAGTAATGAAAATCGTCGAGGTAAAACACCCGCTCGTCAAACATAAACTGGGTCTGATGCGCGAGCACGATATCAGTACCAAGCGTTTCCGTGAACTGGCGTCTGAAGTCGGCAGTCTGCTGACATACGAAGCCACCGCCGATCTGGCGACGGAAAAAGTGACCATCGAAGGCTGGTGCGGTGCGGTTGAAGTCGACCAAATCAAAGGTAAAAAAATTACCGTCGTACCGATTCTGCGTGCCGGCCTCGGCATGATGGAAGGGGTGCTGGAAAACGTACCGAGTGCGCGCATCAGCGTCGTGGGGATGTACCGCGACGAACAAACGCTGGAGCCGGTGCCCTATTTCCAGAAGCTGGCTTCCAATATTGATGAGCGTATGGCGCTGGTCGTTGACCCGATGCTGGCGACCGGCGGGTCGATGATTGCCACTATCGATCTGCTGAAGAAAGCGGGTTGCCGCAGCATCAAGGTGCTGGTACTGGTGGCGGCGCCGGAAGGTATCGCCGCGCTGGAAAAGGTGCACCCGGATGTGGAGCTGTATACCGCGTCGATCGACAAGGGCCTCAACGAACACGGTTACATTATGCCGGGCCTGGGCGATGCGGGCGACAAGCTGTTTGGTACGAAATGATATCCAGCCGACTGTAGAGTCGGCTTTTTTTTGCGTATGAACCGCCCGTTTCTGACTTAACGGATTGTTCCTGCGCATTCCACGGATGGCGAGATTTTTTCAGCGCCGGCGGCGTGCCGACGCTGAACTTTCTGCCGGGGTTCCCGGTATTTTTCAGTCTGAGACACAGAGGAAAACACGATGACTCGTCGCGCCATCGGCGTCAGTGAACGCCCCCCGCTTTTGCAAACGATACCGCTGAGTTTCCAGCATCTGTTCGCGATGTTCGGCGCCACCGTACTGGTGCCGATCCTATTTAAGATCAATCCGGCGACGGTACTGCTGTTCAACGGTATTGGTACGCTGCTTTATCTGTTTATCTGTAAAGGAAAAATCCCGGCGTATCTGGGGTCCAGTTTTGCGTTTCTTTCGCCGGTATTTTTGCTGTTGCCGCAGGGATATGAAGTGGCGCTGGGCGGTTTTATTCTGTGTGGCGCGCTGTTTTGCCTGGTGGCGTTGCTGGTGAAAAAAGTCGGAACCGGCTGGCTGAACGTGATTTTCCCGCCGGCGGCGATGGGCGCGATTGTGGCGGTGATCGGGCTGGAACTGGCGGGCGTGGCGGCCAACATGGCGGGGCTGCTGCCGGCTACGGGGACGGAGATGGACGGTAAAACCGTCACCGTCTCGCTGGTGACGTTGGTGGTCACGGTGCTGGGTTCCGTCTTGTTCCGTGGTTTTCTGGCGATTATTCCGATCCTGATCGGGGTTCTGGTGGGGTATGCGCTCTCTTTCGCGATGGGCATGGTGGATTTGACGCCGATCGTTCAGGCGCACTGGTTCGCCTTGCCGACCTTTTATACGCCGCGCTTTGAGTGGGTGGCGATGTTGACGGTGTTGCCGGCCGCACTGGTGGTGGTGGCCGAGCACATTGGTCACCTAGTGGTGACCGCTAATATCGTGAAAAAGGATTTGATGCGCGAACCAGGTCTGCACCGTTCGTTGTTCGCTAACGGCGTCTCTACCATGCTGTCCGGTTTCTTTGGTTCCACCCCGAACACGACATATGGCGAGAATATCGGCGTGCTGGCGATCACCAAGGTTTACAGTACCTGGGTTATTGGCGGGGCGGCGATCATTGCGATTCTGCTGTCCTGCGTCGGTAAGCTGGCGGCGGCAATCCAGGCTGTGCCGGTTCCGGTGATGGGCGGCGTGTCGCTGCTGCTGTACGGCGTTATCGCCGCATCCGGTATTCGGGTGTTGATTGAATCCAAAGTGGATTACAACAAGGCGCAGAATCTGATCCTGACATCGGTGATCCTGATCATCGGCGTCAGCGGCGCGAAGATCCACCTGGGCGCAGTCGAGCTGAAAGGGATGGCGCTGGCCACCGTGGTTGGGGTCATTCTGAGTGTGGTGTTCCGTGTTATCAGCCTGTTCAACAAGGAAGAAGAGGTGATTGATGCGGCGGATGAGCGAACTTCCGCACAATAATTTACCGGCCCGTCGGCATGTTGGCGGGCAATGCGGCGAACCGGCGGTCTGCCGGTTCAATCGCGAAAGGTTTCTATGCTAAACTTGTCTCGTTTTCCTGCCTGTTTGGTTTGAGGTGCTTCTGAACACACCGGCACAGTTATCATTGCCACTCTACTTACCCGATGACGAAACTTTCGCCAGTTTCTATCCGGGAGAAAACACGTCTCTGCTGGCTGCCATTCACACGACGCTGGATCAGGAACACGGCAGCTACATCTATTTTTGGTCACGCGAAGGCGGGGGGCGTAGCCACTTGTTACATGCCGCCTGTGCAGAGTTATCGCGTCTCGGCCGTGCGGTCGGTTATGTTCCGCTGGATAAACGCGCCTATTTCGTTCCGGATGTGTTGGAAGGCATGGAACAGCTGGCGTTGGTGTGCATCGATAATATTGAGTCGATAGCTGGCGATGAGGTGTGGGAAATGGCGCTGTTTAATCTCTACAACCGTATTCAGGAAGGCGGGCGCACCCGGCTGCTGATCACCGGCGATCGTCCGCCGCGTCAGATCAATCTGCAACTGGCTGATTTGGCCTCGCGTCTTGATTGGGGGCAGATCTACCGGCTGCAGCCGCTGTCGGATCAAGAAAAAGGCGAAGCGCTACAGCTACGCGCCCGGTTGCGCGGTTTTGAATTGCCGGAAGACGTTAGCCGTTTTCTGCTGAAACGGCTGGATCGGGAAATGCGCACCCTGTTTATGACGCTGGACCAACTGGACCACGCCTCGATTACCGCACAGCGTAAACTGACGATTCCTTTCGTCAAAGAGATCCTCGGGCTGTAATCCGGCCCGTCACAGAATATCCAGCACTTGCTCCGGCGGGCGACCGAGTTTCGCGCGGCCGTTGGCAATCACAATCGGGCGCTCAATCAGTTTCGGGTGGGTGACCATCGCGTCGATCAATTGAGCCTCGCTCAGACTGTCGTCGTCCAGATTCAATTCCCGGTACAGATCATCTTTGCGGCGCATCAGTTCGCGCGCGCCGGCAAACCCCAACTGTGTTATCAACTGGCTGAGCGTAGCGGCATCCGGCGGCGTGTCCAGATACAACACCACTTGCGGTTCTATGCCTTGTTGCTGCAGCAAGGCCAGCGTTTCACGGCTCTTGGAACAGCGCGGATTATGATAAATGGTTACCGATTGACTCATTCCTTTCACCTTTTTCAAGATTTTTCATAAGGATGGAAACGTTGCTGTAGCGCACGAAGCTGATCGATGCGGGCATCGTAGCGGGCCTGATCAAGACTGCCGAGCTTACTTTGCGAGCTGGCGTTGCTCAGCAAGCGAATGGCTTGATCCAGCTTCCCGGTCAGCGCCAGGCTTTCCGCCCGTGACGCCAGTTCTTCGCTGCGCATATTCTGTGCGGCACAAGCCTGCGCCAGTAAATCCCAACCGTTTGAATCGTCGGGATGGGCGTATGTGTATTTACGCAGAATGCGGATAGCATCGGCCGACTTGCGGCTTTCCACCATCGCATTCGCCAGATTGAGCTGCAACACCGGGTTGTCTTGCACATCCGGCACTTTCTGCAAGCGGGCGACGGCCTGGTCGGCGCGCTGTTGACCGATATCGATATCGGTCATCAAATCAAGAAACCAGGGGTTTGACGGCGACTTATCCAGTAACGGCTGGAGCGTGGCGCGTGCGTCATCGTATTTCTTGGCCTGATAAGCGCGAATGGCGCGCCCATATTGCGCCGCCTGTTGCTCGCGCGCGTTGCCTTTAGCCCAATTATCCAGCAGCGCGGCGCCGTACGGGTTGTCTTGTGAACCATACATCCCCAATACGCGCGCCTTGGCGAACAAAAAATCTTGTGAAGAGTGTACCGGCGTCGATTTCATCTGGTTGGCGCGATTGCGGGCGTCCGACAGCCGGCTTTCCGGCAACGGGTGCGTCAGCAGCATTTCCGGTGGTTTGGTGGCGTAACGCGAAGTGTCTGCCAGCCGTTGCAGGAAATTAGGCATTGCCTGCGGGTCGAACCCGGCGCGTTGCAGTACCTGAATCCCGATGCGATCCGCTTCCTGTTCATTGGATTGGGTAAAACTGATGATGCTTTGCTGCGCCCCTGCCAGCGTCCCGCTGAGTGCGGCAAAACCCGCCTGTGGGTTGGCCATCGCCAGTAGCAATGAGCCGAATGCGCCGGCCCAGGCCAGAGGCGCGCTGGCTTTCTGCGCTTCCATCGCACGAGCCAGATGGCGCTGAGTGACGTGAGATATTTCGTGCGCCAGTATTGAGGACAGCTCGCTTTCATTTTCTACATAACGGAATAGCCCGGAATGTAGCACCACATTGCCGCCGAAGAAGGCAAAGGCGTTGATTTCGTCGTTATTAACCAGGAAGAAATGGAACGGCGTACGCACGGAGTCGGCGGATTTGACCAACCGTCCCCCCAACTGATTGATGTATTGCAACAGCAGCGGGTCATTAATCAACGGCGCGCCTGCGCGCAACTGGCGCAGGTAAAAATCTCCCATCACCAATTCCTGATTAATACTGAGCGTGCCGCCGGCGGTGGTGCCGATATCCGGCAGCGTGTCCTGGGTCGTGGCCGGGAATCCCTGAGGACTTGTGCTTAGCAGCACGCCTGCCAGCATGGCGATGACCGTCTGTTTGAACCGAGAGGACATAACGAATACAACCTTTCGAACAGCCTGAAAGAATGGTCATCATCTTAGCCAGCGGCGGCACACAATGAAACACGAACAGGGGAAAAAGGCGACTTAACAACGGAAAATGCGGTATGAAAAACGGTTTGCCGACGCATCGAATAACGCGTCGGCAATTAATCAGGTGTGGGAAAACGTCAGGCGTCCTTCAGGTAATTCAGCACGATATCGTGGTGATTACTGGTTTTGAAATCATCGAAGACTTTTTCGATGTGACCTTCAGCATTGATCAGAAAACTAATGCGGTGAATGCCGTCATAGGTTTTTCCCATAAAGGTTTTTTCACCCCAAACGCCGAACTGTTCCGCTACCTGGTGATCTTCGTCGGCCAGCAGGGTAAAGTTCAGCAGTTCTTTTTCCGCAAAACGGGACAGTTTTTCCGGCTTATCGGTGCTGATCCCCAGAACCTCAACGCCGAATTTCTTCAGCTCGTCCATGTTATCGCGAAGCCCACAGGCTTGCACGGTGCAACCTGGCGTCATGGCCTTGGGATAGAAATACACCAACACCCGTTGTCCCTGGAAGTCGGCCAAATTAACTTGTTCGCCGTCCTGGTCGGGCAAGCTAAATTTCGGTGCAATATCACCGGCTTTCAGTGTGGTCATCACTACTCTCCATCTTTCTCTTCGTGCTGTGGATAGTTCACAACGCTAATACTGCCTTGTGCGTGCAGTTCTGTACATAGCTGATGAAAGGCCGGCTCAATAATTGAACCCGCCAACGCCGCCGGGCTGTGCGCCGTAATCTGGATGTACAGTTGCGGCGGCATATCGCCATCGGCGGGGCGGGTTTTGGAGACCAGCTCAGCGATGTTCATTTGATGGGAATCGAACAGATCAGTAAAGCGTTCGATGATGTGTGGTGAGTCGGCAACATCCACTTTGACCCACACGGTAGCCGGCATCGGCGGACGGGACTGCGATTCGGTACGTTTCATCACAATCAGCAAATCCAGTTCGGCGCCTTTCTGCGGCAGAGTAGACTCGATGAGCGTAATCGCGTTCCAACTGCCGGAGAGCAGCATGATAAAGGTGAACTCCGTGCCCAGCATTGCAAGTCGGCTATCTTCGATGTTGCAACCACAGCTACTGACGTGGCGGGTGATCGTATTGACGATACCGGGACGATCGGTCCCCAACGCGGTAATGACCAGATAGTGTTCTTGTGGGCGAGGCAAAATAGTGCTTCCTGTACAAAATGTTGGGAGTAACATGGTAAACATAAAAAAAACCACCTGCCAAGCGCTGACAACCGCGGTTGTAAGCTTGCTTTTGCATAGAAGTCAAAAGTACCATGAAGCACTTGTTTGTGGAGGGGATGGCCAATGTTTACGGGTAGTATTGTTGCTCTGGTTACGCCGATGGACGATAAAGGTGCCGTTGATCGTGCAAGCCTGAAAAAACTGATTGATTATCATGTCGCTAGCGGCACGTCCGCAATTGTGTCGGTGGGCACCACCGGCGAATCCGCCACCTTGAGCCACGATGAGCATGGCGATGTGGTGATGCTGACGCTGGAATTAAGCGATGGCCGTATTCCGGTGATCGCCGGTACCGGCGCTAATTCGACTGCTGAAGCGATTTCCCTTACCCAGCGTTTCAACGATACCGGCGTAGCCGGCTGTCTGACCGTGACGCCGTATTACAACAAACCGACTCAGCACGGTTTGTTCCTGCACTTTAAGGCGATTGCCGAACATACCGACCTGCCGCAGATCCTCTACAACGTGCCGTCTCGTACCGGTTGCGACATGTTGCCGGAAACCGTCGCCCGTCTGTCGGAAATCAAAAATATTGTCGCCATCAAGGAAGCAACCGGGAACTTAAGCCGGGTTAGCCAGATCCAAGAGCTGGTTCATGAAGATTTCATTTTGCTGAGCGGCGATGACGCCAGCTCGCTGGACTTTATGCAACTGGGCGGCAACGGCGTGATTTCCGTGACGGCCAACATCGCGGCCCGTGAAATGGCCTCGCTGTGCGAGCTGGCGGCACAAGGGAATTTCGTCGAAGCCCGCCGTCTGAATCAGCGCTTGATGCCGTTGCATCAGAAGCTGTTTGTTGAACCCAATCCGATTCCGGTGAAATGGGCCTGTAAGGCATTGGGATTGATGGCGACCGATACGCTTCGTCTGCCGATGACGCCGCTGACCGATGCCGGTCGCGACGTGATGGAGCAGGCTATGAAGCAGGCGGGTCTGCTGTAACCGTTAGGGAGATTTGATGAGTTCTTCATTGCAAAAGTCGATGGTGGCAAAGGTTGTCGGTGTTTCGCTGATCATGTTGCTGGCCGCCTGTACCAGCGATCAACGCTACAAGCGTCAGGTCAACGGCGATGAATCCTATCTGAAAACTCCTGATCACCGGGCGCTGGATGTACCGCCCGGTTTGATTCTGCCGTTGCAGAATGGGGATTTCGATATTCCTCCGGTCAACCAGAATGGGCCGGTAGGCAAAGCGTTGGATATTCGTCCGCCGATGCAGCCATTGGCTTTGTTGAATGGTTCCCGCGGTCAGGTATCGGGTAATACCGCTACGCTGTTACTGGAAAATAATGCACGCAACAGCAGTTTGTGGGCAGTGTTGACGCAGGTTATGCAGTCGAAAGGCTATACGATTGCCAGCCGTCAGGATGCCAGCCGGACGCTGACGACCGATTGGATCAACTGGAAGCGTGAAGATGAGGATGTGGCGCATCAGGCACGTTATCAGGTGACTTTGCAGACGCAAGGGTATCAATTGGCGCTGAGCGTGAAGCTGCTGGATCTCCAGCAGAATACGTCTGTGGTTACGGAGCGCGGCGAGATTCAGCGTTATACCGCGTTGATGCTCAATACCTTGTCGGACGAGCTGGATAAACGCCTGAACGATAATGACAGCGCGCAAGCTAACCGCAACAGTCAGCAACTGAATGTTCAGAGCGGCGCTGATGACTCCGGCCTGCCGTTGTTGGTGGTTCGCGGTTCCTACAATCAGGTATGGGACCGTCTGCCGAAGGCGCTGGAGAAGGTTGGCATGACTATTAGCGATCGCAGTCGCCCGCAAGGGTCGGTGTCTGTCAACTATAAGGCACCGGGCAGCAGCACCTGGAATGAGCTGGGCGCGCGCGATCCACAATTGCCGAACGGCGATTACAAACTGCAGGTCGGTGATTTGGGTAACCGCAGTACGCTGCAATTCATCGACTCAAAAGGACATACGCTAAGTCAGTCGCAAAATGACGCGCTGGTCGCCGTATTGCAGGCTGCGTTCAGCGAGTCGTAAAAGCGTAAAACGCAAGAATATATACCCTAAATAATTCGAGTTGCAGGACAAAACGCGTTGCGTTTTGAACAACGCAAAGCGTTGGCCCTTCAGGGCAAGACTCATTATGAGTCTTGTAACGCGGCGACGCAGCGAATCCCCAGGAGCTTACTTAAGTAAGTGACTGGGGTGAGCGAGGAAAGCCAACGCACATGCAACTTGAAGTATGACGGGTATAAGGGTCGGGTTCTCCGGCCCTTCTTCATTTAGTCATTAACGTGATGGATTTATAACGTGATGGATTTATCAACACGTTCAATTAACGGGCCCGGTGCGGGTGGCCCTTACTTGTGTGGAGTAATGAAAGATGCAAAAGCTAGCTGAGTTGTATCGCGGAAAAGCGAAAACGGTCTACACCACGGAAGATCCGGATCTGCTGGTGCTGGAGTTCCGCAATGATACGTCAGCAGGGGATGGTGCTCGCATTGAGCAGTTTGATCGTAAAGGGATGGTGAACAACAAGTTCAACCACTTCATCATGACCAAGCTGGAAGAAGCCGGGATCCCAACCCAGATGGTGAGCCTGCTGTCGGATACGGAAGTGCTGGTGAAGAAGCTGGAGATGGTGCCGGTTGAGTGCGTGGTGCGTAACCGCGCGGCGGGATCGTTGGTCAAACGTCTGGGCATTACGGAAGGGGAAGTGCTTAATCCGCCGTTGTTCGACCTGTTCCTGAAAAACGACGCAATGCACGACCCGATGGTGAACGAGTCCTACTGCAAGACCTTCGGCTGGGTAAGCGAAGAGAATCTGGCGCGGATGAAGGAACTGAGCTACAAAGCCAATGAGGTGCTGAGCAAGCTGTTTGGCGATGCCGGCCTGATTCTGGTGGACTTTAAGCTGGAGTTCGGTTTGTTCAAGGGCGAAGTGGTGCTGGGCGACGAGTTCTCGCCGGACGGCAGCCGTCTGTGGGATAAAGAAACCCTGAACAAGATGGATAAAGACCGTTTCCGTCAGAGCCTGGGCGGCCTGATTGAAGCCTACGAAGAAGTCGCACACCGTCTGGGCGTTAAGCTGGACTAACGGCGCAATCGTTTACGTTCTGGCAGGCGGCGACGGTTTCCGGTTGCCAGAACGATGTTTTCATTCGTCTGATGAAATCGAATAGTGGGTTTCACCTGATGTTTATCACCGGTCGGTTCCCGTCTGCGTAGCAGTCTTGCTGCTGTTCTCTGTCCAATGAGTGCTATTATTCCCCGCCTGTGCATCGACTGATTTCGGCAAGGATATGTTTTATGGGCGTTTTTGACCCGACGTTGCTTATCTTACTGGCGCTGGCCGCCCTCGGTATCATCAGCCAGAACATGACCGTGACCCTGGCTATCCTGTTTCTGGTTGCGGTGCGTATTACGCCGTTGAATCACTATTTTCCGTGGGTGGAAAAATACGGTCTGTCTTTTGGAGTGTTGGTGCTGACGATCGGCGTCATGGCGCCGATTGCCAGCGGCAAGATCTCCGCCGGCGACGTGCTATCCTCTTTTCTGCACTGGAAATCGTTAATGGCGGTGGCGATCGGCGTCGCCGTTTCCTGGTTGGGCGGGCGCGGCGTCGTGCTGATGAGCAATCAGCCATCGGTGGTGGCCGGTTTGTTGGTTGGTACGGTCATGGGGGTCGCGTTATTCCGTGGTGTGCCGGTAGGGCCGTTGATAGCGGCGGGATTGCTGTCGCTGCTGATCGGTAAAGGCTAAGTTTGCTTTGAGGATAGCGGTGGACTCGTCGTTCGTTGTCAGCCAGCAATATCAGCAGCGTTATGGTATTCGTCGTCTGCTGGTGCTTAGCGGCCAGCCTGACTGGTGCCGCGCTCAGGCTTTGCGGCTGAGCGGTTTGCTGCCGGGGGACTGGCTGTGGGTCAGCACATCTGCACCTGAAAATATTAACGCGCTACCCTCTTCGCGTGTGCGTAGTGTGTTGGGGCGGGAATTCCTACATGCGGTATTCGATGCTCACGAGGGGCTGGATGCAGAAGCGTTGGCCATGTTGGCCGGTGCGCTCAGGGCCGGCAGTTGGCTGCTCCTGTTGGCGCCTGACTGGGAGAGCTGGCCGAATTATCCTGATAATGACAGCCTGCGCTGGAGTGAACAGCCGGAGCCGATCGCTACGCCCCGTTTTATTCGGCATGTACAGCGCCAACTGCTGGCGGATAGCCGCGTTGTACTGTGGCGCCGGCAGGATACCGAACCGGTCATCACACGTCCGAATGGGCGTGCCGATTGGTTGCCTGCCGACGGCAACCCTACCGCCTGTCAATACTCCGTTGTACAGCAACTACTGCATACTACCCATGCCGTATCGGTGATTACCGCGCCGCGTGGGCGCGGCAAATCGACGCTGGCCGGTATGCTGGCGCGCCAATGTCAGGGCGGTTGCTGGGTCAGCGCGCCGTCGCGTGCCGCCGGCGAGATTCTGCTGCGACAAGCCGGTGATTCGGCAACATTTTGGGCACCGGATGCGCTGCTGGCCTTTTGCCGGCAATACGGTAAACCGCCAGTGGACTGGTTGCTAATAGATGAAGCCGCATCGATTCCTGCGCCGATATTGCAGGCATTGTTGCCGTTTTTCCGTCGGGTAGTGATGACGACCACGGTACAAGGATATGAAGGGACCGGGCGTGGCTTTCTGCTAAAGTTTTGTGCGGCTCTGCCTGACTGGCATGTCATTGAGCTCACGGAGCCGCTGCGCTGGGCGCAACAAGATCCGCTGGAGAACATCGTTGATCGGCTGATGTTATTTGACGCCGAAAAACAGGTGCCGGAGCAACTTCATGGTTCACTGACGATACAACCGGAGCGACGAGACGACTGGTCCGGCCTTCCTGCGCGCCTTGAAGGCTGCTATGGATTGCTTTGCAGTGCTCACTACCGAACCTCGCCGCTGGATTTACGCCGTTTGATGGATGCTCCCGGCATACATGTCGCCAGCGCTGGTGTCGGAACAAAGATTGGCGGCGTTATCTGGCTGGTGGATGAAGGCGGGCTACCCGTGTCGCTGGCGCAGGATGTCTGGGCTGGGCGGCGTCGACCAAGGGGGAGTTTGGTGGCACAGTCATTGGCGGCACACGGCAATCAATGGCAGGCGCCGGTATTGCGATCGCGTCGTATCAGCCGCATTGCGGTGTTGGCGGCGCATCGAGGTGAGGGAATTGGGCTGGCGCTGGTGCGGGAACAACAACAACACGCACGCCGGCAACAACTGGATTTTCTGTCGGTGAGCTTCGGCTTTCAACCGGATCTGTGGCGGTTCTGGCAGCGTTGCGGGTTTCAGTTGGTGCGTATCGGCAGCCACATCGAAGCCAGTAGTGGCTGCTACAGTGCGATGGCGTTATTCCCCCTTAGTGAGGAAGGCCGCGCGCTGACCGCTTCAGCACACCATGAATTGCTGCGCGACGGGTACTGGTTGCAGCGTGATATTCCGTTGACGTTGGATTTGCCGCTGATGGAGGAGCAGATGCTCACGGCTGATGACTGGCGCAATCTGGCTGGGTTTGCTCTGGCTCACCGTCCACCGGAAGC
This sequence comes from Dickeya sp. ws52, assembly GCF_007210685.1. Classification (NCBI taxonomy): domain Bacteria; kingdom Pseudomonadati; phylum Pseudomonadota; class Gammaproteobacteria; order Enterobacterales; family Pectobacteriaceae; genus Dickeya; species Dickeya sp. ws52. The sequence goes on from NZ_SZVX01000002.1 coordinate 304,624, forward strand.
TTGTCAGGGGGTGTTGTCACGTTTGGTATTCCACTCGCCAATGCCATTAGCAGCCTTAAGGTTGTGGCTTGAACAAGGTAAAAGCGCGGCGGAGTGTGTTCAACAACTGCAACTGGCGGGCAAAAAGGCGTTGGTTCAGCGCTGGCGCACCGAAACGGCTCAGGCGTTGCAGCAGTTGGATGCCGCACAATGGCAACACTGGTATGACATTATCGCTATAGCGAAATAAGTGGTTTTCTTTCCAAAATTTATTTCAAGTGGTAGCGATCACAATTTTGTAACTCTGACTGTGATTTGACCTACCCATTTTCCACCTTCATATACACTGATCCTGATACAGGATAATGGAATGACCTGTTCAATAAACCTCAATATTGACCCGCTACCGAGGGGCGTATAGTGACAACCGAACATGTTTGACCAGTCGGTTCCCCAATAGAGGCGACCGCAGGAGAGGCGATATGAAGCATGACTATTTTGTGGTGCAACAGCCACATTCACCTAAGCAGTTGTTTTTACTCTTTCATGGCGTAGGCGATAATCCGGTTTCGATGGGGAAGATTGGCCGCTATTTTGCTAATGCATTTCCCTCGGCGCAGATTATTAGTGTTGGCGGTCCGGAAGCGATCGGATTGGGCGAAGGACGCCAGTGGTTTTCGGTTCAGGGCGTAACGGAAGATAACCGTGCCCGCCGCGTGAATGCCGTTATGCCGCGTTTTATCGATACCGTACGACACTGGCAGGAAACCACGGGAATCGATTATTCCCACACGGCGTTGATTGGTTTTTCTCAGGGCTCAATCATGATCCTGGAAGCACTGAAAGCAGAGAAAAATCTGGCTGGGCGGGTTGTGGCATTCAGTGGCCGTTTTGCCACGCTGCCTGAACAGCCGATGTACGATGTGGTGGTTCATCTGGTTCATGGCGAGGAAGACCCGGTAATTACCGTCGATCATGCACGGCAGGCGGCACAGAGTCTGCGTACCCAGGGATCAGATTTCACATTAGACCTGATACCGCAACTGGGGCATTCCATTGACGATCGTATGATGGAAAATGCGTTGGACCGGCTACATTATTACATCCCGAAACGCTTCTGGGATGAGGCCGTGATGGGCGCACGCGGTGAACTGGTGGCATTCCGTTAACGGACTGTCCGTTAACTGACTGATAGCGCGCTGACCGTGCTAAACAAAACCATCGCCATAAACAAGCAGGCCGGGTCACTATAACGTGCCCGGCCTTATGCTTTTACCAACCGGGTCAGGGTTTTTTCTGCGGCCAGTCGTCTTCTTCGTCCCATTGCGCATTATTATCGCGGTGCGGCGGCAACGGCGGTTTGTCATGCAGAAAACGTTTATGGTCAAGGCGGCTCAGTTCCTTGATGCCGTTGATCAACATTCCCAGCAACACCAGCAGTATTACCCACCAGTAATCAGCCAGCCATCCCATGGTTATTCCTCATATATAAATGTCCCGTGTCAACGGGGTTATTGTGCCTCAACAGACAGTATAAAGCGTTGGAACAACATCGACATATTTGGCTCCAGCCAGCTCCGGCCGGCGATGTCTTCGCCCTTCCAGGCTTGCAGAATGTGTTCTGGCGTTAGCTGAGCCATAGCGAGTCGGGCCAGCGGCGCGTAGCTGAGGTGCCAGGGTTCAATAGCCACGCCACCGGCATCATGGGTAAACGGCCGGTAAAAGCCAAAGCCGGCCATGTGTTCGGTCAGCCAGTCGCTAAGATCGGCGAAATAGCCGCCGGGTTGGTATTCCCAGGGTTCCAACTGCAGTTTACGGCCGGCAGGCAGTTGATCCGGGTCGTAAATATCCAGATCGCAACCCCAGTGATGGCGGCTGCCGCCCGGCAATGCCGACCAGCGTAAAATTGCCTCACACCGTGCGCCCTCGGCCAGCGAGAGAGCATCTATCAGCCGGCTGTGCTGATCCAACAATGGACGAAGACCGGTAAATTTGCCGTTCCAGATATGGCGCTGACGAGCAAAATCCCGAAACGTACTGGCGGGCTGCAGATTGAAACCCTCTTGCCGCGCTGCCTGCTGCATGGCGGTAAACGCAGCGACCGCTTCCGGTTGCAGGCGGTGAGCGCCGCTTAGCGTAACCAGATGGCTATCGCTTTTGCCGGTCAGGCAGGCGGGGGAGATCATGCGATCAATTGCTCCATAATACGTTGGTACATACGGCTAAGCAGTTGCAGGTCGGCTGCACTCACACACTCGTCTACTTTATGAATAGTGGCGTTGACAGGCCCCAATTCGACGACCTGTGCGCCCATGCGGGCAATGAAGCGTCCGTCCGAGGTGCCGCCGGTCGTCAGGAGCTGCGGCGTGATTTCACTGTAGTGTTCAACGGCGTTGACGACGGCATCCACCAGCTCGCCGCGACCGGTCAGGAACGGGTGACCGGATAACTGCCACTCCAGCGTGTAATTTAACTGGTGACTATCAAGCAACGCCTTGACTTGTTGTTTAATCAGCTCATCAGTCAGTTCAGTACTAAAACGGAAATTGAACTGAACGCTAAGTTCGCCGGGGATCACGTTATTACTGCCGGTGCCGGCATTGATATTGGCTATTTGCATACTGGTTGGGGGAAAGAACTCGTTGCCCTGATCCCAGACGGTATCCACCAGTTGATGCAAGGCGGGGATTACCCGGTGTACAGGGTTATCCGCCAGATGTGGATAAGCCACATGGCCCTGCACGCCATGAATCCGCAAATTAGCGGTAATAGAGCCGCGTCGGCCGTTTTTCACCACATCGCCGACCCGTTCGGTACTGGAAGGCTCGCCGACCAGGCAATAGTCCAGCCTTTCCTGACGCGCCATCAGTGCTTCTACAACCTTGACGGTACCGTTGACGGCACTGGCTTCTTCGTCAGAGGTGATGAGAAATGCCAGGCGCCCCTGGTGATTGGGATGCGCCGCGACGAAACGTTCTGCCGCCACGACCATTGCCGCCAGCGAGCCTTTCATATCGGCAGCGCCACGGCCGTACAACACGCCGTCACGGATAGTCGGTTCGAACGGCGGCGTTTGCCACTGGCTTGGGTTACCTGCAGGGACGACATCGGTATGCCCGGCAAACGCCAGTGTTTTGCCTTGACCGCGCCAGGCCCAGAAATTCTGGGTATCGCCGAAATCCATCGTTTCGATGACAAAACCGATGGCTTGCAGACGTTCGATCATCAGCGCCTGACAGCCGGCGTCATCCGGGCTGAGAGACGGGCATTTAATAAGTTGCTGAGCCAGTTCAATTACCGGGCAAGACATGTGAGGTGTTCTCCGTAAAAAAGTGCCTATAGCTATCGTCGCTGAAAGCGAGCAGGGTTTTTCCATCATCGCTGACCAGCAACGGGCGTTTGATCAACGCGGGGTGTTCCAGCATAACAGCTTTTGCCGCTGCTTCGCTGTTGATGGTGTTACGATACGCGTCTTCCAGCTTCCGCCAGGTGGTGCCTCGGGTATTGAGTAAAGGTTGCCAGCCGATGTTATCGATAAAAGATTGCAGGCGTTCGGCGGTTAATCCGTCTACGCGGTAATCATGAAAGCGATAGTCGATGTGATGGTCTTCCAGCCAGCGACGGGCCTTTTTTATGGTGTCGCAATTCTTAATACCGTACAGGGTGATAGCCATATGTTTAAAACCCGTTATTTTTCATGTTATAAGGGAAAAAAGCATACCGTATAACGACGAAAGACGGCAGAATATTAAAATTATCTTAAGAAATCATAGGGTTGGGTTTTGGGTAAATGTTGCGGAAACGCGAAGGAGAGCACATTTCTGCGCCCCAAAGTCTTTATCTTGGTCAAAAAAGAAGCGTATAATAACCCCGTAAGACCACAAAGCCCTAAGGAGCTACCATCATGATCGAAATCGAACTCAACAACTGGAAAAGCTTCATCGAAGCAATGCTGCGTAAGTAATTGCTGCTGTATTTAGACTAGTACAATTTTATTTACTGTCATTAGTTACCAGGTCCCTTATTGAGTATCACCAAAGCGGCAATCTACGGATTGCCGCTTTTTTTATGCCGCAAGCCGAATTTTAATCATCTGATTTATAAAAATTAATTTTCGCTTAAGGTGGTTGTGCTATCCATAAATTCCCTCCTTTTACGTCATTTTTCTCTTTTCATTTTTGTGATGAAGATCTCTATTTTTTACTCATGGTTTTTAGGTCACGCCCGAAAGGCTACGAGATAAATGAGGAAACCTGAGTAAATAAAAGAGGCTATTATTTGCATTTGTCGTTACCCGTGTCGGTGCGCCACGTCGAGCGAGGATAAGCTGGCAAAGACATACATTGGCAAAGACAAATAGGATGCGTGACGATAGAGCAGTAAATGGGATTCCCGGTTCGGGCTATCGGCATCTCAGTGTATCGACCCGGAGTCTGGGATAACCGATGTGCTAATAAGAGGTGCTAATAAAAAGAGATTAGCCACCCACGCATAAGATGCCAAATGCTGCCGTTGCGACGGGTAAATCTGTGAAGTGAATGGAGCCAGTTCGCTTTTTTATCATGTTTTATCACTTTTTGGTGATGTTCGGCTGGACAAATGCGCCGCTACTTGCTGTACTGTATTTGACACAGATTTTGTGTCGTTCATTCATGTAAAGGTAAGTTTGATGTCTAAGATTAAAGGTAGCGTTAAGTGGTTTAATGAGTCCAAAGGATTCGGTTTCATTACTCCGGAAGATGGCAGCAAGGACGTATTCGTTCACTTCTCTGCTATCCAGAGCAACGGTTTCAAAACCCTGGCTGAAGGTCAGCGCGTAGAGTTTGAAATCACCAGCGGCGCTAAAGGACCTTCTGCTGCTAACGTTATCGCTATTTAATTATACCGATTTCCTGAAAAACCCGCCTAATGGCGGGTTTTTATTTTGTATCGTCAGTTTCTCTTCTAGTGGGTGCTTAGCCACCCCACCAGCGCAAATGCCAGCGCTGTCATCAGCAGCGAACCAAGTAAATTAAGCAGTAGATTGAATAACGCTGCGGCCCATTCGCCACTTTGCAATAAGGCGACCATTTCGTAAGAAAACGTTGAAAATGTCGTCAGGCCGCCGCAAAAGCCGGTTGTGATCAATAGCTTCCAGTGTGGCGGCAAGTCGGGCTGGCGCATGAAATAGCTCATGCCCGCGCCAATAATAAAAGCGCCGAGCAGGTTTGCCAGCAGTGTCCCCGCCGGGATCTGAGGGAACAGGCTATTGAAACGAACACTCAGTTGCCAGCGTGCAACGCTGCCAATCCCGCCGCCAAGAAAAACAGCAAGTAACGTACTGTACATAGTCACCTTTTCATTCAGGGGTAAGTTAGGCTACTCTCGAAAGGGTATACATGATGCCGATAGAGGCTCTTGCAGACATCATCAGCCGAAAGGGCGGTTATGGAGGAATGTCATCTCCGTTACTGTCTGATAAAGTTTACCTACATGCCGATATTTTTTATAGCTATGGTAGTTTTACCAAATGTATCCGCGTGCTATGAAGGAGCCTGATATGAAAGTGGCGCTGGGTCAGTTTGCTGTGCAGCGGCTATGGCAGGACAATGCTCAGATCTGCATAGCATTAATGGGTCAGGCCGCATCTGCCGGCGCTGACTTGCTGGTGCTGCCGGAAGCCGTGCTGGCCCGTGATAATGCGGATCCAGAATGGGGTGTCGGCTGTGCCCAGCCGATCACCGGTCCTTTTGTCAGCCAGTTATTGACGGCCAGCCAGTCGCTGGAGCTGAGCGTAGTATTTACCTTGCACACGCCGGCAGCAGATGGCCGGGTACATAATACGTTGTTGGTTATCCGGCGAGGAGAAGTACTGGCGCACTACCATAAGCTGCACCTATACGATGCTTTTGCCGTGCAGGAATCCCGTCGCGTAACCCCGGGCACAGCGTTGCCGCCGCTGGTGGAGATTGCCGGTATGCGTATCGGGCTGATGGTGTGTTATGACATCCGTTTTGCCGAGATGGCGAGACAGCTTGCGATGAATGGCGCCGATGTACTGGTCGTGCCGGCTGCCTGGGTGAAAGGCCCGCAGAAAGAGGCGCACTGGGAATTACTGGCACGAACCCGTGCTCTGGAGAACACCTGTTATTTGGTTGCAACAGGAGAATGCAGCGACAGGAATATCGGTAATAGTATGGTCGTGGACCCGATGGGCGTGGTTATCGCCCAGGCCGCTGAACAGCCTGAGTTGCTGCTGGCGGAACTTAAGCTGGAGCGAATTCAAACCGTTCGTCGCCAGTTACCTGTTCTACATCACAATCGCTTTAAGCCGCCTGTATTACGATAATGACAAGGCTATCACTCTCGGGTAAAACAGCGTCTGGCGAAGGCGTCTTACTTTGTTACAGATGAGCATTGCCTTATTCAATATATCGATTTAAAAAGAGCGATAGTAAAGCACGCTGGCTTTTCCAGCTCACATCATCAGGTAGGTTATGTATGGAAGGTATCAGTATTGCCAAACTTTTAGTCATTGGCGCCTTGATTGTACTGCTGTTCGGCACCAATAAACTGCGTAGTCTGGGCGGCGATCTGGGGGCGGCGATCAAAGGCTTCAAGAAAGCGATGAATGACGATCAGCCAGCGGCGAAATCTTCTGCCCAGGATGAACATCCTGCTGCTATCAGCGAGACGCGTCCGAAAGAATAAGCGTAACGGCTGGCGGTACTCAAACTAAAAAGCGGAGGGGGTGACCCGTCCGCTTTTTGTGTTACTTGTGTTTTTGGTAAGGAAGTATTGCAGGTAATAACCTGCTATTTCACTTCAATCCCTTTGGCTTGTAGGTCTGCATGATAGGAAGAGCGAACGAACGGACCGCAGGCCGCATGGGTAAAGCCCATTGCCAATGCTTCTGCCTTCATTTCTTCGAACTCTTCCGGCGGGACATAACGCTGAACCGGCAGGTGGTGACGGCTTGGCTGCAAATATTGCCCCAAGGTCAACATGGTGACGCCGTGGCGACGCAGATCACGCATAACGTCCAGTATTTCGTCATTGGTTTCGCCCAGTCCCACCATCAAACCGGATTTAGTCGGTATGTTCGGATGAACTGATTTGAATTTTTCCAATAACTTTAATGACCATTCATAATCGGCGCCAGGACGGACTTGGCGATATAGACGCGGCACGTTTTCCAGATTATGGTTGAACACGTCCGGCGGCGTGACGGTCAGAATATCCAACGCCCGATCCATACGGCCACGAAAATCCGGCACCAGCGTTTCAATTCGGATGTTTGGGCTTTTGCGGCGTATGGCACTGATACAGTCGGCAAAATGCTGCGCGCCGCCATCCCGCAAGTCGTCACGGTCAACAGAGGTAATCACGACATAGCGCAGCCCCATATCATGGATAGTCTGAGCCAGTTTTTCCGGTTCATTGGCATCTGGCGTCAGCGGGCGGCCATGGGCGACATCGCAGAACGGACAACGACGAGTACAGATGGCGCCAAGGATCATGAACGTAGCGGTACCGTGGTTAAAACACTCCGCCAGATTAGGGCAGGATGCTTCTTCGCAAACCGAGTGCAGACCATTACGGCGCATGGCGTCCTTGATGCCCTGAATCCGGCTGGAGTCCGCAGGTAATTTTATCTTCATCCATTCTGGTTTGCGGAGCATTTCCTGACGCTCGGTAGCAACGGTGCGCACCGGGATCAGGGCCATTTTGTCTGCATCGCGGTATTTGACGCCACGTTCGATCTGAATCGGTTTACTCATAATTGCGTAATTTCCAGTTCTGAATCGCTGTTATGAATTTATCTAAAATTCATGGGATTACGTAAGTTATTAAAATTTTTTTTAAAAAACTCACAAAATTATATCATCTTTGTACGCTGACGAGCAGCCATAGAACAACAAAACGCAGAAATATTGTAAATAGAATGTAATTTAGGTTTCCTGGGCGGCGTGATGCATAGCGCTCAACGGACGCGGCTCCCCTTGTTGCCGCCAGTTCCACTCTAACCATTCATGTTGTGGATAATCCAGCAGTTCCATGAATGCTTTTACCATGATCGGTGCGGTAGTCGTGACGGTTGCATCAGGGGCGAATTCACTCAGCTGTGTCATCGCCATGCCTGCATAACCGCAAGGGTTGATTCGCAAGAACGGAGACAGATCCATGGCAACATTCAACGCCAGGCCGTGAAACGAGCAGCCATGGCGGATACGCAGGCCCAGCGAGCAGATTTTGCTCTCGCCGACATAGACGCCGGGAGCATCGGCACGAGCGTGGGCATCAACCGCATAATGCGCTAGCGTGTTGATGACGGTATTCTCGATCGCCGTCACTAACTGGCGTACCCCCACTTTACGGCGTTTGATATCGACCAGCACATACATCACTTGCTGACCAGGGCCGTGATAAGTGACCTGTCCCCCGCGATCACTCTGAATGACCGGGATATCACCGGGCATCAGGACATGTTCGGCTTTGCCCGCCTGACCCTGAGTAAACACAGGTTCGTGCTGCACCAGCCATAGCTCGTCAAGACTGCTGTCATCGCGTTGTTCGGTAAAGGCGTGCATCGCTTGCGACACCGGTTCATAAGGCTGTACGCCCAGTTGGCGTACGATGATCGTGTTACGCACTATGATCGTATCCTGTTGCAAGATAGTCATCATCAGGTGAAGAAGGAATGACCGCAATTATAACGAGGGGAGACTGGAGCGAATAGCGGTTTCCTCGCTTGTCTCCGGATGAAGGAGACAAGTTCAGAGTCATACCTATTACAGCACGACGCGTACGATATCGATGTTGCCCAGTTCTTCGTACAGCGTTTCAACCTGTTCAATGTGGGTTGCCGTGATGGTAATCGATACCGAATGGTAATTACCTTTGGTGCTGGGTTTCACTTGCGGATTGTAGTCGCCGGGAGCATGGCGTTGAACAACTTCCACGACCAGATCCACCAGCTCCGGTTTTGCCAGCCCCATGACCTTGTAGGTAAATGAGCATGGAAATTCAAGCAATTCGTTGAGTTTGGTTTTCATGGCGACTCCAGAGTTATTCATTAGTGCAAAAATCATCACTCCCGCCGAAGCGGGAGTGTTTAAGTATGGCTGAAATACGGCCGATCGATCCTTTAACAAGCAACATAAGGGCAGTTGCTCAGGATTCAAGGGGGATCAACTAAACCAGCGGTGGAACATCAGTTTGATGTAATCGAACAGACGCCCGAAAATACCGCCTTCTTTGACTTCGTTCATCACCACCAGCGGGCGTTGTTCAACGACTTTGCCGTCCAACTGGAAGTTGATGGTGCCCACCACCTGATTTTTAGCCAGCGGAGCATGTAACTCTGTATTGGTGAGCACATAGCTAGCCTTCAGATCTTTCATGCGCCCACGTGGGATGGTGATGTAAGCATCTTTATCGACACCCAATGATACCCGGTCGCTATCGCCAAACCATACCGGCTCGGATGCGAACTCTTTACCGGTTTTCAGCGGAGCCACGGTTTCAAAGAAGCGGAAACCCCAGGTCAGCAGTTTCTTACTTTCCGCTTCGCGCCCTTTGAACGTGCGTCCGCCCATAACGGCGGAGATCAGGCGCACCTGGCCTTCGGTCGCAGAGGCGACCAGGTTATAGCCGGCGGATGCAGTATGGCCGGTTTTGATACCGTCCACCGCCAGGCTGCTATCCCACAACAGGCCGTTGCGGTTCATTTGGCGGATATTGTTGAAGGTAAATTCTTTTTCTTTATAGGTCGCGTATTCATCCGGCACGTCACGGATCAACGCCTGACCGATCAGCGCCATATCGCGGGCTGAACTGAACTGCCCTTCAGCATCCAGGCCGTGAACGGTTTTGAAGTTGGTATTCTGTAATCCCAGAGCCTTGACGTAGCCGTTCATCAGGTTAACGAACGCATCCTGACTGCCTGCCACGTAGTCCGCCATCGCCACACAGGCATCGTTGCCGGACTGCAGAATAATCCCTTTGTTCAGCAAATAAACCGGCACGCGATCGCCTGGTTTGAGGAACATCAGCGAGGAGCCCTGAAAATCAGGGTTGCCGGTAGCCCAGGCATCTTTGCCGATGGTCACAACATCGTTCGGGGTAATTTTTCCGGCTTTAATCGCCTGGCCGATAACATAGCTGGTCATCATCTTGGTCAGGCTGGCTGGGTTGCGACGAGTGTCGGCGTTCTTTTCCGCCAGTACCTTACCCGAGTTGTAATCAATCAGGATGTACGCTTCGGCATCAATATCCGGGACGGCAGGAATCATGGTTTTCAGATTAATGTCGTCTGCGTAGGCGAAAGTGGATGCACTGATGGCGAGCAACGTGCCGAGCGCAATACGTTTGGTAAAACAAGACGTGATTACTGTTTTCATGATTGGAACAACAACATCCGTGGGTATAAGTTAAAAAACGAGCCACACTATAGCAGATGAAAATCGGGGCGGCACCAGACAATACGTTACGCGATTTTGCCGATCGCCAGAGGTGGTCTCGTTATCGCTAGTGTGGGTAAGAAAAGAGGGGATTTCCCCCTCTTTCCGTCATCAATACGTGACTACATACCGGATACGGTGGTGACGAATGATGGCTGTTGCGCTTCGCTGGACAGGCGCTGTTGCAGGTCGATGGCCTGCTGGCGGCTCTGGAACGGGCCTAACTGAATACGATACAAGCCGTTATTTAGGCTGACTTTGCCCGGCACGCGGAAACGCTCGCTCAGACTCTTCAGCCAGGTTTGCGCCCGTTGTTGATCGCTCAGCGCACCGACCTGCACTACGATGTTGCCGGAGCCGGCGGGCATAGCCGATTGAGCCGCGGCGCGTGGTGGCGCAGTCACAGACGCCACGGCAACCGGCGCCGAGTGGGTGGGCGCGATGGCGGAAGCCGCTGGTTCGGAACCTTCCAACACGCCGCTGGGCAGCGGTTTAGGGGCGCCAAGGAACCCACCTCCGGTGGTTATTCCGGCAGTACCGGTCGATATATTGCCGCCAGTCATACTGGTACTATTGCCCATAGCCGGCGCCAGCGTGGCATTACTGATGGGCCGCACGGCGGCGGCGCTCGGCGGCGCGCTTTCCATTATCGGTGTCCCCATGCCGCTGGAGCCCAGAGTAGGGCGTGACGGCAAGGCAAAACTCTGTTTGGCGACGCGAGTGCCGATAGTCCCCGGGCCGGATAGCGTGCCGTCCGGCGCTACATTGATGAAGTCCACCTTCACCTTGGTATTGTTGGAAAGATTGAGGCGGTCGGCTGCGCCTTTGGTCAGATCAATAATTCTGCCCGGCGTATAAGGGCCGCGATCATTGATACGTACGACGACACGTCGGCCGTTGCTGAGGTTGGTGACACGCACATAGCTCGGGATCGGCAGGGTAGGGTGGGCTGCGTCCATCGCATTGGCGTCGAACTCTTCGCCGGTTGCGGTGCGGTTGCCAACCGACTTGCGATCATGCCAGGCGGCAAACCCGCTCTCACTGAAGTTTTCCGGGTTTTTGACGATACGGTACGACTTGCCGTTCATGCTGTAATCTTGCATGTTGGCAGGGTTGTACGGTTCATAGCGCGGTTCTGCACCGCCGATTTCTTCTACCGGGCCATTGTATGTCGAAGCCTGCGGTGAGGAAGACTGCGGCTGTTCCGTGACAGCACAACCAGCCAGAGCCAGGCTGAACGCACCAATCCAAACCCAATCCTTACGCATTGCTCACCCCTATAGATTCTTGGACAACATTTTGCGATGAGTGTGTATCGACATCACGATACCGAATCCCGCCATCAAGACGACCAGTGCCGAACCGCCATAGCTGACTAACGGCAGCGGCACCCCGACCACCGGCAGAATACCACTCACCATGCCGATGTTTACAAACACATATACGAAAAAGATTAGCATCAGCCCGCCGACCATCACCCGGCCGAACGAGGTCTGCGCATTGGCGGCAATCACCAAACCACGCATGATGAGAAACAGGTACAACGCCAGGAGGGTGAGCACGCCGATTAACCCCAGCTCTTCCGCCAGTACCGCGAAGATGAAGTCGGTATGACGTTCCGGCAGGAATTCCAACTGAGACTGAGTACCCTGTAACCAGCCTTTGCCGGTCAATCCACCGGAGCCAATCGCGATTTTCGACTGAATAATATGGTAACCGGCACCGAGGGGATCGGTTTCCGGATCGAGCAGCATCATGACCCTGTCGCGTTGATAATCATGCATCAGGAAAAACCATAGTACGGGAATGAACGCGGCCAACAAAACAGCGGCGACGGCAATCAACCGCCAGCTCATACCGGCGAGAAACAGCACGAACAACCCGGATGCGCAAATCAGGATGGCGGTACCCAGGTCAGGCTGGGCGGCGACCAGCAAGGTCGGTGCGAAAGTTAACACCAGCGCAATACCGGTATTTTTTAACGACGGCGGGCACATATCGCGATTGATATAGCGAGCCACCATCAACGGTACGGCGATTTTGGCGATTTCCGATGGCTGGAAACGCACGATACCGAGATCGAGCCAGCGCTGTGCGCCTTTACTGATTTGGCCGAATACATCCACCATGACCAGTAAAATAAAGCAGAAAATGTACAGATACGGCGCCCAGCCTTCATAAACGCGTGGTGGAATCTGCGCCATGCCGATCATCACTATTAATCCCAGTACGCATTGGGCGGCTTTTCGTTCCATCATACCCATGTCCTGACCACTGGCGCTCCACATGACGAACAGGCTATAGCCCAGTAGCGCCATTACACACAGAAGGAAAGGCAGGTCAATGTGCATTTTGGTCCAGATTGAGCCTTTTTGTTGACTGTCTGTCATGGTGTCTTTACTCGGTTTCACTGCCCGGCGGCGACGGCGGCGCATCCGGCAGGTTGGTATTGTTGTCGCCCAGCATGATGTGGTCGAGGATCTGACGCACAATGGTCCCGACGGCTGGCCCGGCGCCGCCGTTTTCCAGAATGATGGACATAGCGACTTTCGGATTGCTGTAAGGCGCGAAGGCAACCATTAGTTTATGGTCACGCAGCCGCTCGGCAATTCGGTTGGCGTTATAGGTTTCGTTCTCCTTCAGGCCGAATACCTGTGCCGTCCCTGATTTCGCTGCAATTTTATACGGCGCATCGGCAAAGAATTTATGTGCGGTGCCGTTCTGGCGGTTAGCTACACCGTACATGCCGTCTTTAACGATCTCCCAATAACCGGAGCGAATATCACCGATTTGCTGGTGCTGCTGCTGTCGGTACGGTATCTGAGTATTATTTTCCTGCGTACTGCTGAGCAAATGCGGTGTTTTCACCTGACCGTCATTGATCAGCGTCGTCAGCGCCTTCAACATTTGAACCGGCGTGGCGGTCCAGTAACCCTGGCCGATACCAACCGGAATCGTATCCCCTTGATACCACGGCTTTTTATAGCGCTTCATTTTCCATTCGCGCGTCGGCATGATGCCCGGGCTTTCTTCTTTATCGGACAAGTCGATCCCTGTGCGTTGCCCGTAACCAAATTTGGTCATCCACTCCGACAGGCGGTCAATCCCCATGTCATAAGCAACCTGATAGAAGAAGGTATCTGCCGACTCTTCAAGGGATTTGGTCAAATTCAGGCGGCCATGCCCCCATTTTTTCCAGTCACGAAACCGTTTTTCCGAGCCGGGCAGTTGCCACCAGCCGGGGTCAAACAGTGACGTATACGGGGTAATGACATTCGCACTCAGCGCAGAAACCGCAATATAAGGTTTGACGGTAGACGCCGGGGGGTAAACCCCTTGTGTGGCGCGGTTGATCAAGGGGCGGTTCGGGTCTTTCAACAACGCGTCATACGTTTTACTGGGTATGCCGTCTACAAACAGATTCGGGTCATAGCTGGGGGTCGAGACCATTGCCAGAATAGAGGCATCTTTCGGGTCGGTGACTACCACGGCGGCGCGGCTGCCTTCCAGCAACTTTCCAATATAAAGCTGGAGATTGAGATCCAGCGTCAGGTAGATATCCTTACCGGCCTGCGGCGGTTGTTCGTGCAACTGACGGATAACGCGGCCGCGGTTATTCACTTCCACTTCCTCGTAGCCCGGTTTGCCGTGCAGCACATCTTCGTAGTAACGCTCAATACCGAGCTTGCCGATATCGTGGGTTGCTGCGTAGTCGGCCAGTTTGTCTTCCTGATCTAATCGTTCCAAATCTTTATCGTTGATTTTGGAAACGTAGCCGATGGCATGAGTCAGTGCCGAACCATACGGGTAATAGCGGCGTTGGTAGCCTTTGACTTCTATGCCGGGAAAACGGTACTGATTGACGGCGAAACTCGCTACCTGTACTTCGCTCAACCCGGTTTTAACGGGAATCGACGTAAAGCGACGCGAGCGCTTCCGCTCTTTTCTGAAGTTCTCGATGTCTTCATCAGTCAGATCAATGATCGACTTTAGCGCCTGTAACGTCTCTTCCAGGTTGTTGACTTTTTCGGGGATCAGCTCCAACTGGTAAATAGTACGATTGAGCGCCAGCGGGGTGCCGTTACGGTCATAGATGATGCCGCGGCTGGGTGCTATCGGAACCAGTTTGATACGGTTTTCATTCGAGCGGGTACGATAATCGTCAAAACGTAAAACCTGCAGATGGTATAGATTGGCGACCAGAATACCGCTCAGCAGCAAAATGCCCAGAAATGCGACCAGCGCCCGGCGCACGAACAGGGCTGCCTCAGCCGTATAGTCACGAAAGGGTTTACGTTCTATATTCATCCGGCGATTGCTACTTCACAGGGTTCATCGTTCGCCTTACTCCCGATGGTAAGGATGATTGGTGGTAATGCTCCATGCCCGGTACAGACTTTCTGCGACCAGTACCCGCACTAGCGGATGCGGCAACGTCAGCGGTGACAACGACCAGCTTTGTTCCGCCGCTGCTTTGCATTGCGGCGCTAATCCTTCAGGACCGCCGATCAGCAGGCTGACATCGCGCCCGTCTTGTTTCCAGCGTTCCAGTTGTTGCGCCAGTTGCGGCGTTTCCCAGCGTGAACCGGGGATATCCAGCGTCACGATGCGGTTGCCTTTACCTACGGCAGCCAGCATCAGTTCACCTTCCCGTTCCAGAATCCGTTTGATATCCGCATTCTTACCGCGTTTGCCAGCCGGAATTTCTACCAGTTCAAACGGCATATCTTTGGGAAATCGGCGAAGGTAATCGGTAAAACCTGTCTGCACCCAGTCGGGCATTTTGGTGCCGACGGCGACCAGTTGCAGCCTCATATCAGCCCCAGAGCTTTTCCAGTTCGTACAGATGACGGCTCTCTTGCTGCATCACATGGACGATAACATCACCAAGGTCAACCACGACCCAGTCGGCGTCGTTTTCACCTTCAACGCCCAATGGCAACATGCCGGCGGCACGGGATTCCTGCACAACGTGATCAGCGATGGAAATAACATGGCGGCTGGAGGTGCCGGTACAAATAATCATGCAGTCAGTGATACTGGATTTCCCTTTTACATCGAGCGTCACGATATCCTGACCTTTCAAATCGTCGAGTTTATCAATAACGAAATCTTGGAGTGCTTGGCCTTGCAAAGGTTCCCCCTTTGATGCGTGGTTAGTCAGCCAGCTGAGCTGGCACAATGGCGTCGGTGATAGTAGCCGGGCCGCCGCGATAATAGATAATAAGGGACGGCGGCAGGATATTTTCCCGCGGCTGAAACCAGCGGCGGAGTATATCACGGCCTTATAATGAGTGGTATCGACGCGTGGCTATCGATAGAGCCCGTGTGTGTCAATATACTTCAGCACGCTGTCGGGGAGCAGGTCATGGCAGTCGATCCCCTGCTGCCGACGATGGCGAATTTCGGTGGCTGAAATAGATAGCAGCGGCGTATGAGCGAGATAAATCAACCCGTGACTTTGGCTGTGCAATCGCGCCGCCTCATGGGTGTGATGCGCAGCCAGCCAACTCTCCAGCTCGGCAGCATCTAATTGCCGGCGATAGCCGGGACGAGCGCAGACCAGCAGATGACAATAATCCAGTATTTCCTGCCAGCGATGCCAGCGATGCAATGTCAGCAGCGAGTCTTGGCCGATAATAAAGGCCAGTGGTGTGTCGGCGCCTTTTTCTGCGCGTAACGCTTCCAGCGTGTCAATGGTGTAAGACGGTGTGGCACGTTGCAATTCGCGACCGTCCACCTGAAACAGCGGGTTATCCTGTACCGCCAATTCAGCCATGGCCTTGCGCTGGTCAGCGCTGGCTTCCGGTTGCTCACGATGCGGCGGTACGTTATTGGGCAACAATATGACATGCTGAAGGCCGATTTCCTGCGCCAGGGCGGCGGCAGGACGGAGATGCCCGTAATGAATTGGGTCGAACGTACCGCCAAAATAGGCGATAAGAGGGGAAGTAAGTGGGGATGTCGACAAGTCGCTATACCTCGAGCAGGCCATCGGGCAATGCTTTGCCGCACAGAATCATCGACAACGTTTCCAGTTCGGCCCAGACAGGCTGCCCATAATTCTGTTTCAGGGTGATTTCCAGTCGGCTCAGCAGAGTAATCGCCTGTTGTAATTGCACCGCAGACAGGCGCTGTAATGCTTGCGTCAGTAATGGCCGACGATTTTGCCAAATCTTATGCTGATCCAGCAGCGTACGCAGCGGCGTGGTTGCCATGCGCCGTTTTAACTGTAGCAACAACAGCAATTCACGCTGTACGGTGCGCAGCAGAATGACGGGTTCGCAGTCTTCCAGACGTAATTGCTGCAGGATGTGCCAGGCTCGCTTACTTTTGCCGCCGAGCAACGCATCAAGCCAATGGTACGGCGTAAAGTGAGCGGCATCGTTGACGGCCTGTTCGACTCGCGGCAGCGTCAGTTTGCCGTCCGGATATAGTAAGGATAGTCGCTCCAGCGCCTGCACTAATGCCAGCATATTGCCTTCATAGCAATAGCAAACTAACTGGCTGGACGCTTCATCCAGTTCCAGCTTCATGCTTTTAGCGCGCTGTGCCACCCAACGAGGAAGTTGTTCCTGTTCTGGCGTCATACAGGGAACGTACACGCCATGTTGCGACAGCGCCTTGAACCAAGCGCTGTTTTCCTGCGCTTTGGTCAGTTTGTTACCTCTGACTATCAATAAAATGTCAGAGTGCAGTAACGTGGCGAGTTTAATCAACTGCTCAGCGGCGGGAGCGCCGGGGCCGGCGTCCGGCAGAATCAGCAACAACGTCTGGCGAGAGGCGAACAGACTGAGTGCCTGGCAAGTAGAAAAAATCGCTTCCCAGTCGGTGTTGTTATCCAGCGTGAAACTAAAATGCTCCAGAAAATCCTGCTGACGGGCGATAGTGCGGATGTGATCCTGACTTTCCTGCAGCAATAACGGTTCATTGCCAAACAACAGATAACAGCCGCGCAGCCCCTCGTGGAGCTGCGCGGTCAGTTGTTCAGGATAGAGCCGAATCATGGGGTTGCCGGTGTCACAGTGGCAGCGGTCGCTTTCTGATCACTCTTCGTGTTCTGGCTGGCTTTGATGGTTAACAGCTTACGTACCAACTGCTGGGCTGCCTGTTGACGCATTTCCTGCAGGATAATGTCCTGTTCGGCCTCTTTAGCCAACGCTGTAAGCGGGTTATCAAAGAACGAACGGAAAATCGTCACGTTCAGTGGATAAATGTCATCCCCTGGGATCAGAACCTGGGTTTTCACTTCCAATACCAGCTGATATTCCGCCGCTTTACCGTCCTGGAAAATAGAGACGGTATTGCGGGTGAGGTGGTCTCCCATAAAGCGCAGCGATGGCAAATCCTTGCGGGTGCTGTTCTCCACAATGTTAACGTTGTTGAGCCGCAACTGCTCGCGGATAGCTCTGGTCATAGGACCATAGGGATCGCCGCTATCCAGAATCAGATTATGCAATTGCGCCGGTATTTGGGTGGTGCCGCGCAGATGAAAGCCGCAGCCGGCGGTCATTAAGACCACCAGCCCCAGCACCAGCGTTAAAAACGGGTGTCGCACAGTACCTCCTTGCCTTAACCCACAACCAGGTTAAGCAGTTTGCCCGGAACGAAAATCACCTTGCGGACGGTCACGCCATCCAGATATTTTGCTACCAGCGGTTCCTGCGCCGCACGTTCACGAACCTGCTGCTCGGTGGCATCAGCCGCTACGGTAATCTTGCCGCGGACTTTACCGTTGACTTGCACCACCACCAGACGCGAGTCTTCCACCATCGCCTGCTCATCAGCTACCGGCCACGGCGCCTGATCGATATCGCCTTCGCCTTTGAGCTCATTCCACAACACAAAGCAGGCATGTGGAGTGAATGGGTAGAGCATCCGTACCACGGCCAGCAACGTTTCTTGCGTCAACGCACGATCCTGCTCAGCGTCTTGCGGTGCTTTCGCCAGTTTATTCATCAACTCCATGATAGCCGCGATAGCGGTATTGAAGGTCTGGCGACGACCGATATCGTCAGTGACTTTGGCGATGGTTTTATGTAGATCGCGACGCAGCGCTTTCTGGTCTTCCGTCAGGGCTGCGGTGTCCAGTGGCTGGGTAGCGCCTTTTCCGGTGTGGTCATAAACCTGTTTCCACACACGTTTCAGGAAGCGGTTAGCACCTTCCACGCCGGATTCCTGCCATTCCAGCGTCATTTCCGCCGGAGATGCAAACATCATGAACAGACGGACGGTATCGGCACCATAGCGTTCTACCATCACTTGTGGGTCGATACCGTTGTTTTTCGATTTCGACATCTTGCTCATGCCGGCATACACCAGCTCGCGACCTTCGTTGTCAAACGCTTTGGTAATACGACCTTTATCATCGCGTTCCAGCGTTACGTCGCTTGGCGATACCCAGATACGCTCGCCGTTATTGCCGAGATGATAGAAGGCATCGGCCAGCACCATTCCCTGACACAACAGGCGTTTGGCCGGTTCGTTAGAGTTCACCAAACCGGCGTCACGCATCAGTTTGTGAAAGAAGCGGAAGTACATCAGGTGCAGAATGGCATGTTCGATGCCGCCGATATACTGATCGACCGGCAGCCAGTAGTTGGCGGCCGCTGGATCGAGCATCCTCTGATCGTACTGCGGACAGGTATAACGCGCGTAGTACCAGGACGACTCCATAAAGGTATCGAAGGTATCGGTCTCACGCAGCGCCGGCTGGCCGTTGATTGTGGTTTTAGCCCACTCGGGATCGGCTTTGATCGGGCTGGTGATGCCATCCATCACTACGTCTTCCGGCAAGACCACCGGCAACTGATCTTCCGGCATCGGAACAACGGTGCCGTCTTCCAACGTTGCCATCGGGATTGGTGCACCCCAGTAACGCTGGCGGGAGACACCCCAGTCGCGCAGGCGGTAGTTTACTTTGCGTTGACCGACGCCTTGTGACACCAGTTTGTCGGCAATGGCGTTGAACGCGGCATCGAAATTCAACCCGTCGAATTCGCCGGAGTTAAACAGGCAGCCTTTTTCCGTTTGCGCCTGAGCGGACAGATCCGGTTCGCTACCGTCTGCCAACAGAATAACCGGTTTTACCGGCAGGTTATATTTGTGGGCAAACTCCCAGTCGCGCTGGTCGTGGCCCGGGACAGCCATCACCGCACCGGTGCCGTATTCCATCAGCACAAAGTTGGCCGCCCATACCGGCACGTTTTCGCCGGTCAGCGGGTGGATGGCGAACAGGCCGGTGGCGACGCCTTTTTTCTCCATGGTCGCCATGTCGGCTTCCGCCACTTTGGTGTTGCGGCATTCGACGATAAAGTCTTGCAACGCTGGGTTGTTTTCCGCCGCTTTCTGCGCCAGCGGGTGACCGGCTGCCACCGCGACGTAAGTCACGCCCATGAAGGTATCCGGGCGGGTCGTGTAAACGGTCAGCGTATCGTCGGCGTCGGCGATACGGAAGGTGATTTCCACCCCTTCGGAACGGCCGATCCAGTTACGCTGCATGGTTTTGACTTGTTCCGGCCAGCTTTCCAGCGTATCAAGATCATTGAGCAGTTCATCGGCATAGGCGGTGATTTTTATGAACCACTGCGGAATTTCCTTGCGTTCTACTTTGGTGTCGCAGCGCCAGCAGCAACCGTCGATCACCTGTTCGTTAGCCAGCACGGTCTGATCGTTCGGGCACCAGTTAACCGCCGAGGTTTTTTTGTAAACCAGACCTTTTTCGTACAGCTTGGTGAAAAACCACTGTTCCCAGCGATAGTAATCCGGTTTGCAAGTCGCGACTTCGCGATCCCAATCGTAGCCGAAACCCAGCAATTTCAGCTGGTTTTTCATGTATTCGATATTGGCGTAAGTCCAGGGCGCCGGTGCGGTATTGTTTTTCACCGCCGCGCCTTCCGCCGGCAGGCCGAAGGCGTCCCAGCCGATCGGCTGCAGCACGTTCTTGCCCAACATGCGTTGGTAGCGGGAGATCACGTCACCGATGGTGTAGTTGCGGACATGACCCATGTGTAGACGGCCAGAAGGATAAGGCAGCATGGAAAGGCAGTAGTATTTTTCCTTGCCGGGTTCTTCGGTCACTTTGAAAGTCTGTTTTTCTTGCCAGTGAAGCTGGACGTGCGCTTCGATATCTTCTGGGCGGTATTGCTCTTGCATGGCTGCCAGTGGTCCTTAGTGAAAATTGCTACTTCGGTAGCATGTTCTGTTTCATTTCAAAAGATCCGCATAGCATAGCTGATAAGCGACTGGCTCAACAACCGCTTGAGGCGCTCGGCGGCTGATTTATGCGGTATCGGTAGCGAAGAACAGAGCAGGACGGTGATGTAAGGTGAGGTATTGGGAAGCGCCTCCCGGTTGTGCTGCGAAAATCATCTACACTAGGCTATGCAGGCCCGTCGATAAGCACTTTCACGCTAAGGAGTCACGATGAGCAAAGTGGTCCAGTATTATCGGGAACTGATGTCCGCCGTCACTGAGTGGTTAAGCCGTGGTGAGCGAGACATAGATAAGTTGATGTCGGATGCCCGACGTCAGTTGCAGGAAACCAATGAGCTGACACAAAAGGAGATTGAACAGGTAATACTGGCGCTTCAGCGCGATCTGCAGGCATTCTCCCTCAGCTATGAGGGGCAGGATGCTTTTTCCGATAGCGTATTCATGCGTGTGATCCGCGAAAGCCTATGGCAGAACCTGGCGGATATTACCGATAAAACGCAACTGGAGTGGCGCGAAGTCTTTAAGGACGTTAGCCACCATGGCGTGTATCACAGCGGTGAGGTGGTCGGACTCGGCAATCTGGTGTGCGAACAGTGCCACCATCACATTGCCTTCTATACGCCGGAAGTGCTGCCGTTATGTCCGAAATGCAGCCATGACCAGTTCCATCGGCAGCCGTTCTCGCCCTGATCTGACGGGTAGACAAAACAAGGGTGCCGGGGCACCCTTGCGATAAGGTAGGATCGTGTCGATTAATGCAGAATTTTTGCCAGAAAATCTTTGGCGCGATCGGAACGTGGATTACCGAAGAAATCCTCTTTGCGGGTGTCTTCAATGATTTTGCCTTCATCCATGAAGATGACGCGATGCGCCACTTTGCGGGCGAATCCCATCTCGTGGGTCACCACCATCATGGTCATGCCTTCCTGCGCCAGCTCCACCATCACGTCCAAGACTTCGTTGATCATTTCCGGGTCGAGCGCCGAGGTCGGCTCGTCAAACAGCATTGCCACCGGGTCCATGCACAACGCGCGGGCGATCGCCACACGCTGTTGCTGGCCGCCGGATAACTGGCCAGGGAATTTGTTGGCATGAGCGGACAAACCAACGCGCTTTAGCAGTTTCAATCCCTTTTCACGTGCGGCTTCTTTGTCGCGCTTGAGCACCTTGACCTGCGCCAGCGTCAGGTTGTCGACAATCGACAGGTGAGGGAAGAGTTCAAAATGCTGGAACACCATACCCACTTTGGAACGCAGTTGCGCCAAATTGGTACGCTTATCATTAACAAGGATGCCGTTAACTTCGATCTGGCCTTGCTGGATAGGTTCCAGGCCGTTAACGGTTTTGATTAAGGTCGATTTTCCGGAGCCGGAAGGTCCGCATACCACAACGACTTCACCTTTTTTCACTTCAGTGGAGCAGTCGGTCAGCACCTGAAATTGACCATACCATTTAGAAACATTTTTCAGGAAAATCATCAAACCGTCCTTCTCTTCAAATAATTGACCAGCATCGATGCCGAGAGGCTGATAACAAAATACACAAATCCGGCGAACAGGATCATTTCTACCTGAGTACCGTCGCGTTCGCCAATGGTGGATGCGGTACGGAAAAAGTCCGCCAGACTGAGCACGTACACCAGCGAGGTATCCTGAAACAGTACAATCCCCTGAGTCAGCAGCAGGGGGACCATAGCGCGGAATGCTTGAGGCAGAATCACCAGTTGCATGGATTGCCAGTGGGTCATACCCAGCGCCAGTGCGGCAGAGGCTTGCCCACGGGAAATACTCTGAATGCCTGCGCGAATAATCTCGGAATAATAGGCCGCTTCAAACAGCGAAAAGGCTACCATAGCGGATACCAACCGAATATCGCTTTTCGGAGAAAGGCCAAGCACATTTTGTAATAAGCTTGGGACGATCAGGTAGAACCACAGCAGCACCATGACCAGCGGCACGGAGCGGAACAGGTTGACGTACAGTTTGGCAAACCAACTGATGGGCTTGATGGGCGACAGGCGCATGACGGCCAGTACGGTTCCCCAGACAATACCCACCACCACGGCCGTCAGGGTGATCTCCAGCGTCACTCCCATGCCTTTAATCAGATAAGGCAGGCTGGGCGGAATCGAACTCCAGTCAAAGTTATACATTTATTTGCTCCCCAGGTTGCCCGGCAGGCGAGTTTTTCGCTCTACTATCTGCATCAACAGCATGATGATGGCGTTGATACCCACATAAGCCAGCGTTATCGCGCTGAAAGACTCGTAGGCATGGGCAGAGTAATCCAGCAGTTTGCCGGCTTGCGCCGCCATGTCCATCAGGCCGATGGTGGAGGCGATCGCGGAGTTTTTCACCAGATTGAGCATTTCAGAGGTCAACGGCGGCACAATGACTCGATAGGCGTTGGGCAGCAGAACATAACGGTAAGTTTGAGGAAGCGTCAGACCAATCGCCAGACCCGCCGCTTTCTGGCCGCGCGGCAGCGACTGAATACCAGCCCGAACCTGTTCGCAGACGCGTGCGGCGGTGAACATACCCAGACAAAACATGGACGACAGGAAAAATTGAATATTCGGGTCCAGTTCCGCTTTAAACCACATACCTAGTTTGGCCGGCAGAAGTTCCGGTATCACCAAATACCAGCTAAAGAACTGAACAATTAACGGTACATTACGGAACATTTCCACATAGCAGGTGCCGATACCAGACAACAGGCGATGGGGAACGGTACGTAGAATACCCAGCAGTGAGCCCAGCAGGAAAGCGATGATCCAGGCACACAAGGAAAGTGACACGGTGACCTGCAGGCCGGAAATAATCCACCCCAGATAGGTCGTATTTCCGAACGGGGCCGGTTGCAGGAATATACCCCAGTTCCAATCTATTGACATAACGAACTCCGGTAAAAAAGGGGTAGCGAACGCTACCCCGAAGATTGATGAGTGGCTCATGGATTTGCAGGATGGGGAACGGCCACCCTGCACCTGTCTGTCTTGCCACGAATCAGCAATCGGAAGGCAGAATTACTGCCCTTTATTGTCATTATTAATTCGGTTAAAGCGCCTTATCGTTCGGAGCTTTGAATAAGGCTTTCATGTCGTCAGACAGCTCAAAGTTCATATTCAGGTTTTTCGGCGGAATCGGTTGTTTGAACCAGGTATCGAACCATTTTTCGGCTTCGCCGGAGGTTTGAAGCTGGCTTATGGTCGCATCAACCAGTTGTTTGAATTGCGGATCGTCTTTACGCAACATACAGCCATAGGCCTCGCGGGATTGCGGGGTGCCGGTGATAACCCACTCATCCGGCGTTTTGGCTTTGGCGCGTTCGCCGGCCAGCAAGGCGTCATCCATCATGAAGGCGACTGCGCGGCCGCTTTCCAACGTACGGAACGAATCACCGTGGTCTTTGGCGCTGATGATGCGCAGGTTGAGTTTTTTCTCTTCATTCATCTTGTTCAGCAACACTTCAGACGTCGTACCGGAGGTCACGACGACGGCTTTGCCTGCCAGTTCGCTGAAATCTTTAAGGCCAGAGTCTTTTTTGGTCAGCAGACGAGTGCCGATGATAAAAATAGTATCGGAGAAAGCGACCTGCTGCTGGCGTTCCAGATTGTTGGTGGTTGAGCCGCACTCCAGGTCATAGGTGCCGTTTTGCAGCAACGGGATACGGTTTTGTGAGGTAATGGGAATTAATTTTACCTGCAGGTTCGGCGCATCAAGTTTTTTTCTGACAGCCTCAACAATCTTGTCGGAGTATGCCTGAGAGTAACCTACTACTTTCTGCTGGTTGTCGTAGTAGGAGAATGGCACTGACGATTCACGATGACCGATAACGATAACACCATTGTCTTTCACTTTTTTAAGGGTGCCAGTGAGTTCTTCTGCATGGGCCAGACTGCCGGTTGCCGAAATCAACAGTAATGACAGTGCCAGTTTGCGCAATTGCATGTTCTAACTCCTTTGCTGTTGTGATCGATGCCTATTCATGGGTGATGTGACCTTTGGATTCAGGCCATGTCACGTTGTGCACCGCTAAAGAGCGAATAAAACGCTGTCATGTTTAAAAATAGCGGATTGTAAACATATTGAAACGAGAATGTTTGTTTTTTGCGAGGTGCCCCGCACCAAACTGCTGCAATAAAAAACTTATGGCACTAATTTGGTGCAAGCCATGCCCTGATGTTGTGCCGTATCAGAGTGGCGATGGCTGCAAACGTGCAAAGCAAGACGTTTCGTATCAGTAGTAGCAAGGAGTGTGCCAAAAATGAAACAAGACATGTCTGAACATGTCTTGTTTCTGGCGATAAGAAGGTGAAGAGAGTTATCAGCGCGAACGGAAACGAGACGCCAGCGCTGCGAAGCCGAGCACGGTTTCCAGCAACCATAGCGGCCAGGAGCCGAAGCGGGCATAAGGCGTAAGACCGGTCGTCGGCGTGACGCGGGTTTCCAATACGGTACGAGTGAACTGTGGAAGACTGGCGCTAATACTGCCGTCAGGCGCAATAGCGGCGGTTACGCCGTTGTTGGTGGCGCGCAGTAGCGGTCGGCCCAGCTCCAGCGCACGCATCCGCGCCATCTGGAAATGTTGCCAGGGACCGATCGAATTGCCGAACCAGGCATCGTTGGAAATAGTCAGCAGCATGTCGGTATCCGCACGGAAATTGTCGCGTACTTGCTGCCCCAGGATCACTTCGTAGCAGATAGTGGCGGTGAGGCGGTAACCGTTGACGATCAGCTGCGGCTGGCGATAGCCGCCGCGGCTGAAAGCGGACATCGGCAGATCAAAAAACGGCGCCAGCGGACGCAACAGGGTTTCCAGCGGCACAAATTCGCCAAACGGCACCAGGTGATGCTTGTTGTAACGGTTGGCGGTGGGGTAGCGATACGGCTGCTGATCGCCCAGAACAATAATGCTGTTATAAAAATCAGTGCGATTGTTTTCCCGGCGGGCATCGACGATGCCGGTAATCAGGCTGCTGTGATGTTCGCGCAGGATGGCGTCCAGTTGCGTCAGGTAGTCCTGCTGGCGGATTTCGACATCCGGAATGGCCGATTCAGGCCAAATCACCAGCGGTGCTTTTTCCATCACCGATTGAGTGTTGTCGAAATAGATTTTTAAGGTGTTGAGCAGCTCGTTCGGGTCCCATTTTAGCGCCTGTGGGATATTACCTTGCACCATGGCAACGTTAACCGCTCGCTCTGGTTGTAGCTTATACCATTCGATCAAACGTAACGGCCATGGCAGCATTAACACCAGAGCGGCAACCAACGCCGGTTGCCAACGGCGTTGCGTCAGAGCCAGCACCAGCAAGCCGCTGATTATCATCAGCAAGAAGGTCAGGGTATCGACCCCTGCGATCGGCGCGATACCTTTCAGCGGCCCCTCAAGCTGGCTATAGCCGAATTGCAACCAGGGAAACCCGGTCAACACCCAACCGCGTAGTAATTCGGTCAACTGCCACAGCACCGGCGGCGCCAGCACTAGCCGCCAGACGGTAGCTTGCGGCCACAGACGCGCAAGCAATCCGGCAAACAGCATGGGATAGAGCGACAGGTAGAGCGCCAGCAACACCACCAGGCCGATATTGACCGGACCGGGCATACCGCCAAAGTCGGCGATGCTGTAGTAAACCCAGTGAATGCCGGTGCCAAACAGGCCGAACCCCCAGCTAAAACCAATGGCGGCGGCCTGACGCGCCGGACGATTTAGCGTCATGCTCAGCAGGCCCATCAGGGAAATAATAGCGGCAGGCCAGAAATCGTAAGGAGAAAACGCCAGTGTGCCGCAGGCACCGAATAAAAGCGCCAGCAGGAGGCGAACCTGCTGGCGTTGCAATAATGAGGCGACTGCCATGAATGAATTAGTCTTCCAGTTGCGGTTGCGGAACGTCGTCAGGGATTCTGACATGAACCTGAATAATACGGCGGCTGTCTGCCATGGCAACTTTGAACAGGTAACCGTCTATGTCGATGGTTTCCCCGCGTGCCGGCAGGTGACCGAATGATTGCATCACCAGACCGCCGATAGTATCCACTTCTTCGTCACTGAACCGGGTGGCGAAAATCTTGTTGAAGTCCTCGATAGGCGTGAGTGCGCGTACCGTGTAGGTCTGGCGGTTGAGTTGACGAATATCGCGATCTTCTTCGTCATCGTACTCGTCCTCGATTTCGCCGACGATCAGCTCCAGAATATCTTCAATCGTCACCAGCCCGGAGACGCCGCCGAATTCATCAATGACGATGGCCATGTGGTAGCGCAGAGAGCGGAATTCATTAAGCATACGATCCACCCGCTTGCTTTCCGGCACCACCACGGCGGGCCGCAGCACTTTATCCATGCTGAATGGTTCGGAGTTGCTGCGCATGAACGGCAGCAGATCCTTGGCCATCAGGATACCTTCAATGTGGTCTTTATCTTCACTGATGACGGGAAAGCGGGAATGAGCCGATTCGATGATCACATCCAGACACTCTTCCAGCGTCTGGTTATGCTTGAGAGTAATCATTTGCGAACGCGGGATCATGATGTCGCGCACGCGCTGTTCGGCGATGTCCATCACGCCTTCCAGCATGTCGCGAATTTCCGGATCAATTTGTTCCGAATCGCGGATCAACGCCAGCAGATCGTCATGATCTTTGGATTCACCGTGAAAAATCTGATTAAGAAAAAGAGAAAAGAATCCCTTTTTGGGACTGGGGGTATCGCTGTTGGGAGAATGGTCGTCGCTCATGGCGTCAGTTAATATCACTCTTGTTAAGAAATGATGACCAGCGGTGAATCAGGTTAAACATCGCCGCTGGCGTTTAGTCCTTAAAATATCGAATTTAAGGCTTATCCGTAATATCTTCTTTTTCTGCCAGATACGGGTCGGCATAACCCATACTCTGCATGATTTCCGTTTCCAGTGCTTCCATTTCTTCGGCTTCACTGTCTTCGATATGATCATAACCTAACAGATGCAGACTGCCATGGACAACCATGTGCGCCCAATGTTCCTCGGTACTTTTCCCCTGTTCGACCGCTTCCTGCTCGACGACCTGCCGGCAGATGATGAGATCGCCGAGTAACGGCAGTTCCACTTCCGGCGGCGCTTCGAACGGAAACGACAGCACATTGGTCGGTTTGTCTTTACCCCGGTAAGTCAGGTTCAGGTGGTGGCTTTCCTCTTCATCCACCACTCTGATGGTGACTTCCGCCACCTCCTGAAATTGCGGCAGCACCGCTTCCAGCCAGCGCTGGAAGTCGGCTTCAGACGGCAGCCCAAGGCTCTGTTCACTGGCGATTTGCAAATCAAGGATGACCTGGCTCATTTTTGCTCCTGCGGGGCGGCTTGCGCGTCACGTTTACGCTGTTCCGCCAGTTCGTCCCGGCGTTTTTGATCGGCGTTTTCCCAGGCCTCATAGGCATTAACAATACGAGCGACCACCGGGTGGCGCACAACGTCTTCACTGTGGAAAAAGTTGAAACTGATCTCCTCAACGCCAGACAGCACTTCAATAGCATGACGCAACCCGGATTTTTGATTGCGCGGCAGGTCTATCTGGGTGACGTCGCCGGTGATGACCGCTTTCGAGTTAAAGCCGATACGGGTCAGGAACATCTTCATCTGTTCGATAGTGGTGTTCTGGCTTTCATCCAGAATGATGAAGGCGTCGTTCAGCGTGCGGCCGCGCATATAAGCCAAGGGGGCGACTTCAATCACATTGCGCTCGATAAGTTTCTCCACCCGCTCGAAGCCCAACATTTCAAACAGTGCGTCGTAGAGCGGGCGCAGATACGGATCCACTTTTTGACTCAAGTCGCCCGGCAGAAAGCCTAACTTTTCACCGGCCTCTACGGCCGGGCGGGTCAGCAGAATGCGGCGAATATCCTGCCGTTCCAGTGCATCCACGGCAGCGGCTACCGCCAGATAGGTTTTCCCGGTACCGGCCGGCCCGATACCAAAAGTGATGTCGTGATCAAGGATATGGGCGATGTACTGCGCCTGATTGGGCGTACGGGGCTTAATGACGCCGCGTTTGGTACGGATGTTCACCGCTTTGCCGTATTCCGGCACGCTGTCGGCGGTTTGTTCCAACACCCGGGATTCCTTGATGGCCAGATGAATCTGCTCCGGATCAATGTCTGGAATCTCGCCGCGAACCGGTGCGGTATCGACATAAAGATGGCGCAGAATATCGGCGGCGGCGTCGATGCAGAGGTCTTTCCCTACCAGCTTGAAATGATTGTCGCGATGATTGATCTCTATGCCGAGACGGCGTTCCAACTGTTTGATGTTGTCGTCAAACGGGCCGCACAGACTGAGCAGGCGTTTGTTGTCCGCGGGTTCGAGGGCAATTTCTTTTATCGTTACGTTCAAACTATTCCTCTTGGGTTTAAGCAGAATGAGTAATCACTGACGCTGTGCCACAGACAAGGGCTTCTGCCCGGATGTGGCGCAGAGATTACCCTGATTATTTATCGTGAAGCCGGCAGGGCGCAAGTCAGATTCGGCATAAAAGCAACCGGGGCGGTGGATTCGTGTCGCACATAATAGAGGGCGGAAAAGAAAAGCGGGCCGTTTAACGGCCCGCTTGAGAATCATCATCAGCGTATTACGGCTGATAGATACCGACGCCGAGCTCGTCTTCTTTACGGGTCCGGGCGATGACCGATGTCGGTGATTCGCTGACGCGTAAATCCATCTGGTCTTCGGTAAGCACCACCACGCCACGCAATGAGTTCGGGTAAACATCGACGATTTCTACGTCGACAAACTTGCCGATCATGTCGGGAGTGCCTTCGAAGTTCACCACGCGGTTATTTTCGGTGCGGCCGGACAGCTCCATCACGTTCTTGCGCGAGGTGCCTTCAACCAGAATACGCTGCACGGTGCCCATCATCCGGCGGCTGTACTGCATGGCTTGTTGATTAATGCGCTCTTGCAGAATGTACAGGCGTTGCTTTTTCTCCTCTTCGGTCACATCGTCCACCATGTCGGCGGCCGGAGTACCGGGGCGAGGGGAGTAGATAAAGCTAAAGCTGATGTCGAAATCGACATCGGCGATTAATTGCATGGTTTGTTCGAAATCTTCCTGGGTTTCGCCCGGGAAGCCGATGATAAAATCGGAGCTGATCTGGATAGACGGGCGTGCCTTGCGCAGTTTGCGGATGATCGCTTTGTATTCCAGTGCGGTATGGCGGCGTTTCATCATCGTCAGAATGCGGTCTGAACCGCTTTGAACCGGCAGATGCAGGAAGCTCACCAGCTCCGGCGTATCTTCGTATACGCTGATGATGTCGTCGGTGAATTCAATCGGATGGCTGGTAATAAAACGAATACGGTCAATACCGTCGATCGCCGCCACCAGACGCAGTAATTCGGCAAAGCTGCAAATATCGCCATCATGCGTGGCGCCGCGGTAAGCGTTCACGTTCTGGCCCAGCAGGTTGACTTCGCGTACGCCCTGCGCCGCCAGTTGGGCGATTTCAAACAAGACGTCGTCCGCCGGGCGGCTGACTTCTTCGCCGCGGGTATAAGGCACGACGCAGAATGTACAGTATTTGTTGCAACCTTCCATGATGGAAACAAAGGCCGTCGGACCTTCGGCGCGCGGTTCCGGCAAGCGATCGAATTTCTCTACTTCCGGGAAGCTGATGTCCACGATAGGGCTACGGGTGCCCTGTACATGATTAATCATTTCCGGTAAACGATGCAGCGTTTGCGGCCCGAAGATCACGTCGACATAATGGGCGCGATCACGAATATGTTCGCCTTCCTGCGACGCCACACAACCGCCCACACCGATAATCAGATTCGGATTGACGTCTTTGAGCGTTTTCCAGCGGCCGAGCTGATGAAACACTTTTTCCTGCGCCTTTTCACGGATCGAACAGGTATTCAGCAGCAGAAGGTCGGCTTCTTCAGCGACGTCGGTCAGCTGGTAACCGTGCGTACTTTCCAGGAGATCGGCTATCTTCGATGAATCATACTCATTCATCTGACAGCCCCAGGTTTTGATATGCAGTTTCTTTGTCATCGTCATCGACTAGCCATTACTCAGTGCGGGTAAACACGCTGTCCTTCGTGGGGCGCGTACATGCGGGCGCGTATTGTAATCTTTTGCCGCCGTTGTGACCAGATCAAGCGTGAGGCGGCATTGAGTGATGATGTGCATCGCTTTTCTGAAAACGCATGGTGAAATCCAGTAAACTATCGGCATCTTTTGTCTTTCTGGCGCAGATGTTTGTTGAACTTTGCGCCGTGGAAACGGTGGGACAGGTATGCACTATGATGCAGTGATTGTGGGCGGAGGCATGGTCGGTGCCGCCGCCGCATTAGGCTTGGCGCAAAACGGTTTTCGGGTAGCGGTGCTAGAGCAGGAAACGCCGCCGCCGTTTGTTGCAGGCAGTGCGCCGGATGTGCGCGTGTCGGCGATCGGTCAGGCATCGGTCAGATTGCTGGAACGGCTGGGCGCGTGGCAAGGGGTTGAGCAGATGCGTAGTGCGCCTTATCGACGTCTCGAAACCTGGGAATGGGACAAGGCGCATGTGGTCTTTGACGCCGCAGATCTCGGGTTATCTGAACTGGGATTCATGGTGGAAAACCGGGTGTTGCAGTTGGCGCTGTGGCAGATACTGGAGAAGACGCCAGACGTAACGCTGTTGTGCCCGTGGCAATTACAAAGGTTGCAGCGCGAGAACGACCAATGGCTGCTGACCAGCGAGCAGGGCGATAACCTGTCGACGTCGTTGGTGATTGGTGCGGATGGCGCTAATTCGAGAATTCGTCAGTGGGCGGGAATTGGCGTCACTGGTTGGCAATATCGCCAGTCTTGCATGTTGATTAGCGCCGAAATGCCCGGCCCGCAACAGGATGCGACCTGGCAGCGCTTTACGCCGTCCGGGCCGCGAGCGTTTTTGCCGTTGTTTGAAGGCTGGTGCTCGTTGGTGTGGTATGACAGCCCGTCGCGCATCCGCCAGTTACAGGCGATGTCGCTGCCTCAACTGAATAAAGCTATCGCTGAAACCTTCCCTGAACGGCTGGGGGCAGTCAATGCCGTCGCAGCGGGGGCATTTCCGTTGGTGCGCCGTCATGCGCAGCAATATGTGTTGCCGGGGCTGGCGTTGATTGGCGATGCCGCGCATACCATTAATCCACTGGCGGGGCAGGGCGTGAATCTAGGGTATCGTGATGTATCCGCGCTGCTTGACGTGATAATTCGGGCGCGTGATGAGGGCAATGTCTGGTATAGCGATGCCGTGCTGCAGCGTTATCAGCAGCAGCGCAAACCAGATAACCTGCTGATGCAAAGTGGTATGGATCTGTTCTACGGCGCTTTCAGTAACCGTTTACCGCCGCTTGAGCTGGTGCGAAATCTGGCATTGATGGCGGCACAACGCGCCGGAAAACTAAAACAGCAAGCATTGCGTTATGCGTTGGGGTTATAAACAGCGTGGCAGCCTATAGCTGTTATGCTGTTTTTTCATCGTTTGTTCGCCGTCATGCCGCTTTCATGCGATGTTGTTACACTGATACCGCTATCTCTGCATCTGCCAGGAGACAATCGACATCACGCATTATCCTGGCGGCATGTGGTGAATTCCTTATTTCTGAGCAGTGAAACTGATGACTTATTTATTTCTTTGTCTGGCGATTGTGTCGGAAGTGGTGGCGACTACGGCGCTGAAATTATCGGAGAGCTTTACCCGGCCATTGCCGAGCGTGGTGACGGTGGTTTTTTATATCATCGCATTTTACTGCCTGACCCTTTCCATGCGGGTGCTGCCGACCGGCGTGATTTACGCTATCTGGTCGGGTGCGGGAATTGTGTTGATCGCAGCGATAAGCTGGATTTTTTACGGTCAGCGGTTGGACTGGCCGGCCGTGCTGGGAATGGCGTTAATCATCGCCGGGGTTGCTGTCATTAACCTGTTTTCCAATTCTGTGGCACATTGATTACCAATCCGGTGTTGGCACCAAGTTAGCACCGGTTATTGATTCGGAAAGGTGATTAGATAAACAACTGATGAATTGGCGAGTAGTGAAAAAAGAAAAGCCCGCAAAACGGGCTTTTCTATATGGCTGGGGTACGAGGATTCGAACCTCGGGATGGCGGAATCAGAATCCGCTGCCTTACCGCTTGGCGATACCCCAATTTAAAGTGGTGGCTACGACGGGAATCGAACCTGTGACCCCAGCATTATGAGTGCTGTGCTCTAACCAGCTGAGCTACGTAGCCAAATTACTGTCTGCCGAAAACTGTAAGTTTTACGACTGAAAATGGCTGGGGTACGAGGATTCGAACCTCGGGATGGCGGAATCAGAATCCGCTGCCTTACCGCTTGGCGATACCCCAACAGGGTGCACATCGAATGATGTGTCTCACAATATATGGCTGGGGTACCAGGATTCGAACCTGGGAGTGGCGGGATCAAAACCCGCTGCCTTACCGCTTGGCGATACCCCAATAAAACCTTTCAAACCGACGTGACGCTTCCGGTCTTCACACTGATGAAGATAATGGTGCGGGAGGCGAGACTTGAACTCGCACACCTTGCGGCGCCAGAACCTAAATCTGGTGCGTCTACCAATTTCGCCACTCCCGCAGGGAAAAAATGGTGGCTACGACGGGAATCGAACCTGTGACCCCAGCATTATGAGTGCTGTGCTCTAACCAGCTGAGCTACGTAGCCATCTTTTCCGCGTCACCTTCATCGGCGTTGCGGGGCGCATTATGCTAAGTTGGCTTTTTGGCGTCAACACATTTTTTCCCTAAAAACGACGTATTCGTGCTGTTTGTTTGGGTTATGAACAGTATGGTGAGAAAAACGTCAGAAAGCAGGCTTTTAACTGTATTCCATAAGAAAAACGGGCCGCGATTGGCCCGTTTGAAACAGTAAAATAAAGTGGCTTATTGATAGGCGGACTGATGTACGCCGACGGCGCGACCTGATGGGTCATCCATCTTTTTGAAGGATTCATCCCACTCAATCGCTTTAGCGGACGAACACGCGACGGACGGGCCGCCAGGGACGCATTCAGCCGCACTGGGAACCGGGAACAGTTCTTCAAAAATTTCGCGGTACAGATAGCCTTCTTTGGTGGTCGGCGTGTTGTACGGAAAGCGGAAGTGCGCCGTTTCCAGTTGCTGATCGGAAATCTGTTTGGCGGCTACTTCTTTCAACGTATCGATCCAACTGTAACCCACACCGTCGGAGAACTGCTCTTTCTGGCGCCAGGCCACGCTGTGCGGCAAATAGGATTCGAAGCATTCACGCAGAATGTGTTTTTCCATTTTGCCGTTGCCGCACATTTTGTCTTTCGGGTTGATGCGCATTGCCACATCCAGGAATTTTTTGTCCAGGAACGGTACGCGCGCTTCAACGCCCCAGGCCGACATCGCTTTGTTGGCGCGGGCGCAATCGTACTGGTGCAGCGCCAGCAATTTACGCACGGTCTCTTCATGGAGTTCTTTCGCGTTCGGCGC
The DNA here is from genome assembly GCF_007210685.1 of Dickeya sp. ws52. Lineage (NCBI taxonomy): Bacteria > Pseudomonadati > Pseudomonadota > Gammaproteobacteria > Enterobacterales > Pectobacteriaceae > Dickeya > Dickeya sp. ws52. Next base: position 338,732 of record NZ_SZVX01000002.1, read on the forward strand.
TTTGTGGAAGTAGAGATAGCCGCCGAATACTTCATCGGAACCTTCGCCCGACAGCACCATTTTGATACCCATCGCCTTGATTTTACGCGACATCAGGTACATTGGCGTTGAGGCGCGGATGGTGGTGACATCGTAAGTTTCGATGTGATAAATCACGTCGCGAATAGCGTCCAGACCTTCTTGTACCGTGAAATGGATTTCGTGGTGCACGGTGCCGAGGTGGTCTGCAACATCGCGTGCGGCTTTCAGGTCAGGCGCGCCTTCCAGGCCAACGGCGAACGAGTGAAGCTGTGGCCACCAGGCTTCGCTGCGCTCGTCATCTTCCACTCGGCGGGCGGCGAATTTTTTGGTGATGGCGGAAATGACGGAGGAGTCCAGCCCGCCGGACAGCAATACGCCATAAGGTACATCGGACATCAGGTGGCTTTTCACCGACTCTTCCAATGCTTCACGCAGTTCTTCGGCATCGGTGACGTTATCTTTCACGTTGTCGTAATCGAACCAGTCGCGGCGATAGTACTCGCGAATTTCGCCGTCTTTACTCCACAGATAACTACCGGCCGGGAATTCTTTGATGGTGCGGCATACCGGCACCAGCGCTTTCATTTCAGAGGCAACATAGAAGTTACCGTGTTCGTCGTAACCCATATACAGCGGGATGATGCCCAGGTGATCACGGCCGATCAAATAAGCGTCTTTTTCGCTGTCATACAATGCGAAGGCGAACATACCGCGCAGATCGTCCAGGAATTCCGGGCCTTTTTCCTGATACAGCGCCAGAATGACTTCACAATCCGAGCCGGTCTGGAATTGATAGCGGTCGCCGTACTGTTGACGCAGAGCCTGATGGTTATAAATTTCACCGTTCACGGCCAGAACGTGGGTATGTGCCTGGTTATAGAGAGGCTGAGCACCGGTGTTGACGTCGACGATGGACAAACGCTCGTGTGCTAGAATGGCTTTGTCGCTGGCATAAACGCCGGACCAGTCCGGGCCGCGGTGGCGCATCAGACGGGATAACTCCAGCGCTTTCTTGCGCAGTTCAACCGGGTCGGTTTTCAGATCAAGCACACCAAAAATAGAACACATACAGAAGGCTCCCTTTATTCACGCATTATTCACGCATTGCAGCGTGAAAACAGTCAAAGTGTATGGCGGTAATCAGCGGTTTTCCTTGCCGTGTTTTTACCACTGAGGGTGACTCGCCGCCGTATCGGTAACACTGATTTAGCATCAAAAGGGGATGTCAATTCAATATCCTTTAATGAAAAAAGCCATTGTGCTGGTGAATATGTAATTCACAGTGTGTTTTATTGTGTTTTATTCACAATGATGACGAGAATATGCCGGATTTTTAGCGATTTCATAATCCGGCCTTATAGCAGAAAGTGGAAAACTACTGATTTTCAAGCAGACGTTGCAGCAATACGCCGTTGAGCATCGCTCGTTTTACCAGGGCGAAAGCCCCGATGGCGGATAAATGCTGTAACCCGGAAACCACAACCGGCAGATTTTGCCGGAAATCTTTGAGCACCTGCGTGTTGATGCAGCGCTGAATTGCGGGCAACAGGAGTTTGTCTGCCGCGGTAATTTCACCGGCAATCACCACTCGTTGCGGGTTGAACAGGTTGACGGCAATGGAGATTGCTTTACCCAGTTGCAGCCCAGCCGCTTCGATCAGTTCTCTTGCGAGGAGATCGCCTTTTCCCGCGGCTTTGCAGATAGCGTCTATCTGGCAGGCATCCGGCGTGAGCTTGCTGGGAAATCCCTGTTGCAGCAGATGACGTGCCCGCTGCTCCAGTGCGCCGTTAGATACTACCGTCTCCAGACAACCAAAATTGCCGCAGTGGCAGCGGTCGCCCAGCGGGTCAATCTGGATATGACCTATCTCCCCGACATTGCTGTTGCTGCCGAGGAAAATTTTGCCGTTGACCAGGATGCCGGCGCCCACGCCGCGATGGACTCGCACCAGCAGTGAGTCCTGGCAATCCCGGGTGGCGCCGAAGTAATGTTCGGCCAGCGCCAGGCTGCGGATATCATGACCGACGAAACTATGGATGTTGAAGCGTCGTTCGAGATTCTCCACCAGCGGCCAGTTATCCACGCTGATGTGCGGCATATAACGCACCACGCCGGCCGTGGGGTCGACCAGTCCCGGCAATACCACTGAAATGGCGATTAATTCACGGATTCGGCGCTGATGGCGGGCGATGAATTGCTCAATAACGCTGAACAATGCGTTTTCCAGTGAGTCCTGCGTGTTTTCCGGCAGGTTACAGTGCTCTTCTTCCAGCCGTTTTCCCTGCAGGTCGTATAAGGCGAGGGTCGCGTCGTGGCGGCCAAGCCGCACCGCTACGGTATGAAATGGCCGTGTTTCTGAAATGATGGAGATAGCGCGACGCCCGCCGGTTGATGCCTGCTGGTCCACTTCTTTGATCAAACCGCGTTCCAACAACTGGCGGGTAATTTTGGTGACGCTGGCGGGAGCTAACTGGCTCTGTTCTGAAATCTGAATCCGGGAGATAGGGCCTTGCTGGTCAATCAGGCGGTACACGACCGCACTGTTGAGTTGTTTGACCAGATCAATGTTCCCTATCTGGGTTTGTCCGCCTGTGGTCATGACGCGTTACTCGTGTCGAGGCAATACGATTTAGTGTTTATGAAAGACTTCTTCACCGTTCACAAACGTATTGAGGATGTCAAAATCGCGGGTAAATACCGTCAGGTTCGCTACTTTTCCTGTTTCAATGCTTCCCAGTCGGTGTGCTTCGCCGATGGCCATTGCCGGGTAGAGCGTCGCCATTCTCAGTGCTTCATCCAGAGCGATACCCGCGTGTTCTACGCAATTGCGCACCGCATCGATCATGGTGAGTGCCGAGCCGCTCAAGGTGCCGTTCTCATCCACACAGATGCCGTCGCGGTAGTATATGGTTTTACCGGCAAATGTGAACTGGTCGATATCAGAGCCGGCCGGTGCCGTGGCGTCGGTAACCAGCACCAGCTTATCGCCTTTGATACGTTTGCTATTGCGGATGTTGGCCCAACTGACATGGTGGCCGTCGGCAATGATGCCGCAGTAGATTTCCGGCGCATCATAGACGGCACCGACCAAACCCGGTTCGCGGCCGGCAATCGGAGGCATGGCATTGAACAGATGGGTGGCAAAGCGGATCCCGGCGGCAAAACCCTGTTTGGCCTGCTCCCAGGTGGCGTGGGAGTGGCCGGCGGAGACCACAATGCCGGCATCGCTCAATTGTTTGATCACTTTATCGGGCACCCTTTCCGGCGCCAGCGTGATTTTGCTGATCACATCGGCATTGTCACACAGATAGGCGACCAGTTGCTCGTCCGGCTGGCGGATAAAAGCGGCGTCGTGGGTGCCTTTTTTCGCTGGGTTGAGCCAGGGGCCTTCCAGATGTAACCCCAGCGCCTGGTGGCGATGTTGGGCAAGCCAGGCACGCATGACGTCGATGCTGCGGCGCATGAATTCATCGGAGGAGGTGATGAGCGTCGGCAAAAAGCTGGTACAGCCGGATTTTTCGTTGGCTTTCTGCATGGTTTCCAGCGTTTTGACGCAAAGGCTGCTCAGCGCGTCGTTAAACTGAACGCCGCCACAGCCGTTCAGTTGCAGGTCGATAAAGCCAGGAGTTAATAATGCGCCGGCAAGATCGCGCCGGGGTAGCGTATCAGGCAGTTCGTGTACCGGGCACACGGCATCGATCAGTCCGTCGGCGATGACGACGGCATAGCCGTCAAGAGTCTGGTGGCCGGTAAAAATACGACCGTTGGTTAAAGCGTACATTTTTATAAAGCTCCTGGCTCACCGATTACAGATTTTTGAGATTTTCAGCTTCCAGCTCGCGGAAATACTTCACGGTCTTCACTTTTAATTCCATTGTGGAAGGCTCGTCGCACACCATCAGCGCCTTGGCGTGCAACTGTAGGCAACTGATCGTCCACATGTGATTCACGTTGCCTTCCACTGCGGCCTGAAGCGCCAGTGCTTTATGGCGGCCGCTGACCAGAATCATCACTTCTTCTGCATCCAGCAGCGTACCCACGCCCACGGTCAGCGCATATTTAGGCACCTGACCGACATCGCCGCCAAAGAAACGGGAATTGGCGATACGTGTTTCTTCCGTCAACGTTTTGATACGCGTGCGGGATACCAAAGAGGATGCAGGTTCATTAAAAGCGATGTGACCGTCATTGCCGACGCCGCCCATAAAGAGGTGAATCTTACCGTAAGATTTGATTTTTTCTTCATAACGCTGACATTCGGCAGTGATATCTTCTGCGTTGCCGTTCAACAGGTTAATGTTTCCTTCCGGAATATCAACGTGGTTGAAAAAATTCTGGTACATGAAGGTCCGGTAACTTTCCGGATGGTCCGCCGGCAGGCCGACGTATTCGTCCATATTGAAAGTAACGACATATTTGAAACTGACCTGGCCGGCGTTGTATAGCGCAATCAGGGATTTATAGGCCTCCAGCGGCGAGCTGCCGGTCGGCAGACCGAGCACGAACGGGCGCTCCGCCGTCGGGTTAAACGCATTGATGCGCTCGGCAATATAACGGGCGGCCCATTTGCCAACGTCGGCCGGGGTCGTTAATGGGATCAGTCTCATGGGGCTCTCCTCAGAAAATCGGTTAGCGAAGGCAATTATTCATCGTATAAGCGCAATCAGATAGACTCGGCGTCAGTTAATATGCCTGTACGACGCTTTGGTATTCATTTGGCGTTAGTGTAGCTCGTTTTTTTTAGTCTTGAAATAAGTTGTGTTAACGCTACGCCATAAACTTTTTGTATGTGCTTTTGTGGTGATAATTATCACATAATTACCGTTATTAATTTGCGTGACGAATTATTTTTTTGGCACTCTGCTCAGGCCCACATGGCTGGCGGGTGATTTGGTAATAAGGCTGACAGACAATTTTATTGCCCGTAAGGGAAAGAGAGGGGAAGGTGAGTATACTCGGTTATTTACAAAAAGTAGGCCGTGCGCTGATGGTGCCGGTCGCGACGTTACCCGCAGCCGCCATCCTGATGGGCGTCGGGTATTGGATAGATCCCGTCGGTTGGGGTAGTGAAAGTGCGCTGGCGGCATTGCTGATCAAGTCAGGCGCGGCGATTATCGAGCATATGGCGGTGTTATTTGCGGTCGGCGTCGCCTACGGTATGTCGAAAGATAAAGACGGCGCGGCGGCATTGTCCGGCTTTGTCGGTTATCTGGTGCTGACTACGCTGTGTTCGCCCGCAGCGGTTTCCATGATTCAGCACATCCCGCTGGCGGAGGTGCCGAAGGCATTCGGTAAAATTGAAAACCAGTTCATCGGTATTCTGGTCGGCGTGATTTCCGCCGAGCTGTATAACCGCTATAGTCAGGTTGAGTTACCTAAAGCGCTCTCTTTTTTCAATGGTCGCCGTCTGGTGCCGATTCTGGTATCTGTGCTGATGATTGCGGTGGCGTTTGTGCTGATGTACGTCTGGCCGGTGATTTATAACGTGCTGGTTTCCTTTGGCGAACATATTCAGCAACTGGGGTCGGTCGGTGCCGGTATCTATGCATTCTTCAACCGCCTGCTGATTCCTGTTGGATTACATCATGCGCTGAACTCGGTGTTCTGGTTTGATGTGGCCGGCATTAACGATATTCCTAATTTCCTGAGCGGACAGCAGGCGATTGATGCCGGTAAAGCCATTCCGGGTATTACCGGGCGTTATCAGGCCGGTTTCTTCCCGATCATGATGTTTGGCTTGCCGGGCGCGGCGCTGGCGATTTATCACTGTGCGCGTCCTGAAAATCGCAGTCGGGTGGCGGGGATTATGGTGGCGGCGGCGTTTGCAGCCTTTTTCACCGGCATCACCGAACCGCTGGAATTCTCCTTCATGTTTGTGGCGCCGGTGCTGTATGTGCTACATGCCGTGTTGACCGGCATTTCGGTATTCATCGCCGCCAGCCTGCACTGGATTGCCGGTTTTGGTTTCAGCGCCGGTTTGGTGGACCTGGTGTTGTCTACACGTAACCCGCTGGCGACGAATTGGTATATGTTGCTGCTTCAGGGCGTAGCCTTCTTCATCATCTATTATGTGGTGTTCCGCTTTACCATCACCCGTTTTAACCTGATGACGCCGGGACGCGAAGCTGCTGTAGCGCAAACCTCATCAGAAAACGCGGCTGCGTCTCAAGGTAATAGTCAGTCGGTGGCGAGAGGCTATCTGCAGGCTATCGGCGGCAAGGATAATCTGACCGGGATTGATGCCTGTATTACCCGTTTGCGCCTGAGCGTGAAGGATTCCGCGCTGGTAGATGAACCGGCTGCACGTCAGTTGGGGGCGGCAGGGGTGATTCGTCTCAACAAACAAAGCGTGCAGATTGTCGTCGGCACTCAGGCGGAAAATATCGCAGCGGCGTTGCGAGACGTTTCGCAGGAATAAGTCGGCCGGCGTGATTGCCGTCAATATCGACAAACGGAGCGTGCGCAAGACGTACGCTCCGTTTTTTTATCTTGAACTTTCATGAAACAAACGGTTGTTTCCCGGCGTGGCTTGTTGGATCATTAGCGGTTATGGGTTGTTTTTTCGCATTTGAGGAACCAAGCATGAGTGAGGCTGAAGCCCGCCCAACCAACTTTATTCGTCAGATCATTGATGAAGATCTGGCTACCGGTAAACACGACAATATCCAGACGCGTTTTCCACCGGAACCGAATGGTTATCTTCATATCGGTCACGCTAAATCTATCTGCCTGAACTTCGGTATCGCTGAGGATTACAACGGTAAGTGCAACCTGCGCTTTGATGATACCAACCCGGTAAAAGAAGACATCGAGTACGTTGAATCCATCAAACATGACGTTCAGTGGCTGGGTTTTTCCTGGAGCGGGAATGTTCGCTATTCGTCGGATTATTTTGATCAGTTGCATATGTATGCCGTTGAACTGATCAATAAAGGGCTGGCCTATGTCGATGAGCTGACGCCGGATCAGATCCGCGAATATCGCGGCACGCTGACCTCTCCGGGCAAAAATAGCCCGCACCGCGATCGCAGCGTTGAAGAGAATCTGTCGCTGTTTGAGAAAATGCGCAATGGCGGTTTTGCCGAGGGTGCCGCGTGTTTGCGTGCTAAAATCGATATGGCATCGCCGTTTATCGTCATGCGCGACCCGGTGTTGTATCGCATCAAATTTGCCGAGCATCATCAGACCGGCAACAAATGGTGCATCTACCCGATGTATGACTTCACCCACTGTATTTCCGATGCGCTGGAAGGCATTACGCACTCGCTGTGTACGCTGGAGTTTCAGGATAACCGCCGGTTATATGACTGGGTGCTGGACAACATTACTATCCCCGCTCATCCGCGTCAGTATGAGTTCTCTCGCCTGAATCTGGAATATGCGGTGATGTCCAAGCGTAAACTGAACCAATTGGTGAATGAGAAGATCGTCGAAGGGTGGAATGACCCGCGTATGCCGACCATCTCCGGTTTACGTCGTCGTGGCTACACGGCGGCCTCTATCCGTGAATTCTGTCGCCGTATTGGCGTCACCAAGCAGGACAACACGGTAGAAATGGCGGCGCTAGAGTCATGTATTCGTGATGACCTGAACGACAATGCCCCGCGAGCTATGGCCGTGTTGAACCCGGTGAAAGTCGTGATTGAAAACCTGCCGGAAAGTCATGAAGAATGGCTCAGTATGCCTAATCATCCCAATAATCCGGAAATGGGAACGCGGCAGGTAGCATTCAGCCGTGAGGTTTATATCGATCGCGCAGATTTCCGCGAAGAAGCCAACAAGCAGTACAAACGTTTGGTACTGGGTAAAGAAGTGCGCTTGCGCAATGCTTATGTCATTAAAGCTGAACGCATTGATAAAGATGAGCAAGGCGTGATTACCACGATTTACTGTAGCTGTGACACGGATACCCTGAGTAAGGATCCGGCTGACGGCCGTAAAGTTAAAGGGGTGATTCACTGGGTATCGGCTGCTCATGCGTTGCCGGCTCAGTTCCGTTTGTATGACCGCCTGTTTAGCGTCGCTAACCCAGGTGCGGCCGATGATTTTCTCGCTACCATTAATCCTGACTCATTGCAGGTTGTGCAAGGGGTTGTGGAAGCCAGTCTGGCCAATGCCGAGGTCGAGAAAGCGTATCAGTTTGAGCGTGAAGGTTATTTTTGCGCCGATCGCGTTTATTCCAGCGCCGACAATCTGGTATTTAACCGGACGGTGGGATTACGCGACAGCTGGGCAGGCTAATCGCCGCCCGGTCAGAATGTGAGATAAAAATAAAACCGCCGCGGCGGTTTTATTTTTTGCTCAATCGACGTGTTTAGCGTTCGTCGTGGGCGTTGTCGTCTTCACGGCAGTCGCCGCTACTGCAATGGCCGTACAGATACAGGCTGTGGTTAGTCAGCTTGATGCCGTGTTTTTCTGAAATCTCACGCTGGCGCGCTTCGATAGACTCATCGCTGAATTCAATCACCCGACCGCAATCCAGACAGATCAAATGATCATGATGGTGTTGCTGTGTCAGTTCGAAAACAGATTTACCGCCTTCAAAATTGTGACGGGTGACGATACCTGCATCGTCAAACTGGTTGAGCACGCGGTAAACGGTGGCCAGGCCAATCTCTTCGCCCATATCAATCAGCTTTTTGTATAAGTCTTCCGCGCTGACGTGGTGGCATTGAGGATCCTGAAGGACTTCCAGAATTTTCAGTCGAGGAAGTGTGACTTTCAGGCCTGCCTTCTTTAATGCGGTGTTGTTGTCAGTCATGCGGATTTAGTCCTGTTACTTGCTTTATCTGGGAAGTTACTAGCCTAGTATCATCGGGCGGCGTAAAAAAGGTCACGTGTCTCAATTATAGAACCGCGCCATCGAAATGAAAACCACGGAACTTTTACAATATGATTCTCGTTAACTTGCTGTATTCAGGCTGGTTATCTATGAGAAACAAATTGTATGCCAGGATTTATCATTAAACATAATCTGGCTAGCCGGATGGACATTGTACCTTGTCGGCGTGAAAAGTTAAAAAAATGTATCACTGATTGTGATAGGTTTTACCTATCTGTATAGATAGGCTCTGAGTGCATTTGCCTCAGAGCCACAGGTGAATCAGGCCAGTAATGCTTTCAGATTCAGCTCTTCGCTGATCTGTTTGACCCAGTTGGATACTCGCTCGCCGGTGAGTTCAGGCTGGCGATCTTCATCAATGGCCAGGCCGATAAAGTGGGTGTCGTCCGCCAGACCTTTTGAAGCTTCGAAGTAGTAACCTTCAATCGGCCAGTGACCCACAATGGTCGCCCCGCGGGGTTCGATGATATCGCGGATCGTACCCATGGCGTCGCAGAAGTACTCGGCATAATCTTCCTGATCGCCGCAACCGAAGAGCGCAACCAGCTTACCGGCAAAGTCGATCTCTTCCAGTGTCGGGAAGAAATCATCCCAGTCACATTGCGCTTCACCGTAATACCAGGTCGGAATACCCAGCAACAGGATGTCAAAACGCTCAAGATCCTCTTTGCTGCTTTTGGCAATGTCGTGCAGTTCGGCGACGTCGCTGCCCAGTTGCTGCTGGATAGTCTTGGCAATGTTTTCGGTATTGCCGGTGTCACTGCCAAAAAAAATGCCTATGAGAGCCATAGATAAAATAACCTCTTGATTCTTAAGGGTATGGTGCTTGCGTCACCCACGATCCGCTAATGATAGCAGACACTGTCTGATGGATAAACGTGTATCTGTCGCCGGGGGTGGAAATGGTATCGAAACGATTAACTGGTTATTTTTCGAACATCGTCTTAATGATTTTTTAATTTTTTTAAAATACGATCTTCGCACAGATAACTGAAAATATGGATAATCCGTTAATTACCTAATTTTTATTAGCTTTTAAACAACAGAAAAAACTAAATATTCCTGTGGTTTTGACGATGACAGAACATGGTGCTTTATTGAATGTAAATGTGCAGCAATGTTTCTTACAAAACGAGAGATTTTCTCATCGCATAAATCAAAACAAACCTTACCTCCTCCTCGATCAATAGCCCATTTATGGAGTCAATTATGCAATTCCTAAAAAATATTGCCATTCGCACAGCGATGCTGTGGGTACTTGGCATTTTCTGTGCGTTATGGATTGCGGTTTCGGTTTACACCATGTACTCGTTCAAAACCATGAATGAGACATCTAAAACCAGTGCGTTGCTGGTTAACAATATGAATTTAGTCAATACCGGCAACGACCAGTATTTCCGCATGGTGACCCGACTGGCTCGTGCGATTGACTATCGGCAGAGCGGTGATAACCAGAAAGCGGACGAACAGCAAAAATCATCACAAGCCGCGCTGGATTTACTGAAATCCAACCTGGAAGCCTTCAAGAAGATCGATCATGCCGGCATGTCGCCGGAATTGGTCGAAGCGGTGACGCGTGACTGGAGCAACCTGATTACTCAAGGGGTTGAACCCATGTTCCAGCGTGCGGTGGATAAAAAATTCGATGAGTATGACAAATATGCCAAAGACGTCGTGCCTGTCTTTAGCCGGCAGTTCAACGTCTCGTTCACTAACTTCAACAAGGCGGGATCAACGATGTTCGTTGATGCCGGCGAACGACTGGAAACCATTACCGGCGTTGGGCAAAACATTTTGCTGGCGGGGCTTATCGCCGGTTTGTTGATGTTGTTCCTGACTGATCGCTATTTGGTCGCCTGTTTGACCCGCCCGCTTAACGATCTGCGTGAACATTTCCAGGCGATTGCCGCTGGCCGCCTGGGAAAACCGATTCTGGACTTCGGCAACAACTGCGTGGGCAAGCTGTTCCCGTTGCTGCGTGATATGCAAACCAGTCTTGCGAATACCGTCAGTACGATCCGCAGTAGTGCCGATTCTATCTATCAGGGGGTATCGGAAATCGCCTCCGGCAACAACGACCTTGCAGCCCGTACGGAGTCGCAGGCCGCTGCGCTGGAAGAAAGCGCAGCCAGTATGGAACAACTGACCTCGACGGTGAAACAGAACGCAGAAAACGCCAGCCATGCCAGTCAATTGGCTCGTCAGGCTTCTACCACCGCCAGTAAAGGTGGCGAACTGGTGGACAATGTGGTGAAAACCATGGCCGAAATCTCCGGCAGTTCGAAGAAAATTGCCGAGATTACCAGTGTGATTAATGGCATTGCTTTCCAGACCAATATTCTGGCGCTGAACGCAGCGGTTGAAGCCGCTCGGGCCGGTGAGCAAGGGCGCGGGTTCGCCGTCGTAGCCGGTGAAGTAAGAAGCCTGGCGCAGCGTAGTGCGCAAGCGGCTAAAGAGATCGAAAACCTGATTGCCGAGTCGGTGCGTTGCGTGGATAACGGCTCTGCGCTGGTGGCCGATGCCGGCAGCACCATGAGCGAGATCGTTAAGGCCGTGACGAACGTCACTGATATCATGTCGGAAATTGCGACGGCATCGGATGAGCAAAGTAAAGGCATCGCTCAGGCAGGACAGGCGATTACGGAAATGGACGGCGTCACTCAGCAAAACGCCGCGCTGGTGCAGGAAGCGTCTGCGGCTACCCGCTCGCTGGAAGAGCAGGCGATGGTGTTGACCGAGGCGGTATCGGTATTCCGACTGACGGAGGAACAAATGGCCGGTCTGTCGCCAAGACGTGAACGTCAGGCTGCGGTCAAAGCCGTATCAGCCCCGGCAGCCAAAGCCTTGCCGGCTGCTCCGGCAAGCAGCGGTAAGAAGAGCAACGATAACTGGGAAACGTTCTAAGCTATTGAGGACAACCGGCGTCATGGACGACGCCAGTCACGTTTAGTTTTTTTGTTCAGCCAACTGCGCCAGCAGTATTTGTTCGATCAGCTCACTGCGGCTGATGTTTTTCTGTTCAGCCAATGCATTCAGAATGTCTACCGCTTCACTATTGATTTTCAGCTCGACACGACGCAGCCCCCGCACCTTGTCACGCCGCAACTGATTGCGCTTGTTGATCCGTAATTGTTCGTCACGAGAGAGCGGGCTGGTTTTCGGGCGACCCGGGCGACGCTCGTTCGCGAACAGATCCAGCGTGGTGCGATCCGTTTGTTCTTTTGCCATAACTCATGGTACTGCAAGAAATTCGGCCAAATCGCCGCTTTGATTACCGGAATGCGAACACCGTGGGTAACCGTTGCGTTCAGCCGTTCAGGCCGCGTTTGGATGAAATGTGGTTAACGATGCAAGTGGCCAGACAGCCGTCCCTCATACAGAGCGCGCCATAATACCCCAGCCGTTACGGTGGCGACAACGTTTACTGAGGGACAATACTCAATTAAACCGTAGCTTGAGATGACGAACCTGGCCGTGGAGAGGTCGGCAATACCTAGTTAGCATTCAGAAAACGATGAATGGCGCGCAGCACCGCTTCCGGTTTTTCCGCATGGACCCAGTGCCCGGCGCCGCTTACCACATGTGCTTTGGCGGCGGGAAACTGGCGTAGCAGCGTATCGCGATAGCGGTCGTCGAGATAAGGCGACTCGCCGCCGCGGATAAACAGGATGGGCCCGGGCCAGGCGGGCACCTCGCTCCAGCCGACAATATGCTCGTACTGGTCCCACAGCACCGGCACGTTAAAACGCCACTCGCCCTGTTGAAATGATTTCAGTAAAAACTGTACCACGCCTTCTTCGCCCGGCAGGTCGTCACGCATGATTTCCGCCGCTTTCGCACGTTGTTCCACACCGGCTTCGCTCACGGCGCGAACGGCAGCGAATACCTTGTCGTGACGACGAACCTGATAATCCACCGGCGCGATATCAATCGCGACAATACGGTCGATGCGTGCGGCAATCTGCTCGGTCAGCGCCATCGACACCTTTCCCCCCATGGAATGGCCGATCAAGATCACCCGCTCCAGCGCCAGTTCATCGATCAGTTCACGTACATCCTGCGCCATCGCCGCGTAATTCATCTCCGGCGAACGAGGCGATAATCCATGATTGCGTAGATCAATCTGCAAGGTATCGTGATGCTTTTGCAGATCGCGCGCCAGTACGCCAAGGTTGTCCAGATTGCCGAACAGGCCGTGAATAAGAATGACGGGTAATCGGTTTTGCGGGTGTTGTGCGTTTTGCCAGCGATAATTCAATTTCATGGTGAAGTTCATTCAGAGAGACAGTGGCTTAGGGTATCATGACTTTACCATGGTGCTCCGCCACAGGCTAAACTCTGTCGGGCGGCGTCAACGAGGGCAGGGAAGTCAACCGCGCTCATGTATGGGATTTGTACGGCAAGTTCAGCATAATCCTGAATGTGCCGTCACGGGCCGTCTGCCGCTGTTCGCGGGTTGAGTGTAGCCTGTATAATTCCTGATGATTGATTAAAGACATAAAACAGTACTGGATAAAGATGAAAACTATTGAGGTCGACGACGAGCTTTACCGTTATATCGCCAGCCACACTCAGCATATCGGCGAGAGTGCATCGGATATTTTACGGCGCATGTTGAAATTCAGCAGCGCGCAGCCCGCGTCGGTAGCGACGGCCCCATCGGCGGCGGCGTCGACAAGTGCCCAGCCTGTTGCTGTGCAACCGCCGCGCGACCGGGTAAGAACCGTGCGTGAGTTACTGCTGTCGGATGAATATGCCGAGCAGAACAGAGCGGTCAATCGTTTTCTGATGGTACTGTCTACCCTGCATCGTTTATCGCCGCAAGAGTTTGCCGCCGCTACCGAATCGTTGCATGGCCGTACCCGCATCTATTTTGCCGCCGACGAGCAGACGCTGCTGTTGCACGGCGCGCAGACCAAACCCCGGCACATTGAAGGCACGCCTTACTGGGTTATCACCAATACCAATACCGGTCGCAAACGCAGCATGATCGAGTACATCATGCTGGCGATGCAGTTCCCGCCGGAACTGACTGAGAAAGTTTGCGGCACCATTTAAATCACTGCGTCAGGAAGAAACGCCAATGGCTAATCACCCGAGAGCCGGACAACCTACCCGGCAAAGCGACCTGATTAATGTCGCACAGTTGACGTCCCAGTATTATGTGTTGAGCCCGGATGTCGCCAATCCGGCCCAGTCGGTTAAATTCGGTACTTCCGGCCATCGCGGCAGCGCCGCCCGCCACAGCTTCAACGAAGCCCATATTTTGGCGATTGCCCAGGCCATTGCCGAAGAGCGTAGCCGCCAGGGTATCACCGGCCCATGCTACGTAGGGAAAGATACGCACGCGTTGTCCGAGCCGGCGTTTATTTCCGTGCTGGAAGTGCTGACGGCAAACGGCGTTGATGTGATTATCCAGCAGGATAACGGTTTTACCCCCACGCCGGCGGTATCGAACGCGATTCTGGTTCACAACCGTCAGGGCGGTGCGCTGGCGGACGGTATCGTGATTACGCCATCCCATAACCCACCGGAAGACGGCGGTATTAAATACAATCCGCCCAACGGCGGCCCGGCAGACACTAACCTTACCAGCGTGATTGAAAAACGCGCCAACGCGCTGTTGGCGGATAACCTGCGTGAGGTGAAGCGTCAGTCGCTGGATAAAGCGCGTCAGAGCGGTCACCTGCACGAGCGTGATCTGGTCGAGGCGTATGTCGAGGCGCTGGGCGAGGTGGTGGACATGGCGGCTATCCAGCGTGCCGGTCTGAAGCTTGGCGTAGATCCGCTCGGTGGTTCCGGCATTGCTTACTGGCAGCGTATTGCCGAGCGCTACCAACTGGACCTGACGCTGGTCAACGACGCGGTCGATCAGACGTTCCGGTTTATGACGCTGGATCACGATGGCGTCATTCGTATGGACTGCTCGTCTGTTTCGGCGATGGCGGGCCTGTTGTCGCTGCGTGACAAGTTCGATCTGGCCTTCGCCAATGACCCGGATTATGACCGTCACGGCATCGTGACGCCGGCTGGGTTGATGAATCCGAACCACTATCTGGCGGTCGCCATCAACTACCTGTTCCGCCACCGCCCGCAGTGGAGCGAGTCGGTTGCGGTGGGTAAAACGCTGGTCTCCAGCGCGATGATCGATCGCGTAGTGGCGGATCTTGGCCGCAAGCTGGTGGAAGTGCCGGTGGGGTTCAAATGGTTTGTCGACGGCCTGTTCGACGGGACGTTGGGCTTCGGCGGCGAAGAGAGCGCCGGCGCGTCGTTCCTGCGGTTTGACGGCACACCCTGGTCGACGGATAAAGACGGCATCATTCTGTGCCTGCTGGCCGCCGAAATCACCGCGGTAACCGGTAAGAACCCACAGCAACATTATGATGAATTGGCGGCCCGTTTTGGCGCGCCGAGTTACAACCGTTTGCAAGCGTCGGCGACCCATGCGCAGAAAGCCGCGTTGTCCAAGCTGTCGCCGGAAATGGTGTCGGCCAACACGCTGGCGGGTGACCCGATCACCGCTCGCCTGACCGCCGCGCCCGGTAATGGCGCATCGATTGGCGGCCTGAAAGTGATGACCGACAACGGCTGGTTTGCCGCGCGGCCATCCGGCACCGAAGAAGCCTACAAGATTTATTGTGAAAGTTTCCTCGGCGCTGAACACCGTGAAAAAATCGAGAAAGAAGCGGTGGAAATCGTCAGCGCAGTGCTGAGCAACGCGAAATAACGAGTCAACCCGGCTGACAATCAGGGCGCTGTGCAGACAGCGCCTCAGACTGCTGACAAACGCATTAACTACAGGATGAAGCATCTTTCCGGCGTCAAAAACTGTGCTGAGGCCAGCGGCT